>NZ_CEWOCJ010000005.1:0-189301 GCF_982512915.1 Flaviramulus sp. | reverse complement strand
AACCATACAATCCATGCAAAACAGTTGCTGATGAAACCTATCGTCAAATCAACTGTCAACAGACCTGTGTCTATAAGCGATATGCCGCCAAATATGGATGTTCCTATGTTTCCTATCATAGCTTTATGTCAAACAATTTCAGTCCAAGCAAATGACTTGACGTGGAAACTGAGGACCGTCTGAAATACAAAGCTGATTTGTGGAAGGTGTATCTATTGGCGAAAGAAGAATTTAGCAAAGACTGTTTAGATCAGTGTCCAAAGGAATGCACAGCTGTTAAATATGCCGCTGAAGTAGTCACGCGGGCGAATTCATCAACAAGTCCTCTTGGTCAAGATGAAACCTTGTTCAGTTTCTCTTTCAGTGAGCTCGAGTATGAAGTGATTAGTCAGATTCCTAAAGTTACTATATTTTCTCTTGTTGGCAGTATTGGTGGTACTTTGGGCGTTTTTATCGGTATTAAATTTATGAGTATTGTCGAACTCGTAGAATATTTTGTAGAAGTTCTTTATATATTTTACTCAGAACATTAATTTTAACACAGAAGACTTCGTTTATGTGGTGAAAACACAAAAAGATTACAAAAAGAACCCAATAGCAACAAAAAACCTAAAGATAAAAAAATATATATGGAACGTTTCATTATTTAAATATCATGTTTATGACTCAAAAATATAACTTTTGAAGCTAAGTTTTAGTATTTAATTAGCTAAAAAAATAATACGTAAGCTATTATATAGATTTCAATCTAATAATTTATAAATAGCAAGTATCAAAGACTTATTAACTTTGTATTAGTCAGTTTTTTTAGAATTCTTTATAAAAATTAAATTTCTATATTTGATTTCTTAACTAAACAAAAAAATAGTATGATTGGAATAATTTCATTCGTTGGCTTTACGGCATTAGTAGCTATCATTTCATATTTCGCAACACGATCTACAGATGAAAAATCATCAGATGGATATTTTCTCGGAGGTCGAAGTTTAACCGCCGGCGTTATAGCAGGGTCTTTATTATTAACAAACCTCTCTACAGAACAGATTGTAGGACTAAATGGAAGTGCTTACAAAGATGGTTTATCTGTAATGGCTTGGGAAACTTTAGCAGCCATAGCCATGGTGGTAACGGCTATGTATCTATTGCCGAGATACTTAAAAGGAGGACTAACTACTGTGCCTCAATTTTTATCTAAACGATTTGATGTAAGTACAAAAACCATTACATCTGGACTATTTTTAACTGGTTACGTTATTGTGTTATTACCAGTTATTTTATATTCAGGTTCTGTGGCGATTAGTGGTATGTTTGATATCCCTACTATGTTAGGTGTTTCTGATAAAAGCGCTATTGTAATTTGTATTTGGGGTATTGGAATTATCGGATCTATATATGCTGTATTTGGTGGTTTAAAAGCGGTTGCTGTATCAGATTCTATAAATGCAATCGGGTTATTAATAGGAGGTATTTTAATCCCTGTTTTTGGTTTAATGGCTATTGGTGATGGTAGTTTAATGACAGGTTTAGATACCTTAATGACTTCGAATCCTGATAGATTTCACTCGATGGGCAAACCTGGGCAAGAAGTGCCTTTTAGTACTATTTTTACAGGCATGATGCTTGTACAATTATTTTACTGGGGTACCAACCAACAAATTATACAAAGAGCTTTAGGTGCAAAAAATTTAGCTGAAGGACAAAAAGGACTACTATTAGCTTCTTTTTTAAAAATTTTAGGGCCATTAATTTTAGTATTACCAGGTATTATTGCGTATCATTATTTTGAAGGTGGTTTATCTTCAAGTGATTTGGCTTATCCAGAGTTGGTGCGTGCAGTATTGCCAAAACCGTTAGTTGGTTTCTTTGCTGCTGTGTTGTTTGGGGCTATTTTAAGCTCATTTAATAGTGTTTTAAACAGTTCTGTAACCTTATTTGGAATTGATATTTATAAACAACACATCAATCAAGAAGCTGAAGAAAAGACTATTGTAAAGTATGGTAAAATATTTGGTATTTGTTTAGCCATTGCGGCTATGTTTATAGCTCCGCTTATTGCTAATGCCGGAAGTTTATTTAACTACTTACAGCAGATAAATGGTATTTATAGTATTCCAATATTTACAATTATAGTTGTGGGGTATTTAACTAAAAGAGTTCCAGCAATTGCTGCTAAAATTGGTATCATTTCAGGTTCTGTATTATATATTTTTAGTCAATTTTGGTTAGGTCCAAATTTGGTAGAAACCGCTTTGGAAAATGCCAAATCTTCTGGTGTAACTGATGAGGCAACTTTAAGGTTGGTTGAAGCTAGTGCATATCCACACTTTTTACATGTGATGGCTATTTTGTTTGTTTTAAATATCGCCATTATGTTAATCATAGGTAAGATTAAGCCAAGAGTAACTGCTTTTGAGTTGGAATATACTAAACAAGTTGATATAACGCCTTGGAAACATACTAAAATAGTTGGTGCTTTAATTACACTAATTGTGGTATGTATTTATATTTATTTCGCATAAATATTTTATTATATAAAATCTTAAGCTCTGAAAATGTAATAATTTTTAGGGCTTTTTTATTCTATATATCTTAAGATGAATAATAAGTTTTTATCGTTTTTTTAATTAAGTTATTATGCTACGAGGTTTATGATTAACGAATAAATCCAAAACGATGTCAAATATCTTTATTCTACATTAGCTCTGATGTTACATTATGTAACATTGGATTTATTTTTTTGAAATAGATTGTTTGCTATTAAAAAATATGATAAAAACAGAAACTTTTATTTAGTTTGATTATGAGTTATGTATTTTAATAGTATCTAATGATGGATTAGATTTATTTGAATATCTCTTAATTTTAAGCAAAAAAAAGCGCATCGTTTTTGATGCGCTTTTTAAAACTAGTAAAGTTAGCTTTTATTGCTTAACCAGTTTAACACTGTTTATACCACTATCAGTTTTTATTTGAGCAAAATAAAGTCCAGATTTTAAATTTGAACCATCAATTGTTGCCTCAACTGTATTAGGGTTTAAAGTCATAACATTTTTACCTAACATATCAAATACTTGAATAGAAGACATTTTAATATTTTTGGTTTTTATGTTCCAGTTATCTTGAGATGGATTAGGGTATATGCTAACTTCGTTTAAATCGAAATTTTCTGTACCTAAAGTTGTCCCTTTATGAAAATATAAATTAGTAAAATAAGTTGGACCAAAAGCTGGACCTGCAGCAATTATTTGAATTTGCTGAATATTATTTCTTGCTAAACTACTACCGGTAAAAGTAGATAAATCAAAATCACCACCAATCCATGCACCGGCACCATCTGTGAAAACATTAATATTAGTGAAAATATTATGTTGAAAAGCTCCAGAAGTTGTATCAAAGTTTTGAAGTTGAAGGGTTAAAACAGAACCAACTGCACCTGCATTTTCTACCCAAACATCTATGTGTAAAGTGGTGAAATTTGTTAAATCAAATCCAGAACTAGTTGAAGCAAAATATCCAAACTGTGCTCCACCACCAGGAGAAGGCGTTACAAGTAATCTTGTATCATCAGTTGTAGCTACGGTGTAATTGGATATACTTGCACCTGCAAATACTTGAACACCAGTTGGTGTTTCATCTGTATAGGCAGGAGTAACTACAGATAAAACATCTGCCGCAGGACGAGCCGGAGGAGTGGGTGCTGCTGTTGTAGGAGGCACTAAACATGCTGTACATACCCCTCCACAATCAACATCAGTTTCATCTTGATTTAGAATGCCATCAGAACAAGTTGCCCCACTAGGAGCCGTTCCTATTATGTTATCTACATAAATTGTTATTGGTGCATTAGAAACACAATTTGGAGATCCTCCTTGTCCTGAATAACTACCCCCAGTACCCCAAAGCGGGTAAAATATAAGGTTTGTGTAAACACCATTTGCAGGGGCTGTGTTATCATCTCCATTTTGAAAATTAAAAGTTAATTCTTCCCAACCAGTACCACCATGAAGGGCAGCCGCTGCAGAAGCAGGTCCACCACCAGCAGTTACTTTAGCTAATATACCAGCAGCAGTTGTAGAGTATACATGTGCTTTAACTAACTTGTTTGTAGTTAATTCTAAATCAGCTCCTTGTAAAACAAGTTCAGCACCTTGCCACGGATGAGCAGCTGCACTTGCAATAATCTCAAATGAATTTGTACCTGTGAAAGCTTGAGCGCTACTAATTGATAAACCTGGAGGCGTACAACCACCTTCTGCATTTAATGTCGGAGCAGCACCATCAAAACTTTCGATGAGATCCGTTTGTGAAAAGCCTAATGATGCAATGAACATCACTAGTAAAATTGTAATTTTTTTCATGTTTTAATTTAGTTTTATATTTATAATATATAAAGTAAAGTGTTTTTATTTAATTTTTGGGTAAAAACCCCCTATACAAAAACTATACATAGCAAATAAAATAGTTATTTAAACAGGGTTTTTTATTTGTTTAAATTATTGATTATCAATTTTTTAATTTAAAATTACTTAAATTTATAAAATATTTTAATAGCTATACATTTTAATTTAATCTTTTAAATCAAAAATAGTTACTTCCTTATTGTTATTTGTTACTAAAATTAGGTCTTTAGTACTTAAGCTAATTCTTTTTAATTGTCTACTATCATATGGTACATAAAAACCACTTTTTTCAGGAGAAATATAAGAAAACTCGTTATTACCATTTCCTAAAAGAATAGTTCCAAATCCTGCATCATAACGAGCTGTTTCAACTTCTACACCATAATGATTACCAACTGTAAGGATATCTTGATAACCGTCTTTGTTAATATCAAAAACGATAGACGATTTTAATGGTGCAATTTGTGCCATATTTGGTAAAGCTTTTCTTATTAATTTTCCATTATCATTTATAAGTATTATACTTTCAAAACTTTTTATTTCATATTTAATAGCACCAGCAACCTTTTCTTCAGGTAAAATATCTATTAATTTTGAAGATGCGAAACTATGATAATCTTTAAATTTTTCGGCCACATATGGCATTTGTTGGCTAGTACATTCTCTACCTCTAACAGGCACATAATCATTTTTATAAAATTTTGCTAAAACAATATCGTTTGTGCCATTATTATCAAAATCGTTTGCGTAAACTTTAAATGGGTGCTCTGCAGATGCTTTAAATTTGTTATTCTTACCAAGATTACCAATTATATAATCGTCATCTCCGTCATTATCTAAATCACTAGCTGTTATAGACCACCAAATACCTCTGGTATCTTCTAGTCCTAGCTTTTCCGAATTATCTTCAAAAATACCATCATTATTTGTTAGTACTTTTATCTCCATCCATTCACCAACAATTATTAAATCTTCATCATTATCATTATCAATATCTGTAAAAACTGCATCTGTAACCATTCCTATATTCACTAAATCTGGAGCCCAATCTGAAGGAGCCTTTTTAAAATTACCATTTTCATTAATTAGCAAATAACTTGTAGCTGGGAAAGTATATTTTCCCGATATGAGTCGGGTACCTACAAAAAGGTCTAAATCCCCATCTTGATCAATGTCAGAAGCTTTAACACATTGAGTACTTTCAGTTATATTTGGAAGTGCACTTATATTTTTGGTAAAATTACCATTCCCATTATTAATGTATAATCTATCTTTTAATAAAGGATTTCCACTATTAAATTCATTACCACCGCTAGCTATGTATAAATCTAAATCATTATCTCCATCTACATCTAAAAATAAGCAACCTAAATCTTCTGAATCTTTATCATTTTCCCATGGCTGAGAAGCGCTTTTTGTGAAAGTTCCTATTTTATTTTGTAAATATAAAACACCACTTTGACCTATAGCACCTCCAAGAAATATATCGTCTAGACCATCGTTATTGATATCTTTAACTGCAGAAAAAGGTCCGTTTTGAGATAGCTTGTGTGGTAATAATATTTCTATTTCAAAATCATCATATTCATTTTCTTTATGTTCAAAGTCTATACCCAAATTATTAGGTTTGATTTTAGAAAAAAATGTTTCATTTTTTTCTATTTTTCTTTCCGTATTTTTAGCGTTAGAAATATTTGCTACTATTTTTTTATTTGCTTGAACATTTTCAAAAATATTCATTTGACCATTTGGCCATAAGACTTCTACTTTTTCAACTTCTGTAACTTTTCCTAAACCAAAAAATAAGTTATTTTCAACTGATGATAAAAAACCTCTTGTGACAGTATTTTCAGCCATTTGCATTTTATCATTGTAGTAAATTATTGCCTTAGCTCCAATTCCAAAAGTATTTTTATCAGAACCCTTCAGTTCTATTTTCAAGAAATTACCGGTTGCTTTATTTTCATAAACAAAAGCAGGAGCATCAATATTATTTACAACTATATCTAAATCGCCATCGTTATCTAAATCGCCATAAGCCATTCCATTTGAGAAACTTGGTGTATCAAATCCCCAATCTTTAGTTACTTTTTCAAATACTAAATCACCTTTATTTCTCAATGCGTAATTTGCAATTGGTTGAGATGGAGTTTCTTTACTTAGCTGGAATA
This sequence comes from Flaviramulus sp., assembly GCF_982512915.1. Classification (NCBI taxonomy): domain Bacteria; kingdom Pseudomonadati; phylum Bacteroidota; class Flavobacteriia; order Flavobacteriales; family Flavobacteriaceae; genus Flaviramulus; species Flaviramulus sp. Next base: position 182,730 of record NZ_CEWOCJ010000005.1, on the reverse strand, counting down.
GTTTTTCAGCTGTTGCATCTTTACCAAGGTTTAGTACTTTATTACGGTAGTCATTATTATCTACATCTTTTTTTATTCCATTTGATACAATAATATCTTTTAATCCATCGTTATCTAAATCAACTATAAGACTAGCCCAACTCCAATCTGTAAATGCAATTCCTGCCATGTTTGCGATATCAGAAAACGTACCAAGACCTGTATTAATTTGTAAAGTATTCGACATGTATTGATAATGAGCACCCGCCTCAACTAATGTTTCAAAAGCTTTAGTGCTCATAGAAGCCATATTAGTTTTTGATCTGTAATGATCTTCAGGTGTCATGTCTGTAGTAATTAAGTCAAGATATCCATCATTATTAATATCACCAGTATCTGATCCCATACTCAACTGCGTAATATGCTTTAATTTTTCATTAATTACATTTTTAAATGTGCCATCCCCATTGTTATAGTACATAAAATCTGGTTCAGCATAGTCGTTTGCAACATAAAGATCCATCCAACCATCATTATTAAAATCTGTAGCATTAACACTTAAGCCATAAGCAATATTGGTAGAGATACCTACTTCTTGTGAAACATCATGATATCTACCATTATCATTTCTGTATAAACGATCTCTAAAAAATTTAAATTGATCTTGAGGTATTTTATTTATTAAAAGCAATTTTTTATCTGCTATTTGATTAACCTGATACATATCTAAGTCACCATCATTATCCATATCAAAAAAAACAGCTTGTGTAGAAAAACCGTAATCAGCAAGACCATATTGAAGTGCGGATTCTGTAAAAGTTAAATCTTGATTATTAATATACAATTGATTTCTTCGATCTTCTGGATTTGCTGATATACCGTTTCTGCTAACGTAAATATCTAAATAACCATCTGCATTTACATCTGCCATAGTAACACCCCAAGTCCAACCCGAATTTTTTGCAACTTTTGATTTTTTTGTAATATCTTCAAATTTAAAGTCACCTTTATTTAGGTATAACCTATCGGCAACTTGGTTACCTCCAAAAAAGATATCCGGTAATCCATCATTGTTTAAATCACCAATAGCTACACCAGATCCAACATACATTTGGCTGTAATAATAATGATTAAAAAAAGTAGATTCTTGTATGGAATTACTAAAATCAATACCTGTTTTTTCTTTAGGTAGCAAATTAAAACCTCCAATTAATTCTTCAGGATATAAATCTCTGGTCGATTTTTGGCATGAAACTCCAGTAAGAACTATTATCAATATTGATTTTAAAAAAAATGTATTTATTTTCATGATTTTGATATAAAAAATGCTTTATGTTAAAAGTAAAATAGCATGTGGGAATTAAAAATTGCCACATGCTAATTTATAAAATCTAATTTGTTTTAATATTAAAACTTGAGTTTTTCATGCTTATCCCAAAGTCCCCAATAGGCGCCTACATCACCTTCTGCACCAACTTTCCAAGATTCATCAAAAGATGAAAAGTAAAAAACATCAATAGCATCTTTTGAAGACCATAATTGTGTGTTTATAAAATATCTCATGGCATTTTCTCTGTTTGAAACAGCACCTCTTAAACTACTGCCCTCACTAGGCCAACCAGTTTCTGTAATAATAACTTTTTTACCTCTTGCTGCATCTGATGCTTGACCATACATTTGTTGCATATGATTTAATGATCCATCTATATGACAGCCTTCCCAATAAGGGTAGCAGTTACTTAATATAACATCACTAGCATCAACTAGTTCTGGATGAACTGAAAACTCATAATAAGCATCAACATAACCAACAGTAACGTTAGGTAGTGCTTCTTTAACACGGCGCATGTATTCTAGAAGTTGCTCTAAAGTTAAATCGTTTCTATAAAGTACTTCATTGCCAACAGCAGCAATATCTACACAACCTTCATTTCCTAATTGAATCAAAGCTTCTATTTCTTCTTCATTTTTTTCCATATCATCGCCTAGCCAAGCACCAACCATTGTTTTTAAGCCATGTTTATGAGCTATTCTAGGGATGTTTTCATTCCCTTCAATACAAGAAAAAGAACGAATCCATTTCGTATATGGTTTTAAAATATTGATTCTACGTTCTACTTGCTCTTCTGTTATTGTATCACCTGGCTCTTGACCATCTTCGTACATACTAAAACAGATACCATGCATGCCGTTTTCCAATGTTTTTCTCCAGAGTTTTTCTAACCCTTCTGATGAATAATTACTAAAATCTACTCCAGCATAATCAGAATAGTTTCCATCTTTTAGTAAATAATTATGTTCGCCTCTATATGACATTTTGTGAGAATTGTTAATTTAGTTAGTATTTTTTTAATTTATATATTTAAGTTCTTCGTCTTTATCCCAAATGCCCCATCGTGCGCCAAGTTCACCTTCGATTCTAACCTTCCAAGTTTCATCAAATGATGAGAAGTGGAACATTTCTACCTTATGGTCTTTTGCCCATTGTTGGGTTTGTACAAAATACTTCATAGCATTTATTTGAGATGGATCTGCATTATCTACTGTACCACCTTGACTAGGCCATCCCGTTTCTGTAATAATGATTCTTTTACCATTCCCAGCTTTTTGAGTTAGAGCATGCATTTGTCTTAAATGTAGTAAAGAATCTTCTATACTAGATCCTTCCCAGAAAGGATAACAATTTGATAAGATAACATCTGAAGCTTCTACTAATTTTGGACGTTGAATAAACTCGTAGTAAGTATCAACAGTACCAACAGGGATATTGGTTCCTACCAAAGCTTTTTTAACGGTTTCGATGTAATCGATGAGTTCATTTTCAGTGATTTCACCTCTCAATAATACTTCGTTACCAACAGCAGCAACATCAACATATCCAGATTTAGCCAATTTTATTAATGTATCAATTTCCTTTTTGTTTCTATTTTTATCATCACTAATCCAAGCACCAACAATAGTTTTTAATCCTTTATTATGTGCTATTTCAGGTATTAATTCATTACCCTCTGTACATGAGAAAGAGCGCACCCATTTGGTGTAGGGAGAAATAATTTCCATACGTCTTCTGATTTGTTTTTCTGATAAGATATCTCCCGCTTTTTGACCTTCTAAATATGGACTAAAACACAAACCATGTAAGCCATTTGATAGATTTTCTGAGAATAATTCTTTTAAGTCTTCTACATTTTTATTACTAAAATCTATTTCCTTAAACTCACCTAAAGTTACATTATTATTTAACGCTGAGAGTAGTTTACCTCCTCCATATGAAGAAGAAACTTGTTTAGTTTTTTTCTTTTCTTTTCTTTTTGATAATTCTGCACTTATTTCTAATGCACGCTCTTCAGTTAGATCATAATCACGCATAACATACATAGCAATTGCAGTTCCTAATATAGGGAATGCAGAAAAGAAAATTCTTAATCCAGTAACAGCTCCTTCAGGTTGGGTAGCTGCACCAGGCGTAAAGTCTAACATAGACATTATAAGCCCACTTAATAAACCAGCTATAGCTAAACCAAATTTAACCATCCACCAGTAAATAGCCCCAAAAATTCCTTCTCTTCGTTGTCCAAAATTTAATTCATCTAAATCACATACATCAGCTGTCATTGACATCATTAATGTAAAAAGCCCACCAATTCCAAAAGAAAAGAAAGGCATAGCAATTAAAAACATATATGGTTTACCAGGAATAAAAAGAAACCAAAGCATTATGTAACCAATAATAGAAATTCCTTGAGAAGCTAAAAACGCATTTTTTTTGCCTACTATTTTAGACATTTTCGCAACAATAGGAATTACAATAAACGTAGTAACTAAAGCGCCTACACTACCAAAAAGTGTTGGCCATATCCAAGCGCCTTCATCACCAGTAACCCCATTAAATAAATAGTAAACTATGATAAAAAAAGAAAAACCTGCAATGGTATTAAATGCATTAAAAATAAAGAAAGTAGCGATACATAATTTTTTAAAAGGCACTAATTTAAAAGCTTCTTTAAAACCTTTTACAATTCCTTTTAAACTTCCCCCAATGTTTCCCATTGTCAAAGGCTCTAAACTATCATCATCTAAAGTTGATTTGTCTTTAAGAAATATAGCAGGAATTGCTGCTAATATACCACAACCAATACCTACCCATAGTGCCAAAGTTCTTGTAGCTACATCAGCAGATTCAAACCAACCTTGATCATACATAACCACCCAAAACCAAGGTGCAATTACCCAAGCCCACTGTCCAATCCATTGTGCTACAGCCATAATATTTGTACGTTCATGGAAATCATCGCTCATTTCATAACCCATAGCAACGAATGGCACACTAAAAATGGTAAGGCCTAAATAAAAAATAAGAGACCAGATTAAGAAATATGTAAAATTATAATTGATGCCATCGTCACGATAAAGTTGCCACATCAAAGTAAATGAAATACCCATAATTATAGCTCCAATCATAACATAATGGCGGCGTCTTCCCCATTTAGATTTTGTATTATCAGAGATAAAGCCCATTATTGGGTCTGTTATAGAATCAAAAACTCTAGGTAAGAAAAATAAAACACCCCACATCCATGTTGGGAATCCTAAATCTTGTACTAATACAACCATAAAAATTCCTAACGCAGCAGGAAACATTTGATTTGCTAGCATTCCTAATCCGAACGCTATTTTTTTTCCAATGGGGACTTTATTAGTTTTTGATGACATATTTAATTGGTTTTAGTTAGTTAGTGGTTAGTTGATAATTTATTTAATTATGACGGTTTGAATAGCCTTTGCATTAATAGAAAATTCAACTGATTTATTATTTAGTAACAAATTAATGCTACTTCTATTTTCGGTTTCGTTAAAAATCACAACAATGGTACTTCCATCAGGATTTTCAGCTGCTGTCACCATTAAATTTTTATCTGAATTTTCAACTCCAATAACTTTAGCATTTGGTCTAATATATTTACTAAAATGTGCCATGGTGAAGTAAATTGGTGTAAAATATACTTCATCATTTTCAGGATCAACTATTACAGGTGCAATACACCAATTTTTAAACCAGTTTGGACCACCTTTTTTATCGAGCACCATATTCCAGTCTACCCAGCCGTCTACCCAATTATTAAGACACCCAATGATATCTCTCGCATACCGATTAACTGGCGCATACTTAGGGTGTAAATATTTATCATCCTCAGGTGCCCAGTCCCATCCCCAGTCTGTAGCTTCTTTTTTCCAATACCAAGAATCATCTAGCCAAACAGGAATTTCTGCATCTATACAAGCTTCTGATTGTATTAAAAGTTTAGAAGGCGCTTTGTTATGTGCATATTGTAATTCTTCAGGAAAATAATCATAAGTACTTGCATACCAATGAATAGCCGTTCCATCAAAATATTTAGAAGTTTCTTCATTTTTAAATTGAGAATCTACCCATTCTTTTAAGTGTTCTCTGTTTTGATCATAGCCTAAAATTTTTAAATCTCCTTTTCCATCAGCTTCCAATTTTGGGCCTAAATAATTTTGAACAAAATTGGTCATTTCATCAGGAGTGTAATGCATACTTTCCCAGTTATTACCATTACCTAAAGGTTCATTTTCAACAGTAAAGCCCCAGATATTAATACCTTCTTCTTTGTAGGCATCTGCAAATTTTGAGAAAAACAAGGCCCAAGTATCATAATATTCAGGTAGTAGTTTACCACCAACCCAATTATTGTTATCTTTCATCCATGGAGCAGCTGTCCAAGGTGAGCCGAAAATTTTAAATCCATCTGTAGAGGCTGCCATAGCGTCTTTTATAAATGGAATTAAATCATCTTTATCCTCGTGAATACTAAAGTGCTCAAGAGTTTTATCGTCTTCTACAGGTGTGTAAGAATAATTACTTAAAGAAAAGTCACAGGAATTCATGTGTGTTCTTGTTAAAGAGTAGTGTGCACCTTCTTTACTAAAATAGGCATTAATAATTTTTTTACGATTTTCTTTACTTAATTTATTCAACAAAAATGCGGATGATTCAGTAAAAGCACCTCCAAAACCTGTTATTGTTTGAAGTTTTTGTTCAGGTTTTAGTTTTATAGTAACTGGATTTTCTGAAATATTGAAAGCTGATATTTTTGTTAATTTATTTCCGCTTTCAGATGTTTCATATATTTCAACGCTCAATTGGTTTTGTTTGTCAGAACAATTCATAATCACGAAAACTAAAAAAATGTAAAAAAAAGGTTTAATTATTTTCATTGGTTTATTTTAATGCTACTTAATGTAGTATTATTTCTTTCTTTGTTAAAGGAACTAAAGCATCATTCATTAATGTGTTTTTATCTCCATTATAGGTTTTTATAATTGGATTTCCATTTCTTGTTAATCCATTAAAAACACCTCTATCAACCATATTCCATAAAGCATATTTTGCTTTACCTTCAACAGTAAATAGACCAAAATGTTTTTCAGAATCTCCAGGATCATTTCCACCTTTCCATGGTTCATCAAAGCCTTCAAAATAAAAACAAGAGATGTTATTTTTATTTGTCCAGTCTCTAATCAAATCATGAAATTTAGCTTCTTTATATTCATCTGTAGCTTTGGAGCCATTCGCACCATAAAAATTATTACAAAAAGAAGCCCATCCTGTTTCACCTATATGAATTGGTTTATCAACTCCAATACTTTTTATGTAATTAGAAACTGATTTATATTGGGATATGGCATAATTTAGGGAACGCACCATAGCTGCATCAATTTTTTCAATATCAGTTAGTGTATTTTCATCTTTTAAAACGCCCCAAAAATTAGAATTGTAATGGGTATCATGCATAGGGTAGGTGTGCATGGAAATAAAATCTACAGCTTTTATTAATTTAGTTAAATCTTCAACGTGATAACTGCCATCACCACCACCCCAAGAAGCAAAATTATCAGAACTTGTAATCCATAAATCTTTAGGTAGTTCGTTATGCATTTTTAATTTTTGTAAATGGTTTACCCATTTTAAAATTATCCATGGTTGCACATAGTATTGTGCTTGCCATGTTACCATAGCTTCATTGCCAACAGCAATAACCTTAACAATATCTGGGTATTGGTTTGCTAATGATACAGCTTTACCAATCTCTATAGCGTTTAATTCATTGTCTTGTGAATGATCTGGTACTTTATCAGTAAAGGCATCTTTACAATTTATCCAGGCGCCTAACATCACGTACATTTCAAAAGATGGATCTTCTTTTTTTATTTCAGAAATTGCCTTAAGTACATTTGAAGCATGAGGTAAATGTACTTTGTAAGTTCGAAGTACTTTTACACCAATGGCAGATAAAATTCTCATATCGTCTTTGAGTTCATCTACAGTTGGCTCAATATCATGATTTGCGTTTCGGTAGCCACCATAAGACATGGCTAAGTAATTAGAGTTACCTAAAATATCTTTTGCTGTTATTTCTTTTTTTTCTTCAATAGGTGTCACATTATTGCTTTTAATTTTACTACAAGAAAAAATGAAACCGATTAAAAAAATCAGGAAACAATTTCTCATAATGTTTAAAAAAATTTTCATAATTAATAATTAAAAGTTGCTTCTTTTTGTAATGGCGGAACTAGAACATCAGAGAGTAATTTCTTTTTTTCTCCTTTATAAGTTTTGGTGATTTTTATACCATTTCTAGTTAAACCATTAAATACACCATTATCTACTAAATCCCAAATAGCATATTTTGCTTGACCTATAAGGTTAATTAGACCAAAATGATTTTCAGATCCTTCTGGGTTATTATCATCTTTCCATTGCTCATCAAAGGCTTCAAAATAGAAACATGAAATTTTTTCTTTGTAAGTCCATGCTCTCATCAATTGATAATACCTTCCTGATTTATATTCATCAGCTGCTTTCGATCCACTTGCACCATAATGCTCGTTAGAAATTGATGCCCAACCACTTTCACCAATATGAACAGGTTTATTAACACCTAAGCTTTGTACATATTTTACAACGGCTTCGTATTGGTCTTTGGCAAAATTTAAAGCTCTTTGCATTACAGATTCAATTTTTTCAGAATCTGATAGTTCATATTCATTTTCAGGAACTAACCAAAAGGCAGGATTATAGTGAGAGTTGTGCATAGGGTAGGTATGCATAGATATATAATCTACTGCCTTAATAAGATTAGTTAAATCTTCACAATGATAACTTGGATCTCCTGCACCCCATGATGAAAAATCATCAGAGCTAGTAATCCATAAATCTTTAGGTAGATCACCAGTTTTTTTTAAATTTTGTAAATGATTTACCCATTTAAGAATAACATTAGGACGCACAAAATAGCTTGTAGCCCAACGTACCATAGCTTCGTTTCCTACAGCAATAATCTTAACTATATCTGGATGGGCTTTAGCTAATGCAATAGCCCTATCAATCTCACCTGCATTGTTTTCGCTTTCAACATCATGATTAGGAACGTGTCCTGTCCATGCGTTTTGGCAATCAATCCATGCACCCAGCATCACATACATTTCAAAGCTAGGATCTTCATTTTTTAATTCTTTTATAGCCTTCAGTACATTAGAAGCATGTGGAAGTGGAACTTGAACATTATAAGTTCTTAAAATTTTAACGCCCATAGCAGATAAAATCTTCATATCCTCTTTTAACTCTTGAATAGTCGGTTGGATATTTCTAGAATTTTGTCTGTATCCACCATAAGAAATAGCCAAATAATCCGGATTATTTAAAATTTCTTGAGCAGTTTTATTTTTTAACGTTTTCACTTTTTCCTTTCTTTTTTCAACTAATTAAACCTTTAAAATTTATAGGATATTTTTTTTAGTTGTGTAAACGAATATCTTGATCCTATTTCTTAATAGAAACGATTAGTTTATTTATTTGTCCTCTTCTTTCAAAAATTGATTTCGATGTTTTTTCATCTAAACTTAGACTATCAAAAGTTTTAGTATCATCATTATTATAAACTACTTGAATTTGATTAGATTCAGTAAGTTTATAGATGACCGGAATTTGACAATAACTAAAACATAATGAGTTTTTATCCAACTCAATTTCAGTAACTTCGTTTTTAGTGTTTGTGTAATTAAAAACAGTAGTTTCTTTCAAAAACTCTTGTATTCTTAATAATCTTGGATTGAAAAATAAAATCCCATTTTTAACAAATACTCCAAGTTCACCGTATCTACTTAATAAATCTTCTTTTACTTGTCCTGTCATTCCTGGTTGTTGAGCTCCTTTTGTGGCAGGTGTATGTGAATAAGGATCCGTTGGGAAGGCACCATACAATTCAGGTGATTTATGTACGCCAATTCCTGCACTAATTTCGTAATAATGATCTAGTAGTTTACCAATTACTACCTCACTTTCATTATTATTTACTGCTAACAAACAATTTTCTTGAACGGCTAATAATAATTTTGAAACCATGTGCCAATAAATAGAACCTAATCCTTCATAGCCAAAGAAAGTTCCAGAACGACCTGTAAATGATTTATGATCAAAAATTTCTTCAAAAGTATTTAATAATAAATTTTTATCTTTAGCGACTAACAATTGGTACTTCTCTGGTAGGTTAGTCAATGCTTGTTTTAAACTATTAGCATTGTTAAACGTACCATTAAAATGATAATTACCCAATACATCTTTTTCTATAATTTGAGCATTTCCGTTATTTACCAATAGTTTTAGTAATTCTGATTTTTCTACTTTTTCAGAAGGTATATTGTTCTTTTTTTCAAAGCTTGGTAATTCTTTATTGGGGTATAAAATATAGCTGTATTGATCTTCTCTGAATAACGAGCTACCTTTTAATCCATCTAATAAATCTAGAGCTTCTTTAGTAGATAAATAACCAGCACTTAATGCTGCTACTTGGCCCTCCAACATTTCCGATAAATAAGATATTGATACCTCAGTATCATTTTCAACTGTCATTAAATTATAAGCATGGTACATATTATCAGATCGCTTATTTGAATCGATGGTATGTTGTAGATAATCTTTAGTGGTTTTAATGAAATCTAAAATATTAGCCTTTGTTATTATAGATTTTTTTGCAGTAAAACCTTCTTTATAAATGGTCATTCTGTAGTTGCTTCCTGCAATGCCTAAGCCATCTAGCACTGTTTTTCTGTCTTTGTTAGAAACTTGCCCAGAAAGGATATGTTTATTGGTTTGTAATGTTTTTACAACTTCATTAAAAAAGGTCACTAACTCATCAGAAATTTGCACAGAATTAGTTTTAGATTTAGATACTACATTGTAAAAGAAATTTAAAAAACGATTTAGGTAACATAACGTAACCATAGACACACCGTTACCAACTAATGCGTTGTTTGCATCGTTCCATTCAGGTCTTTGTGTATTTAACCAAATACCACCTTCAGGAATAAAATTAGATACTTTTGCAAGTACCGTAGCTAATAATTTTTCTATTAAGTTTACTTTATATATTTCTGAATTCTTATCAGTTAATAAAGCACCATCAGCACCTAAAAATTGTTTAGCCTCATTGATTTTTTCATCTAACTTATAATCAAAATCAATTGTGTCTTTTGGATTAATTAATGTATCAGAGTAACTTTTAATTTTATAAGGGACATTGGCATAAACAAAAATATCTTCAGAGAAACGTTTTTCTAGTAGCTTAGGGTAGTGGTTTTCAATAAATTCTAAGAATTTTAATAAGTAAATAATTTGATGATCTCCCCAATAACCGATGTAAGACCACGGATCATTTTCTTCGATAATTTCCCAATCAAAACCATCTTTTGTAACTCTATATGGGTTGTAGCCTTCAAATGTTGTAGCATTTAAAAACTTATGAATCATACTTTCAATATATTCTGGATAGGAATGCGCTAATGCTTCCCAGTTTTGAAATATATCGCGCCAGTTTCCTTCATAATCTAGAATCTTAGAGCCATCTATTTCACTTCTTGTATTTATTGAAAATTTATTCCAAGGTCTACTAGGATCCCCATGTCTTCTACTAAATTTTAAAGGTAAATATTCAAAACATAAACGTTTAAAGTTTGTATCAACATCGTCTTCCGCAAGGTTTTTTAAATAATCAAGTGTGAAAATTTCGGGGAGCGTATTTAGCTGTTGCTCTTTTTTAGAGAAGAACGATTTATTTGCTTTAGAAATGTATTGTATAAAGTCTTGTTTTTCAATATTGTATCCATCATCAAAAATACCACCACGCATAATATTAAAGAGTGTGTTAGAAAAATGACGGGTATTAATTAAGGCGTCAGCAGTTAATTGTAAACCATCAGATGCAGCTGTTAGTTCTATTAATTTTTTTGTGCCAGCATTGATATCTTTTTGAACAGCTTCAGTAATGTTATTTGTGTTTTTAATTATTTCAGCTACTTCGTTTACGCCAGTGATAGATTTATTTACATTGGCTACAAACATCCAATTTTTTTCAGAATCTGATTTAAGTTCAATCTCAGAAGAAATAAAATAAGCACCTTTTTCAGCCTTAACATCTACCTCTTGCTTTACTGATTTACCCTTTCTGAAGTTATCTAATTGTAATGAAGATAATAAGTAAATAGGGTTTTTCAAACCTGCAGACCAAACTGTGTTGGCTTTTAAAGCCTCACTAGGTTCTGCTTTATCAACTATAATAGCACTTAATGCATATATACCCAAACCAACTGCTGGTATTAATTCATTTCGCTTATAAGCATCAACTAAATTACTATGTGTAGCTTGTGTATCTGCTGGAACGCCATTAGGTATTATATTTTGTAAACCATCTAAAACAGTAATGATTTTAACATCTTTTGAGCTATTTATTAATTTAGATTTTTTAACAAAGCCAAACTGATCACTTGAGTTCCACTCGTATTGAAAAGTTAATCCTAAATCTTTATTGATTTCTTCAAAAATGATTTTGTTGCCATAAGTGTTTTTATAAAGATTTCTTTTAACTTCATATATTCCCATTTGACGAATTGAAAAAGGTTCCCAAATTAAAATTTCAGCGTTGTAATGAATTTGGAAAATCGTTTTACTACCTGTTATTTCAGCAGACTCTGTTATTTTATCATCTGTATAATAAGGGAATAATGAAAACCCTGCATTTTTTCTGCCTGCTGTTAAACCTCCGTTACTAGAAATAAACATCCAATGATTAGAGTCGCTTACGATACTCATGAAAAACGGACGCATTTCATCACAGTTAGAAATCTTGTAGTAGGTTTCATTTTCTATAGACACTAATTCTCCTTTTATAGAATTATTCACTTTGGTTGAGTTTTTAGATTCTTCTTTATAAATTTTATTGCTCATCAACTATATTGTTCAGATTATTTATAAAAAAAGGCTAGCTAGTCTAAAACTTAGCTAGCCTTTTTATTTAATAAATATATATTTTTATTTTAATTAATTATTCAAGTCTGATATCATCAAAATAGTAGGTTTCACTAGTTGGTGTTGTTTGACCATCCGTTCCATCAGGGTTGTCAGGTTTTATTACAAACTGATTAAGACCTGTATTGTTCCCAGGTATTCCAGTAAATACAATTTGTACTTCAGTCCAAGTATTGGCTTGCGTAATAGTTGCAAACTGTGGCCCTGGGTTTCCAGAACTATTTGGTTGAGGATCACTATTTACCTCAAATCTCATCACAACATTTGCTTTAGTAGAGTATATTTTTACTTTAAAGGTTTTAGTTGCATCAAAATTACTTGGGAATGGATTTTGAAAACCAGCCCATCTGTTTGAACCTGCTGCTTTATCTACTCTTAATACGAAATCAGAAGTGTTGATACCTGTTTTTGACGGGTTATTATCTAACGAAGTTGTTATACTTCCACTATCTGTAAAAGTGCCTAAGAAAGATTCACAACTTTCAAAATTAACAGGGAATGCTGTTGCTGCTACTGCAGTTCCAGTACAACCTCCACCGGTACCGCCACCGCCGCCGCCGCCGCCGCTTGGTGTTCCATAAACCATAACATCATCAAAATAATAAGTACTCGCATCTCCTACGTTAAAGTTAAAGAAAATAACCATTTTATTGAATTGTGGGGTAGCTGTAGCTTCAAAATTATATGTTAATTCTGTCCAAGTATTTGCAGCACCAGTAGTTTGCAGAATTTCAACAAAATTACCAGGCTTTCCAATTTCTTCAAGTTTTAATAACACAGGAGTGTTAGCTGTTGGCGACCAAACTTTAATTTTTACACCTTCAGAAACACTAAAATCCAATTTATCAGTTAAATCGATTTGAATGTTGTCATAAGGAGAGTTGTTTACTCTTACTACTTGACCAACTTTACATGAAGTATTTACTGCATTATCAAAATCTGGGTTATCTACCCATGTAAACAAGGCATTATCATTAATAACTGCTGGTGTATTTGTTTGAAATGTAATATTTAAATTTGCAGCTGCAATAGATTCAGCAGTTTCAGGAACACAAACAGTAGTTCCACCTCCGCCACCAGAACCTCCGGTATCGGCAACTTGCTTAATATCATCAAAATAATAAATATCTCCATCACAAGAAGCATTTCTTTCAAAGTAAAGAATCATACTTTTATAAGTTCCTGTTGTAACATCTGAGAAATCAAATGTTAATTCTTGCCAAGCTCCAACTTGCGTAATACTAGCAACTTTTTCAACTGCGGGATCTGTATCTGGGTAAGGTAAACGTTCTAATCTTAAAGTAACATCAGCTACTTGATCTTCGGCTAAAACTTTCATAGTAAACACTTTATTAGTTGTAGAAGCTGTAAAATCTAATGCTGTTGATAATTCTGCACCTAAACCAGACCATGTTTCACATCCTGATGCTTTTACAAATTGTTGAACATTACAACTTCCATTTACATCATCAATTACAGGGTTAGCAACAATTCCGCCTCCAGTATTTCCAAAAGCTTCAAATGTATGTGTAACAGCATTTGTTAAGAAAGTCCAATTTATATCACCATTTGCTGGATCTATATTTTCTGATGTTTCAGCAGTACAATCAGAAGAACCTCCACCGCCACCGTCAGTATTGTTTTCTCCAATTACAATAGTGTCTTGATATGTTCTGAAAGAACCAGCAACATTTCTTGCTACTAGCGAAACTAAATAAGTTCCAGGTTGATATATGTGTGTAGGATTTACTTCAGTTGAAGTTGTTTGGTCTCCAAAAGACCAAGCAAAAAGAGATGCGTTCCTAGATGTGTTAATAAATTTCACCACACCATATTGTTGATTTTCTGGGTAAGATATTGTATACGTAAATTCAGCAAATGCTTTTGGGAATTCATTTTGTTCATCCTCACACCCTAAAAAGGTAAAGGATAAAAAAACAACGAATACAATTTTTATTGTTTTTAGTAATTGTTTCATAATCTTATTTTTTTGTTTAGTTATTATTAAATATTTCTGCTTTGTAAACACGAACATAATCTACAAGCATGGTTTGTGGGAATACGGTTTCGTTATTAGGTGAACCCACATAATTTCCACCTACAGCAACATTCATTATTATATAGAATGGTTGATCATCAAAAATCCATTCTCCAGTTACATCTTCTGGTGTAATTTGGTTATATAATACATCATCAACATAATAGTTTATATATCCTGGGCCCCATTCTATTCCAAAAATGTGGAAATCTGTATCAAAACGAGAATTCTGTAAGGTATAAGCCTTTGTAATAGCTTCTCCAGCTGAATAACCTGGTCCATGTAAACTACCATTAATTAATGTAGGTTCTTGCCCGCGGTTTTCCATAATATCTATTTCTCCACATGCAGGCCAGGTAACTTCATCAGAATTCGCACCTAATAACCAGAAAGCAGGCCACATACCTTGTCCCCATGGCAATCTAATACGGGCTTCAAAACGACCATATTTCTGTTCGAATAAGTCTTTAGTTAATATTCTTGCCGACGTATATGAAGCTCCTTGGAAATCTTCCTTTTGTGCAGTTATTATTAAGTATCCGTTTTGTACCGAAACATTTTCAGAACTATCAGTGTAGTATTGTAATTCATTATTACCCCATCCATTATTACCTCTACCAATATCATATGTCCAAATTTCACTATTTGGAGCACCTTCAACATCAAATTCATCTTGCATGGTAATAGTATTGAAATTAGTTACCGTTTGTGTTTCGCTAGTTGAACAGCTAGTAACGGTAAAAAAGACCAAAAATGTAAGACTAAGAACCCCAAATATTAAGTTTACATTTCTATGTAATAGGTTCTGCTTAAAGATTTTTGTTTTCATTATCATTGTGTTTTTTAAATTCATTTTATTAATTTTTAAAATCTAAATGCAGAATTAATCTTCATAGAAATATACATTATCTAAATACCAATTACTTAGTGATGAAAAATTAATGTTTTCATAAATAATAAGTCCAATATTGTTTTTGTTATCCATCGTGACAGGAAATTCTAATGTAATCCATGTATCAGGAACCCAAAGAGATTTATCAAAAAACACTTGCTGTCTAGTATCATCACCACCACCATCTGCTTGGTCTGGACCAAAATCTACAAGAGTTATTAAGAAATCCATGTTTGCAGGTACACTATTTGGAATGTACATATTAACGTGTACATTAGATTTTTGAGTTGCATCTACAGTAGGATTAGCAAACTGATTACCAACAAAGTTGAAATTGGTATAATTTATCATGTTATTACCTCCGATCGCAAACTCAGAAGATTGAGTTGTTTGAAAAGGTTCCCAGAATCCATTAAAGAAGTCAACAGGAACATTTGTATAGGTATCACTGTAAATAGAAATAACCTTACTAGGATCTCTTGTCGGTATTGGTGCTAAATCAAAACCTCCTCTTGAAGAAAGTTCTAATGATCCTTTTGCTAAAACCCCACCTAACGATGCTGTTATGGTTGTTGTACCTTCTCCTATAATTGTAACAACACCAGATTCGTTTATAAATCCAACTTCTTCATTTGAAGATTTAAAATTAAAATATGAAGGTGCTGCATTTACAGTTACATTTTCACCAGATTCCAGATTAAATGTCTGAGTTAATCCAGTTATTGCTATATCTACACCAGTAAAAGCTGTTTCTGATTTATCAGCACCATCCGAAATAGCAGGTTGTGGTTGTGCAATAGTTCCTAGTTTTTCAAACTTTAGTTCATCAATCCAAAAACTATAGCCTATTCCGTTTTCTGGTCCTTCAGCATACCAAAACAAACCTCTTTCTTGTATTAATTTGGTTGCGTCTGGAATTGGAATCACATATTTTCTCCAATTAGTAGTTAATTGAAGAGACATACTAACTTGATATTTGTTTTCTCCAAAATCAGTTCCAAATCCAATTTCATTTATCAAACCAGCTTTGGTGCCTTTAGCCCAAAATGTTAAAGCATCATAACCTGTTAAATCTCTACCAGATTCTAAACGAAAGATGGCACCTGCATAAGCTCCTGCAGGATCTCCAACATTAGGAACATCAAATCTCATGGAAGAACTTCCACTATATTTATTATCAGTATCTACTGAAAAAGCATCTAAGTATGATCCGCCAAACGGGAAATAATCTAAACCGCCTGTAAAGCCATCTATAAAAACATCTCCTGATGTAGAGTTACCTGCTAATCCCGATTGTGGAGATAATTCTCTTTCACAACTTGTATTCGCTATGAAAAGCAAACCAAAAAGAAGTGTGATTTTCGAATAAATTAATTTTCTATTTTTCATTTTTCTAATTTTTTATTTTCCAATATTAATATGTACATATGTTCTAATTTCCCATTCGCTTCCATTAGGAAATCCTACTGGACTAATTGTTGGAGATGTAGCGAATTCAGATGGTGTTTGATTTGGAGAAAACCTTGGAGAATTTTGATCCATAGAACGCCAAGTACCACGAATACCAACTTGAGTGCCAGGTAAAATAAACCAATCTGGTTTTCCAAGTGTTGTTGATAAATCTAACATTAATTGCACTGGATATGTTAAGTTGAAATCTCTATGATAATCGAATGGTCCCCAATCATTAATTTTAAATGTATGAGTTAGTTTGATTTTATTATAAATTAATCTAATATCACCTCCAACACGTTGAATCATTCTAGGATCACTACCATTAGCCTGTCCATTTCCAGCATAAAAATTAGCTATAACACCTAAATCTGGATGTACTTTAGATACTATCCTAGTATGGGCTTCCCATAAATCTCTAGCTGGCGCTGAATTAGGGAACGCAAACAACGTACGATTACTTAAAAAACCTATCGCAGCATCTTGCGCTGTAGGATGATGACGGAAGACGAAACCAAAATTCATTGCAAATTTCGCGTCTTCAGCTCTATCATTATCCCATTCGTACATCCAAGTACCAGGAGTTGGGTCGTAACTAAATAAAATTTCACCAGCAGTTGTTTCTCTATTTGCTCTTACGGCAAATGGATCATCAAATACATTTCTCAGTCTTCCTGGTGATTGTACATCATTTGGTATAGCGCCAACAATTGGTTTTTGCCATAAAAAGTTTGGAGCTATTTGTAAATCTCCTATTAAGTATGTGAAACCTGTTAAGAAATTTGTTTGATTTCCGCTTCCGCTATCTTTTAAATGCCAACCTGTAAATGTTCTAGTTGCATCTGCACCACCATTAGCAACAAGTCCCATCGCCGCACCTTGAGCATACCAGTTAAATCTTCCTTTTGAAAATTCGATTTTAGCTTTAGCTCCCCAATTATCTCTTGATTGAATTTTATCTTCAAGAATCACATAATTTCCAGGACCACCTTCGGCAATTTGAAAATCTCTTCCGTTTAATGGTTGACCACCCCAAATACCACCAATTTCAAAATTCACATTTCCAAAATCTCTTTCGATGTGTATGGTTGCTCTTCTTGTTCTTGGCATAGGTATAGCGATAGAAGTAACAACAGCACCAATATCATCGATATCTTCATGGAATACACCAGTCACATCATATTTGCCGATTTTTGTTCGGTATTTTAATAAAATAGCTGGATTAGCTCCCCACCATAACTGTGGACCAAAAGCGGCTTTTAACCCATCTAAAGCGCCTTTACCATCTATCTCAGCTCCTAATATCTCACCATTGTAAATATCTAAATTAGGGCCATAATTAGCCTCTGGATATAATCCAAAGAAATCTCCTTCATAACCCCAGTGATAATGACCTGTTCTGTAAAATCCTCTTAAATCAAATTCTTTTGTATTCCATTCATATTCTGCATTATAAATTTGAACTCTATTTTGATCAAAAACATCAACATTACCTTCATCAGTGTTTACAGCAAATCGCCTTCCTCTGTTTTCATAAAATATTTCGTCAATAGGATTTTCTGCAACATTGCCTAAAATATTAAAATTCACATTAGCTTTCATGTTTGGAGAAGGAGCTCCTTCTACGCCGATAAAATAAGATTGCATATGATCAAAACCTAATTCATTTGGATAAGTTTGACTAGTAGGATCCACTGCGTCTGGAGTAGTAATTAAAGTCCCTCCTGTATTAAAAGTTGTAAATTCAGCTCTTAAATTACTAAGTTTAATTTTTCCGGAACTTTCTCCTATTAAAGCCGCTTTATCACCTCGTCCTTTTAAAACAGCTTCCATTAAGGAGATGTTTTTAAAATAATTTCTAACAAAATCACCATCAATACCCTCAGCATATGGATTTAATTGATGAGCTTCTTTTAGAGCATAATAAGCTGCTCTTGGGAATAAATCGTACAAACCTCTTTCGTTAGTTGGTCCTTTTGCACAAATTCCAAACCACTCTTCATTCATGTTATTAGCCCCAGGGTATGCTTCATCTAATGTATAACCACCAGCATTCCAAGTTGATTCTGTTTGTTGTGTATCAGCATCTTTTCTGTCATCAAATCCAGCTTTCCACCAACCATCAGAAAACTGAAATGTAAAACCTCCGATAGAGTTGTCAGATTTCCCTAAACCAGCAGCATTTTCGTATATCTCTTTCCAGTTATTAACCATATAATAAGCCTGCATTTTTTGGTCTTCTTGATTAGAAATAGCGTTAAAAGCATCAGAACCAAATTCAGTAAACATTATTGGTTTATTTAATTTTTCTTTTACCTCTTGAAATGCATTTCCAAATGACACTCCACGATACATGTTGGTACCATATATATCAACATCTTTACATTCTTCTGCTATGATGTCAATAAATAAAGTATCACCATTACAAATTGCTACTGGATGAGACCCATCAATAGATTTTATTTTTAATGCAGCCTCATTCATTAACTTATACATAGGTCTTCCACGCGATTCGCCTATGAAGATTTTTTCTTGTTCATCATCTGGAAAATCTTCAGTTTCTGCTCCTTGCCAAAAAAGACCGTAGTTATTTTCATTACCTAACAGGTACATAAGTAGTCCAGGCGTGTTTTTGTATTCTTTAACTAAGTTTTCAACTTCAGTCATTAAAAATTCTGCAGTTCTAGGATCGTCATACAACGTTATTGGAGTCCAAACACCATCTATGGTTAACCCATATCGTCCAAATGAGTGATTTAACATGGTGTAAATACCATAGTTTTCGTAAATGTATTTAATCCATCTTGCTGGTACTCCAGTGTACTGGCGTATTACATTTACATTCATGTTTTTAAGAAGTGACATTTCAGAATCAAGCCCTGCTTTGATTATATCATCAGATTTTTTCCAGAATTCAGCATTAATGGTATTGGTGCCGATTGGAATGTAATCCCAATTCATACCATTAATCATAAAATCTTTTCCATTCACTGCTAATTTCATCCCATCATCACTATTTACTACAGATACTTTTGCAGTCTGAGCAAAGGCCAGTGAAGTAAATAAGAAGAGTACTAATCTTAGAAAATTGTTTTTCATAGTTTTATTTAATTTAAAAGTTGGTCATTAAAATAATTTTTATGCATTGAACCAAATAAGGTTAACTATATAAAGTTTTGGTTTTGTTGGTCAATCTTAATTTTATAAATTTAGTAAATAGATTATCATCTGTTTAAAAAACACCTCAACAAAAAACATACACAGCAATAATTTATTGATTTAATTGGTAATTAAGCAATAAAGCCTATTCCTTTTTAAATTTTAATTAATTATTCAAATTTAACAGATTTACTAAAAATACGTTATTTGTTGTGTTAATGTATAGGTAATTTTCTAGTTTGTTGTATTGTTATATTTTTAAAATATAATCTGTTAAGCTAGCTTCATGAGCTAAATCCATCTTTTTTCTTAATCTATAACGTTTAACCTCGACACTTCTTGGTGAAATATTAAGTAATGGTGCTATTTCTTTAGATGATAAATTGAGTCTTAAATAGGCGCAAAGTCTTAGATCGTTTGATGTTAGGGTAGGATGAAAGCTTTTTATCTTTTTGAGGAAATCTTTATCAGCATTGTTAAATGCTTCTTCAAATAAATACCAGTCATCATTATTGTTTAAATTTTTATCAATAATTTTAATAACCTTTTTGATGTTTTTTCCATCTTCTATATTTTGCAATTCTTTTTTTATGGTATTTAGAAACTCATTCTTTTTTATTAAGCTCATTGTTGAAATGCCTAATTCTCTATTTTTGCTTTCAATATCCTGTCTGAGTTTATCATTGTTAAATCGCATAAGTTGCTGTTTGTTTTCTAATTCTTTCAATTCTAACTCTCTTACAGTTTTTTGCAATAATTTTTCACGTTGTTTCTTATAATATCTTTTATAAATATTGTGCATTAATAATGAGAAAAGTAAAATTGATAGAATATAAATTATTATCATCAAATTTGATAAATACCAAGGTCTTTTAATATTAAAATTATAAGATGCTATATTATTTGAAATAGTATTTCCAATTTTAGCTCTTATTTTAAACTCATAGTCTCCATATGGTAGATTTTCAAATAATGTTGAAGAATTTGCAGACCAATCGCTCCAATTATCGTAAATGCCTTCTAATTTATATTGAAATTCTGTATCTAAATATTTTTCAAATTCTGGTACACTAAAATAGAATTCAATATTATTTTCTTTATTCTCAAAGTAGCCTTTACTTGTTTTATTTATGATATGTGTAGGTGAACTTATGCTATGAGTCAGTATTGAATTTATTTTTATATTATAGTTTTTATTTTGTTGTTTGTCTAAGTCTAAAAGAATGAAACCATTAGATGTCCCTATTAAATATTTTTTATTTGTAATATTTGAGATGTTTTCATAACCAGTAAGCCCTCTAGGTAAAGATTTAGAAAAAGGTATTTTATTAATTTTTGGTGTATTGCTAAGTTTTCCTAGAGATAAATAATTTAGCTCTTTTTCAGAAAAACTCCAGAGTTTATTTGCTTTTTCATTGAATAAAAGTTTACCAGAGGTGTATTCTTCTTTTTTAAATAGTTGACTTAAAAACGTGTCTCTTAAAAAATCATTTTTGATACTATCATATTTGTAAATTCCTTCTTTATAAGCATAAAGTAATTGATCATTATATTTAATTATACTAGAATTAATTTCATTATTGATTGATGCATTTTTTTCAACAGTTATAGCTGTATTAAAATCTTTATCCATTTTAATTTTAAAAACCCCTTTATACTCATGGCTTACAAAAATGTAATTATTGAAAAACTCAAAAAATTTACTAGATCTATCAAATCCTTTAATTTTATTTCTAAATAGCCATTTATCATTTGTTTTTTGTAAAACATATAACCCATTATAGCTTCCTTGCAAAAGCAAATCTTTTCTCCCTTCTATTGGTTTTATAGACCAAGTGCCTTGCTGTGTACCTGCAATTTTTTCAGATTTATTATTTTTCACTATAGATGTTCCAGTGTCATGACCGCAAAACAATTCACCTTCTATATTAACTAAACACCAAACTGCTTCTTGAATATTTTCAACTATTTTAAAGTCTTCATTTAAGCCTAGCTCTTTATAGAATAAGCCTTGATTTGTTCCTAAGTATAAATTGTTATTATGAACTATTGAAGCGTAAACGGTGCCTATTTTACCCTCTTTATCAGTATATATTCTAAAAGGCGACTTAATATTTATACAGTTAATACCGTTTTCTAAAGCTAGCCAAATATTGTTTTCTGCATCTTCAAAAACACCATGAACTGTGTTGTTACTCAAGCCATGAATAATATCTAAATTGTAATCTATAACGCCATCTTCTGTTAAATGAAATACACCATTAGACCTTGTTCCTAAAATAAAACTTTTATCTTTTAATTGAATACTTCTAAAAACACTTATTTCAGAAAGTTTTTCATTGGCACTTATTTCCCATTTTTTAAGTAAATCATTTTCTAATATGTAAAAACCATTATTTTCGGTTTCAATTAAAAGATTATCACCTTTATTAAAAACATTAACAAGTCTGTTATTTTGTAAAATGAGGTTGTTTGAAACTAATTTTGCTTCTCCATTTTCTATTTTATAAACACCATCCTTAGTTTTTTGGAAATAGATAATTTCATCAACTTTAAATATTTTATAGATTATAGTTTCAGAATCTATTTTAGAATAAGAATTATTTGATTTATTGTAGATGTATATTCTTTTTAGTGATTGAAATAATATATAATCATCAATATTAACAATATTCCAAAATTCTTCATCTTCAAGAAATTCAATATCAAGAGTTTTAGATAGGGATGTGTAAAATAATATGCCTTGATCATTACGTTTCCAATATCCAAATTCACTATTGGCACCAGTATAAATTAGATCATCAATCTCTTTAACAGATCGAATTATTGTTTCATTTGGAGATAAATACAGTTGCCAATTAGAGCCATTATATTCCAATAGACCTTTATTATTTGCAACATAGATGTATTTTTCTTTTGATTGAGTAATAGACCAATTTTGGGTTTCTCCTCCATAATCTTTAGGTGAAAAAATCTCAATTGGTGGGCGTTCTTGAGAAATTAGTATGCTAGTAAATAAAAAAAGAATATATACTTGTAATGAGTTTTTAGTCGGTTTCAAAATTATTTATTTTAGTTGTAGTGTTACTAATATAATGAAAATAACTACTTCCAGAATACTTGTATAGTTTTTGTTTAGGCAAAAAGAAATTTTAAATAAATATTTACAGAGCTAATACCCTGATTTTTAATACTGATTTTAAAAATAATTTTCACAAAAAATAATAAACATTTCTTTTGGTTAGATATATAGTTAATTTTATATTTGCTCTCCGGAAATTTACATAAATAAATGTTTCCGTGATGAGGGCTCTTAGCTCAGCTGGATAGAGCACCTCCCTTCTAAGGAGGCGGTCAAAGGTTCGAATCCTTTAGGGCTCACTTAATAAATTAAAACCCCACTATTATGAATTGTGGGGTTTTTTGTTTCCTAAAACATACTCTTTTTAATCTTCAATATAGGGAGATCCAGCTTCTTGAAGTTTGCTAGTTATTGTATCTAATAGTGATTTTATTTCATTCAATTTAGCTAGTGAGATAGATAACTGTTTTTCAATAATACTTAGTTGCTCTTTATGAATTGAAGTTGGACCATAGGTTGATGATTCGATACCTCTTAATATCGCAAACATTCTTGTGTCTACTGTAGGAGCGGCTTTTTCACCAACTTCCACTTTAGCTTGATTTCCATAATATGATGATCTCAATCTTTCTATATTATTAGTTATTTCGGCTAAATCTTTATCAATACCACCTGGAGATATAGTACTTCTTTGAATAGCTATGTGTAATGCTTTAGCTCTTTTAGTAGCTTTATTAATTTGAATATTGAATTGTGATGCATTCCTATTAGCATTTTCAAATGAGCGCCAGAATTCTGATGTTTTTTCTATACTAGAACCTTCTAAAGCTGATTCCCGTAAAGGTTTAACATTAAATGAAATAGGTTCTGACAGTGTTTCTACATTACCATTCTCCACAAGGTACATTCTAACTGTGTATATTCCTGTTGGTGCTAAAAAACCTTTTGGAGTCACTTGATTTTCAGAATTTTGGTTTAATGTAATTGGATTCATATTTGGATAAGATAAATCCCATGTAATTCTATGCATTCCAACTTTTGCTAGTGTTTCTATTCTTCTTATAACTTCACCCTCACTATTAGTTATTGAGAAAAGAAGTTTTGCTTCAGTCTCCAACTTCTCATTTTCAAGCGTATCCCAACCAGGAAAAGGGATATCAACACTTATCATTGTTTTTTCTTTCTCCTTTCTAGATTTCTTTTTAGGTGTTTTAACCTCTTTTAAATAATAAGTAAATGTAGCTCCAAAATCAGGGTTTGGTGCAATAAAATGAGAATCACCTTGACTTCCTTTTCCTTCTTCAAAACCAAGATGAGAACGTGGTATGTACCACCAAGCATCACGAACCGGGAATAATGTGGTTTTTTGATCTATTATAGATTCAGATATATCTCTCAAGGCGGAATAATCATCAAGTACATAAAAACCTCTACCAAATGAAGCAGCTACTAAGTCGTTTTCTCTTTTTTGAATCGCTAAATCTCTAAATGATATCGTTGGAATGCCTCCCTTAATTTGCGTCCATTTTTGACCACTACTTACTGAAAAATATATACCAAATTCTGTAGCTATAAATAATAAGTTTTTATTTACATGATCTTGAACTATTCTCCAAACTAAATTTCGGTCTGGGATACTACTGGAAATAGAAGTCCATGATTTACCTCTATTATTACTTTTTAGAAGATAAGGGTTAAAATCGCCATATTTGTGATTATCTAAAGCCATGTAAACCACATTGGCATCAAATAAATCTGCTTTTATATCATTTATAAATGCTGTTGCAGGAACTCCAGTTATTTTACTTAACTCTATAGTTGTCCAATTTAGACCTCCGTTTTCTGTTATGTTTATTCGTCCATCATCTGTTCCAGCATAAATTAAACCTTTTTGTTTTGGAGATTCTGCTAATGATGTAATCGTATTATAGTTAGACATTGCTGAAACATCCCAAGGTGCATCCCAAGATTGATTTTTACCCATAATTGGTAATGCTAATCGTTCTTCATTTCTTGTAAGATCTTCTGAAATAGCAGTCCAGTTATCACCACGGTTTTCTGATTTCCATACACGTTGTGATGCAAAATAAATGGTAGTAGGCGAATGTGGACTCACTAGTATTGGAGCATCCCAATTAAATCGTTCAAAATTTTCATTCTCTGATGGTTGTGGTTGAATATCAACAACTTCACCAGTGCTCATGTCAATTCTTGATAAAGTTCCTTCTTGTCGTTCCCCGTAAATAATATCAGGATTACCCGGTTCTGTAGCTGGCTGGTGTCCATCCCAATTTAAAACAACTCTCCAATCACTATTCTGAATGCCTTGAATATTATCTGTTCTAGAAGGACCTCCTTCAGTACTATTATCCTGTGTGCCTCCATAGATATTATAAAAAGGTTTCGCATCATCAACGGCTACTTTGTAGAATTGTGTTAAGGGTAAGTTTTCAATATATTTCCATGTTTTTGTTAGGTCGAAGGATTCATACATGCCACCATCTGAACCAACAATTAAGTAATTAGGGTCGCTTTTTTTAAAGGCTATAGCATGGTTATCACCATGTTTGTTTTTTTCATTCATACGATAAAAAGTCTTACCTCCATCTTCAGAAATTTGCAAATTATTATCCATTAGGTATAACCTATCTTTTTGATGTGGTGATGCATAAAGTTCTTGATAATAATGTGGTCCTGTACCTCCTGAAACAGCATCCGACATTTTTTTCCAAGAAGCACCCCCATCTTCAGACCTATATAAACCACCAGTTCTTCTATCTAGTTCTATGGCAGCATAAAGTATGTTTGAATCAAAGTGAGACATAGCTAAACCTATTTTTCCCATCCATGATTTAGGTAGTCCATTTGTCAATTTATCCCACGTATCTCCACCATCCTTGCTTTTATAAAGAGCAGTTCCAGGTCCTCCTCCTATATATGCAGCAACAGTTCTGTGTCTTTGCCAAGTTGCAGCATACATAATATCTGGTTTATTTGGATCTATAACCAAATCAGTAGCTCCCGTCCATTCATTATCACCTAATGTTTTTTTCCAAGTATTTCCGCCATCAATTGATTTATATAAACCACGCTCACCACCTTTATTCCAAAGTGGACCTTGAGCTGTTACCCAAATGATATTGCTATTTTCTGGATGAATTAATATTCTTGAAATGTGTTGTGAGTTTTTAAGGCCCATATTTTTCCACGTAGTACCTCCATCTTCACTTTTATAAACGCCATCACCATAACCAACGTGTCTACCACCAATATCTTCTCCTGTACCAACCCAAATAGTTTCTGAATTATTTGGATCTATAGTTACAGTCCCAATAGAATATGAAGTTTGTTCATCAAAAATTGGTGTCCATGTTGTTCCTGCATTTAAGGTTTTCCAAACACCTCCAGACCCAACAGCTACGTACCATATGTTTTCGTTTTTTGGATGAATTTTAATATCTGCTATTCGTCCGCTCATAAAAGCAGGCCCTATACTTCTAAACTTCAACCCATCAAAAGGGTCTTCTTTTTTTTTGTCTGTAGATTGTTGAGCGAGTACTTGAGTTGGTAAGCTAATAAGAAAAACTAAAAGGAAATAATAGATTTTTTTCATAAAGATTTAATTAAGGTTAGTTTAAACTTTCTAGGAATTATCGAATGTCATAAAGTTAGCAATAATTTTGTTTTTCTTTATATTTATATATGTTATGTTTTCAACTATTAATTAATTAAATAGGTTATTGAATTTTTATCATTTATGATCTCATATAACTCATTGATTCATTTTTTAATACAAACATATTTTTTCATAATAATTTTTATAATATTAATAATGAACACTTTACAAATATAATTTCAGTTATTAGAGTTTGATACTTTATTATAAGTTAAAACAAATTAGCAATCAGTTTTCCAGTTAATTAAACTATATATTTCTATATCAGAAGTCTTGTTTTTTTATTTGAATTGTATCATTTCTTGTAATTAGCCAATCTTTAAATTCAGGATTTGTGTGTTTGAATTTTCCAGTTTTAAATTCTGAACAAGTTATTTTTTTGTGAGAAGAAACTAATTGAAAAACGTAATTTATAATCATAATTACGTTTTTCTTACTTAAATAGTTTTCAAAGTTTAGTCATTTTTAAATTTAATCTTTTTTTGTCTAAATAAGCAATACGTATAACTAGGTGTATTTTCGATAAAGTTTTGTTTTCAACTATTTAAAGCACTTTTATAGACCTCTAAACAACGTTCTCTAGCCATTTTATGGTCTACTATGTGTGAGGGGTATGTTAGCTCTTGAAAATCTGGAACCCACTTTTTGATATATTCTAAATTTTTATCAAATTTTTCAATTTGACTTGTTGGGTTAAAAATTCTGAAATAAGGTACTGCATCAACACCACAGCCTGCTACCCATTGCCAATTTCCTATATTACTAGCCATTTCATAATCATGGAGTTTTTTAGCAAAATAAGCTTCACCCCATCGCCAATCAATAAGTAAATGTTTACATAAAAAACTTCCAACTAACATCCGTACACGGTTATGCATAAATCCTGATTGGTTTAATTGTCGCATTCCCGCATCTACTAAAGGATAGCCGGTTTTGCCTTCACACCAAGCCTTAAATTCTTTTTCATCATTTCGCCATTCAATACGGTCATATTGAGGTTTAAAAGATTTATTTTTTGTATTAGGAAAATGCCATAAAATATTTGTAAAAAACTCTCTCCAAATTAATTCATTCCAAAAAATTTCATTTTTTTCTGCAATTGCTTTTTTTACCATAGCCCTTATGCTTACTGTACCAAAACGTAAATGAGGTCCTAGTCTTGAGGTGCTATCTTGGGAAGGAAAGTTTCTGGTAGCTTCGTATGTTTGTATTAATTTTGGTGTTACTGTAAAATCTTTAATGACTTCATTTGATTTTACAAAGCCTATCTCACTTAAATTTACATTTTGTGGTTCTATATTAGTAACTAAATTATGAAGTTTTTCTTCTGAAGTATATGTATTTAAAGGATTACCTTCAAATATTTTTTTCCATTGCTTCATGTAAGGTGTGTAAACCAAATAAGGAGTCCCGTCACTTTTAATGACATCATGCTTTTCAAATATTACTTGATCTTTAAATGAGGAAAAAACAACTCCATTTTCATTTAAAAAAGTTTCAATTTCAGAATCTCGTTTTCTTGCATATGGTTCGTAATCATGATTAGTATAAACACTTTTAATGTTAAAATTTACGATAAGATCTTTAAAAACATCTAGAGGTTTACCATGTGATATAGAAATACCACTATTATATTCATTTTTAAGCTTTGTATTTATGTTTTGCAGTATTTGATGAATAAAGGTAACCCTAGCATCTTCTTTTGGTAATTTTTCTAAAATATCGGAATCAAAAATAAAAATAGGAAGTACTTTTTCATTTCCAGATAAAGCTTCAAATAGTCCATGATTGTCTTCTAATCTTAAATCACGTCGAAACCAGAAAATAGCAATGGGTTGTTTCATTAATAAGTTTTTTACTTTTAGTAAACCCCGAATAATTCTTCTAATTTTTTTGTTCTATAGTTAAAAATCTCTTCTAGTTTTGGCTTTACTAGAATAGGATGAACTAATTGTCCGAGTATCCCAAAAGGTACTTTGTAGTCAATTATATCTTCCATTTCAACACCGCCATCAATTTCTTTTATAAAATGTTTATGATGCCATAAGGCGTATGGTCCAAAACGCTGTTCATCAACAAAATAGTGTTTATCAATGCTATGTGTAATTTCAGTTACCCATTTTGTTTTAATTCCGAATACTGGTGTTACGATGTATTGAATTATTTGTCCTGCAAACATTGGTCTGTCTGCTCCTGATAATATATGGAATCCCATATATTCTGGTGTTATAGTTTTAAGATTTTTGGGATCTGATAAAAAATCCCAAGCTTTATCTATAGAAATAGGTAGGTTTTGTTTTTTATGTAGTGTGTAAATTTTCATTAGTTATAAAATAAAATATAAGCATTAAGTGAGGTGGCTATACATAACCAAATAAAATAGGGCGCTATTAATAAATTTTTAGTTTTTAATGTTTTGTAATGCGAAAACATAAAAACCCCAATAATTAAAGTTAACATTAATATAAAGGTAAGTCCTAAACCAACCATGTGTTGGTTAAAGAAAACATAATTCCAAAGCACGTTAAGGATAAATTGGACAGTAAATAATAATAATATATTTTTTGCTGGTAGAATTTTGTACAGATAACCCATATATACTGAAAAACATATCATTATAGTTGTCCATACTGCACCAAAAACCCAACCAGGTGGTGTCCATGGCGCTTGGTTTAAATTGATATACCAATCTGTTTGCGGACCATCATTCATCAACCAAGTTCCTATAGCTAAAGCGCTAAAGTTTATAATTAAAAAAACGAAAATATATTTAAATAATTTCAAAGTTTTAATTTTTCAATTTGTTTAGCTATTTCTTCAGCTTCAGCATATTTTTTATCACTTTCAGATCTATTTATACTAGATAGCGCATGCCATTCTTTCATTAAAGATTTGTATTTATTTTGAAGTTTATCAACTTCTGATTTTTTTTTGAATAAACCGAACATGTTTTATTTTAGGTGTTTAGTTATTTTAGAATTTAATGGGCTTGTTACAGATAAATAATAATCAATTAATTGTCCATTCGTATCAACTAAGTATTTTTGAAAGTTCCATTTAACAGAAGAGTCAGTTTTGCCATTATCTATTCTTTGAGTTAACCAGCTATATAAAGGATGTTGGTTTTTTCCTTTAACATCAATTTTTTCGCTGATTAAAAAAGTAACACCATAATTCACTTCACAAAATGATACAATTTCATTTGAATTTCCTGGTTCTTGATTTCCAAATTGATTACAAGGAATGCCAATAATTTGAAGTTTATCTTTATAATTTTCATGAAGTTCTTGAAGCTCTTTGTATTGAGGTGTAAAACCACACTTAGAGGCAACATTTACAAATAGCAAGTATTTACCTCTGAAATCAGATAAATTAATGTGTTGCCCATTAATAGAATTAATGGTGATATCATAAATTGATTCTATATTCATTTTTTCTTTAGGGTTGCTTTGTATAGAAAACAGCGTAGCTAAAAATGCTATAAATGGATTCATAAATTATATTTTAAAACTAACAATACCACAATCCATTTCAAAGATTTGACCAGATAATGAGGCTGCTTTATCAGATATTAGAAACTCTGCCATATGGGCTACTTCTTCAGGATTTAGAAACTTTTTTAAAGGATGACGTTCTGTAATATTTTCAATCATTTTCTCATTTCTAAGAAGTTTCGAAGCTAGTGCTGTATCTGTAACCGTTGGAGCAATTGCATTAATTCGAACAATTGGAGCTAATTCTGCACCTAAAGATTTTACTAAACCTTCGACACCTGCTTTTGATGTCGCTATACTTGCGTGAAAGGGCATACCTAATTTTGCAGCAACCGTGCTAAATAAAAGAATGGCAGGTTTATTGCCACTTTTAAGAATAGTTAGGTATTTTTGGATGGCTTTAACAGCCCCTAAAACGTTAATGTCGAAGTCGTCCTTAAAATCATCAATACTTAGTCTCGATATAGGTTTTAAGTTGATACTTCCTGGGCAATAAATTAAGCCATCTGCAGCATCAATTTCTGGTAATTTTTCTTTAACAGCATCGCATGAATAGTGTGTTAAGTTAGTATGTGTTTCTTCTGGTGAAGTTCTACTAATATTAATTACTTTGCTATGTTTAAGGAGATTTTTTAATATGGCATTTCCAATACCCTTACTTCCACCTATTAAAATAATTGTTTTCATATGGTTTTAGGGCAATTTATATTTATGGCCTGCCCTTAAGCCTTTTTTCTATTTTTTGTTTAATAACGGTTAGTCTTTTCATTAGATCCATTATTTCGGGATCTTTTTCTTCTTTATATAGAGAATTTAAACCTAATATTAAATCTTTAACTTCTCTCGAAGATTCAATCCGCTCACTAGTTGTTTTAAAAGTATGTTTACGTTGTTCGAATTCTAGAGCTTTATCAATAATTTTCATAATTTTTAACCTTTATTCATGATTAGCGGATATAAATTCTCCACATTTTCACAATATAATGAAAACTATGTAGCTTTTGATTTTTAAATATAATTTTAAGTAAAATTTAATATTTAAGTCTTTTTTTTAACGAATTAAATTAGTTCAGCACTGCTGGGAATACCTTTTAAACGTTTTTCAACTTTGCGTTTTATAGCTGTAAGTCGTTTCATGATTTCCATAATTTTATCATCTTTTTTTTGTTTGTAGATTTGGTTTAAATCTAAAATAAGAGATTTAGCTTCACGAGATATTTCTACACGATCACTAGTTGATAAAGATTTTAATTTTCTTTTTTCAAATTCTAAGGCTTTTTTAATTAAATCCATAGCTTAATTATTTATATAGTTTTGCAATTCTCTTATTTTTTCTGGAGTATTAAATTCGCCTCCATAAAAAGCAGTTACTGTTGCTGATGTATCATCTTTGATCCCTCTTGATGACACACACAAATGTTTAGCATCTATAATAACAGCGATATTCTCAGTTTCTAAAATACCTTTTAAATCGTTGGCTATTTGGTTTGTTAAACGCTCTTGGACTTGAGGTCTTTTTGCATAGTACTGAACAATTCGGTTAAGTTTTGAAAGACCTATTACCTTTCCAGAAGAAATATATGCTACATGAGCTTTACCAATAATTGGAACAAAATGATGCTCGCAGTTTGAGTAAAAAGTAATGTTTTTTTCAACCAACATTTGGTTATATTTATACTTGTTATCGAACAAAGCAACTTTTGGTTTATTAGCTGGATTTAATCCTGAAAAAATTTCGTCAATATACATTTTTGCTACACGCTGTGGTGTTCCTTTTAAAGAATCGTCAGTTAAATCTAAACCCATAACATCCATTATTTCTTCGAATAAAATAGCTATACGCTCCTTTTTCTCAGAATCAGTAATTTTGAATGCATCTTTTTTCATAGGTGTTTCAATTCCTGTGTATAAATGGTCGTCACCTATGTCATCAATTGTAAATTCATTTAGCTTTGTACTATTTTTTTTTGCATTTAGAGTTTCTGTGTTCATTTTGTCTTTTTTATGTGCTGTTTTAGTTAGCTAATCAAAGCACTTGTTATCGTTTAGAAATTTTATTATGAGTAATCTGTTTTTGTCTACTGCATTTAAAGCGTCCTTTTTCAAAGACTCTTAATTTTTCATGTTTAGTTTTTCTTCCTTGAACCCTTTTGCGCCACATTTTGAAACTACTAGGTTTCATTTCTCTTCGCATTAAGTTAATAACCTCCTGTTCTTTTAAACCAAATTGAAGGTGTATAGCTTCAAAAGTGGTTCTATCTTCCCAAGCCATTTCAATAACCCTGTCTTTTTCTTCAAAAGTTAAATTCATAGATATTGAAAATCATATTGTTCGTCATGCTTTATTTTCTGATCTAGTAGTTTATTGAAAAAAGCTTTATTCTCTTTGAATGTTTTATTGTTTTTAAAACGAATATATTTTCCTTGAGCATGGATACTAGCACCATTAGTTTTATAGATTACTAATTGATAATAGGGTATAACCCAAGTAAAATTTTTTAAGCCTTTGTTTATATAAACTAAAATGCCGCCAGTTCTTAATTCAATATTTGCATAATTTATATCAGAAACTAAATTTATTATATTCTTTAAATTTGTGCTCACATCTTCAATAATCATTCGTTTACTACCAATACCTTTCATTTTAAATGAATGAATAATTGAAAAAGGTTTTCCAACTAAATCTGAAATTAAAGATTCATTTTCTTTATTAGTGTATGTAGAATCTAGTATCATTATCTTATCTTTTTCAAAGATACAAAATGTTTAACTTTTAAAAGTAAAAGTTAAACATAATATTTTATTAAAGTATAAGATTTATTTATTGTGCTAAAATTGACTGCTATTTTTTCTAGCAGTGTGCTTTTTTAATATGCGTATACTCTCAGATTTAACTAGTGAATTATTCCTCATATTCCAAAGAATATCGGATGCTTTTTTTCTAGTTGCCTCGAGTTCAACAATTGGATAAGGATAATCAATACCTAATTTAAAATTGTAAAATTGTTGCTCTAAATCAGTCATTAAATAGGGTTGATGCGCAAATGGTATCTCCAAATCTTTTAGTTCTGGTAGCCATTTTTTTATAAAAGTTGCTTCGGGGTCATGCTCTAAACTATTTTTTATGGGGTTATAAATTCGTAACATATTTATTCCAGTTTCACCTGCCTGCATTTGTAATTGCGGGAAGTGAATGCCTGGTTCAAAATCTAAAAACATCTTAGATAAATGTGTAGTGGCTTCTTGCCAAGGTTGCCATAAATTATGGGTAAAGAATGAAACTACTAAAGCTCGCATTCTAAAATTTAAGTAACCAGTTTCGTTTAGGCAGCGCATACAAGCATCAACTAAAGGATAGCCGGTATTACCAGTTTCCCAAGCTTTTTGATAATTTTTTGAGATGCTTTTTTTTAGTTTATGGAACCCTTTATTTAAACTAACCTCTTCCATGCTGTGCTCCATTTCAAATTTTTGAACAAAATGAGATTGCCATCGTAAACGGGACATGAAAGCTTCTAAAGCTTTTTTATTTTTAGATGTTTTTTTTAAATGATAAGCTTCATGGTAAACTTCTCTTATAGATAAATTTCCCCAAGCTAAATAAGGAGATATTCTGCTGCAACTGGTTCTAGCTAATTCTGGTTTAGAAATATTAAACATATAATCGACATAGCGTTCTTTAAAAAATGAAGCTAAGTACTTTAAACCCATTGTTCTTCCGCCTTTTTGAAATGGCGTATTTAAATCAGTTTTTAAATCTGTTACTTTAAAATTTTGTTCTAGTTTTTCTATGTCTTGAATAGAGAGTAATTGATTTTCTGCTGGTAAAAAGGGTAGTGGTTCAATTTCAAAAAAAGCATCACATAATTCCATCCACTTTTCTCGATTTTTTAAACCTCGATGTACGCCATTGTTAATGTTTTCATGCCAATTAATAAGATTATTTTTACAGAACCTTTTAAAAGATTTATCTCTATCAAAAGTTATTAAAACTCCCGTTTCTTGATGTGAATAAACATCTTTTATGTGATACTTAGTTAATAATTGATTTATTGTTGCTATTATATCTGAGTTTACAGCTAAAATTTTTGAATTATAAGGCAATAACTCCTTATTTAAATCTTTAATAGATTGCTTAATAAAATCCCAGTGTCTTTTACTGTAATGCGAATCGTTAATTAATAGCTGTTCAAACACGTAAAGTAACAATACAGGTTTACCTGATGATAATGCCTTGTGAATAGCTTCATTATCCTGCAAACGTAAATCACGCTTTAGCCAAACAATATGTACATTAGGTTTAATATTCATTAGGATTCTCTATAATATGTTTTGCTTTTTCTTTTATGTTTTGCAGCTCTTTTTTGTCAATTTTATCAAGCAAGTTATACATTATGCCCATTCTAAAATTAGTACCTAATTGTTCTCGTTTATCATCAAGAAAATTCCAATATAGGCTATTAAAGGGGCAAGCATCTTTTTCTGTTTTTGTGTTTTTATTATAGTGGCAATTAGAACAATAGTTACTCATTTTATTGATGTAAGAGCCTGATGATACATAAGGTTTCGTGGCTATTTTTCCACCATCTGCAAATTGGCTCATCCCTCTAGTATTGGTAAGTTGTACCCACTCAATAGCATCAATATAAATACCTAAATACCAAGCATCAACTTCCTCTGGATTTGTTTGAGTTAGTAACGCATAATTTCCGGTAACCATTAAACGCTGTATATGATGCGCATAGCTATTCTCAATAGAATTGGTTATGGCATGTTTTAAACAATTCATTTTTGTTTTTCCTGTCCAGTAAAAATCAGGAAGCTTATTATGGTTTTTTAGTTCATTTTTTTCTTTGTATTCGGGCATCAAAGCCCAATACATACCTCGCATATATTCACGCCATCCTATAATTTGTCTTATAAAACCTTCAACTTGAGAAATGTCGATGTTATCATTTTGTTTTTTATAGTAGTTCATTACAGAAATTACAATATCTTTTGGTGAAATCAATTTCAAATTCATTGCAAATGATAATCTTGAATGAAATAGATAGTTTTCATCTGTATGCATGGCATCTTGATAATCGCCAAAATGAATAAGTAAATACTCGCAAAAATATTTTAGCTGTTCTAATGCCTGAACTCTCGTTATGGGGTATTCAAAGTTTTTAGTTTTGATTATCCCAATGGTTTCAATTTCTGCTTTTTCAATATCCTTTAATACTTGTGTAGTGTCATTTTTAAAAGACTTAAAAGCTGGTATTTTAATATCTCCTTTCCATTTATTTCTGTTGCTTTTATCAAAATTCCATTTTCCGCCCTCAGGCTGATCGCCAATCATTAAAATATCATGTTTTTTTCGCATATCTCGATAGAAATTTTCCATGAGGTATTGCTTTTTGCCTTTGAAAAATGTACCTAAATCATTGCGATTGGTATAAAAATGCTCAGCAGAAACAACGTCTGTTTTAATTTGTAATGATTTACAAAAATCAACTAATTGTTTGTCTAATCGATATTCATCAGGGAATATGTATTCAAAACATTCGATGTGGTTGTCTTTAATTAATACTGAAAGATTATTTGTTAATTTTTGAGTATTTTTTTTATCATTAATTTTCAAATAAATTACTTGATGTCCTTTATTTTTTAAATCTTGAGAAAACTGACGCATTGCAGCAAAAAAACCAATAACTTTTTGAATGTGATGTTTTACATAATCGGTTTCTTGTTTCATTTCAAAAAGGCAATACACCACATCATCATTAGTTTGTTTAAACCAAGAATGTTTGATGTTTAGTTGGTCGCCTAATATGAGCCTCAATGTTTTCATTTAAAAAAGTGTTTCTTGTAACCATGTTTTTTGAAACTTATCAAGGCTATCATAGTTTTTAGCTTGTAAGTCCACATTAAATTTTCTATCTCTAGGGTCGTTTCCTACACCAGACACATACATCCAATTCCCATAATTGCTATGTACATCATAATCAATAAGCATAGATTCAAAATAAGCAGCGCCAACTCTCCAATCAAGTAACATATCTTTGGCAAAAAACGAAGCCACATTTTGCCTACCTCGGTTACTCATCCATCCTGTTTTTTTAAGTTCTATCATATTGGCGTTAACAAACGTGGATTTGGTTTCTCCGTTTATCCATTTTTGAATTTGGGATTCATCCAATTTCCAGTGATATTTTTCATTTAGTATACCGCCAATTTTAAAAATATTATTTTGATGTTTAAGTGAAATATATTTAAAATAGTCACGCCAAATCAATTCAAAAATGAGCCAATAAGTAGAATCATTTTTATGATATTCATTTTCAAAATTTACGATTTCCCAATAAATAGTTCTAGCAGAAATACTACCATTTGCTAACCAAGCTGAGAATTTCGAGCTATAATCAATACCAAGTAATCCGTTTCTTGTTTTTTTATAAACTCCAAGTTTTTTGGTTTCAAAAAAGTAATGTTTCAGCCTTTTTAAAGCATCCGTTTCACCACCTTTAAATGGGAACGCTGTTTTTACATGTATTTCAAAATTCTCAAAACCTAAATCTTTTAAGGTTGGGATTGTGGTTTTATTTTGAATACTTTTTATTTTTTCGGATGAATCATTTTTTATGGAAGGCCTAATCATAGTGTTTTTCTCTACGATTTTCCTAAAGTTTGTAAATACTTGTGGAATTTCCGAAACCGACATGTTGATATCTTCTGGATGATATAGAAATTGATCGAAAATCTCGATAAATTTTACATTTTCTGGTAAATAAGATTTTGCGTTTTTATAAACATCTGTTTCTTCGCTAGTCCATTCTTTTTGAAAATAAATGGATTGTATGTTATACGCTTCAGTCAATTTAAAAAGAAGGTCTTCTGGTTTGTCGAAGTATACAAAAAGTTCAATATTAAGTTCTTGTAGATTTTTTCTTAAATCATGAATAGTTTCAATTAAAAACTTTGCTCTGTATTTTTCGGTTTTTTTAAAACCAAAAGCTGAATTTTCAAAATGTCTAGGATCAAAAAAATAACACGAAATAACTGATTTATGACTTGTGATAGCATTATTTAACACTCTATTATCTTGCACTCTCAAATCGTTTCTAAACCAAACTAATCCTGTGGTGTTTTGTTTCTCCTGCATTTTTCACTACAATATTTTACATTTTCCCAATTTTTTCCCCATTTTTTTCTCCAGCTAAATGGTAAGTTGCATGTTATACATATTTTTTGAGGTAAATGCTGTTTTTTAATTTTTGACATCTACTAATTTATTAATCATGCCTTTAAAAATAAACCCATGAAACGGTAATACACTATACCAATATATGCGTCCCCAAAGACCACGAGGTCTAAAAGTAGCCGTTTGCTTAAGCATATTATCTTCAATTTTAAACTCTAACCAAGCTTCACCGGGTAATCGCATTTCTGCATAAAGAAGTAGTTTTTTTTCCTTTTTATCTGCAAAAATTACCCTCCAAAAATCTAAAGCATCTCCTGTGTGTAGTTCGGTTGGACTTGTTCTCCCTCTTCTTAAACCAATTCCACCAAAAAGTTTATCTATGTAACCTCTTAGTTTCCATAAAAATGTACCATAATACCAGCCAGTAGAACCGCCAATTCTCCAAATTTTATCAATAGTTTTATTAGCATCTTTAACCTCTTTAGTTTTATAATCTTTAAAGCAACCGTATTTAGGTACATTAATGTATTTATGTAAATTATTACGTAATGTACCACTACTAATCATGGAATCTTTCCAACTAGAAATTATACTATTTTGTTCTATTTTCTCAAAGGCTAGTTTAACAGCTTGTTTATATGTTAATGGATTCAC
This sequence comes from Flaviramulus sp., assembly GCF_982512915.1. Taxonomy (NCBI): domain Bacteria; kingdom Pseudomonadati; phylum Bacteroidota; class Flavobacteriia; order Flavobacteriales; family Flavobacteriaceae; genus Flaviramulus; species Flaviramulus sp. The sequence goes on along the minus strand of NZ_CEWOCJ010000005.1, from coordinate 144,736 downwards.
ACCAAGTTTTTTATTGATATCACTTGGTTTTCCAATAATCTGAATTCCCATGCTATCAACTAAAGAAGACGCTAGTTTGTATGAAGTAGATGTTACAAAATACAACCAATATGACGATAATTTTGTTGTCATTACAGGAACTGTTAAAATGTAACGTTTTAAATTTCGAACTTCTGCAAATTGAAGGAGTAACTCTTTGTAGGTTAAAATTTCTGGACCAAAAACATCATATTTTTTGTTAAATAAATTCTCGTTTCCAACTGCTCCATATAGAAAGGATAAAACATCTCTTACAGCTAGTGGTTGTGTTTTTGTATTTAACCATTTTGGAGCTATCATAAAAGGAAGTTTTTCAACTAAATCTCTAATAATTTCAAATGAAGAACTTCCTGAACCTACAATAATTCCTGCTTTAAAGATTGTAGTTGCATATTTTTTTGAAGCTAAAATATCTTCAACATTTTTTCTAGAGCGTAAATGTTTAGATAGCTCCTTTTCGTTAGTAATGCCACTTAAATAAATTACCTGTTTCGTATTGGTAGTTTCAATATAATTTTTAAAATTTATAGCACATGCTTCTTCAAGTGATTCAAAATTATTTGAAGAATTAGACATTGAGTGAATTAAATAATAAGCAACATCAATATTTTTTGGAATATTATTTAGTGTTTCAGGTTTTAAAAAATCAACTTCAACCACCTCAATTAATTCTTCTTCTAAGTAACTTTTATCAGCACGCAATTTATCTCTAATAGCACAAACTACATGATTACCTTCATTGACAAGATACGGTATAAGCCGTTTACCAATGTAACCAGTAGCTCCTGTAACAAGAATAGTCATTTTTAAGAATTAAGATTTCGGTCTTTGATAACCAAAACGAATTTTATTTTCCGGAATCGAATAACCGTCTAATCCATTTATTGCTGCTATTTCAGCCTTAGGAAGATTTACAAATCCATCATTTTCTATTAATTCATCATTAATATATAAACCTATTATTTTACCAATAACTAGGATGGTATTATTTGCCTTAATGTCATATTCTTCAACAAATTGCATTGCCATTTTAATTGGAGTATCTTTTACAAATGGCGCATAAAAATCATTTATGTATTCTGAAATTAAATTTGTGACATCAAATTCTGAAATAGAACTATCATATTTTGCAGATGTGTGGTGAGCATCTTCAAGAATACTTTTGTGGATGTGATTAATTGTATAAAAACCTGTTTCTTTAAGGTTTTCGTAGGTATTTCTTATAACCGTATTTGGCCGTAAAAAAAAACCTAACATTGCTGGACTGGAACCTATGTGAGTAACAGAACTAAATACAGCCACATTTTCAATACCGTTAGCAGATTTTGTGCCAATCAAATTTGCTGATTTATAACCGGAACAACAATTTATAAGGTTAATTTTATAAATATGTTCAAGGTTTTGTATAGCTTCTTCACTAAAATAAGTCATTATAAGCTTTTGAAATTATTAATTTTAATATGTTGAGCTTTTAAATCAAACATTAAATTGTATAGCCCGAAGAAGGTTCTATTTATATAGATAAAATGTTTAGAACCTCTATTGGCATTCATCTTTTTTAAATCTGTACTTTTTGAGTATCGCTCACCCAATTCAGCTATTTTTCCAAAAAAATCAACATTTGAAAAATCAAAAACTTCTGAATGAAAAGGTTGTGTAAATAAGCTTAACATTTCGAGGAACATGTTGGTGAAAAACTCTAATTCTTCTTTACTATCATCATTTCTTAATATTTCAAGCTCATATAACTTAGATGTAAAATGATTACTATCATTAATAATCTCCTTCTTAGCTAACTCAAAATAAGGTGTGTAAAATTCCATAGGAATGGATTTCATACATCCAAAATCTAAAGCTATTAATTCTCCTTCTTCTGATATTAAAAAGTTTCCAGGATGTGGGTCTGCATGTACTTTTTTAAGTGTATGAATTTGAAACATATAAAAGTCCCAAAGTGCTTGCCCTAATTTATTTGATTTTTCCTGATTTGTATTATAAGCTGTAAATTCTGAAAGATGCTCACCTTCCATATAATCCATAGTAATTATTCTTTCTGATGATAAATCTTCGTAATAAATTGGAAATTTTAAGTTAGGAATGTGTTTACAAGCTAAAGCAATTTCTTTACTTTGTTCAACTTCTAAAATATAATTTGTTTCTTCAACTAATTTGTTTTCAACCTCTTTAAAATATTTATCAGAATCTTTACCTTTTATATTAAACATACTCATTGCAATAGGTTTTACCATAGCTAAATCTGAAGCAATACTTTCCGCAACTCCTGGGTATTGGATTTTCACAGCAAGTTTTTTCCCATTTTTTTCTGCTATATGCACCTGACCGATGCTGGCAGCGTTTACAGAAGTTGCGTTGAAAGTATCGAATAATTCATTTGGGTGTTCTCCAAAATATTTTTTAAATGTTTTTATAACTAGTGGTGGTGATAATGGTGGTACAGAAAATTGTGCTAACGAAAATTTCTCTACATATGCTTGTGGCAAAATGCTTTTTTCCATACTTAGCATTTGTGCTACTTTTAAAGCACTTCCTTTTAGTTGCTTTAAACCATCATAAATATCAGAAGCGTTACTTTTATTTAGACGTTCCTTTGCCTCTATTTCTGTATTTATTATTTTGTCGCCATAATATTTTAAATAATTCACACCAACTTTAGCTCCTGTAGAAACTAATTTACTAGCACGTTGAATTTTTGAAGTAGGTATTTTATCTATGGTTTTCATTAATATATATTAGTTCATTTGAAATTTTTCTTTGAATAAGAATTTCCCAAGATCTATGACACTTTTAAGAGGTGCAATATCTAAAACATCAAAACTTGTATTAACAGACTTCTCAATAAATATGTCTGTTTTCTCAAATGATGAAGAGGTATCGTCTAACCAGAATTTTATAGTTAATAACAATTGAAACCAAGCAGTTTCTTTTAAAGTTTTTTCTTGAATTTTTTCAATTTGTGCTTGCTTAACATCTAACATTTGTATTTCTAAATCTCCAATGTAATTGGTGAAATGTTGTTTTAAAACAGATAGTGTTTGCAAACCCTTTAAATTATTTTTATATTTATAAAGCACATGTTTAACATAACTTCTATTGGCTGTTAAATTCTCAAAAAAAGTGAAATAAAAGCTTAATAGTTTATTTCTTGAATCAAAAATTTTGTAATCTTCGCTTTTATGAAGTGTTTCTATTGAGTTTGTTAGAAATGCTTCAAAAATACCTTTCTCAACAGCTTCGAATGATGAGAAGTGTTCGTAAAATTTAACTTCCTCAAAATTATTTATTTTAGAAAAAACAAATACAGATTTTGGGTTTTGGTCATATTCTAAAACATATTCCATGTAAAATGAAATGATGTCATTTTTGGTAATTGTTTTTTTCTTTGCCATAAGTTTTAAATTTACGGTAAAGATACAAAACGTTTAACTAATTACTATAATTGTTAAACAAAATAAATTTAAACTTTAAGTTAAATTTAACAACACTGGTTGTCTTTAACTAATTTGCAGCTTGACACAGCACTAATAGCACCTAATATAGGAGCGGTAATATAAAGCCATAAATATTGGAAATTACCTGTAAAAAGGGCAGGGGCGATAGAGCGAATAGGATTCATTGAAGCTTTTGTTATGGGACCAGCAAACATAGCCTCTAAAAGTATAACACCACCAACTGCTACAGCAGCCATTGATCCAATTTCTTTACTACCTGTTGATACATTAATAATAACTACCATCAAAAAAAAGGTAAGTATAAATTCTAAAATAGCTGCTTTGTATGAAGGAAAACCATCTTTAGGTGTAGTTTCTCCTAAAAATTGGCTTTCGGGAAATAAAATACATAAAACAAAAATGGCTAAAATCGCTCCAATGGCTTGCGCTAAAATATATGATGGCACTTTTTTCCATGAGAATTTTTTTGCAAAAGCAAAACCTATAGTTACTGCAGGGTTAAAATGTGCTCCAGAAACTTCTCCAAAGGCATAAATCATCGCCATTACTATAAGACCCCAGGTGATTGCTACCCCAACATGTGAAATGCTATTATTGGTTATTTCGTTAATAGTCATGGCACCACAACCACAAAATATCATAGCAAATGTTCCTAAGGTTTCGGAGTAAAATTGTTTCATATTTTAACTTGTTTTCGTTAAGGATTTGAGTGGTATCATTTTGCTTTTTTTTGCAAAATATATAGTGTAAAGTCCGACCATTTTAGTAACGTTAAAAAAAATATTTTGAACAAATATACAATACCTTATTTTATGGTTTGGTTAACATTTAAAGAAATTTGTATCCGTAATTTTATGCAAACATAAAACTTAAATTATTTAACACTTTTTAAAATGAAAAAACTACTATTACTATTATTAGCATTTGGTACGATGGGTACTGTAAATGCTCAGATTTTAACACCTGCACCAAGTCCTGCTTCTAAAATGGAACAAATGGTAGGTTTAACTACTGTGAGTTTAGATTACTCGCGCCCAAGTATGAAAGGGCGAACTATTTTTGGTCATTTAGTGCCTTTTGGAAAATTATGGAGAACTGGTGCTAATGCAAGAACAAAAGTAACTTTTAGTACCGATGTGGTAGTAGATGGAACTACTCTTAAAGCTGGAACGTATGCCATATTTTCTGTTCCTGCAGTTGATACTTGGGATATTATTTTTTACACTGAATTTGAAGGTGGAGGTGCTCCAGCTAACTTAGATGAAACTAAAGTGGCTGCTAGAGTTAAAGCTGAAGTAAATAAGTTTCCTTTTGATGTAGAAACTTTTACAATTGATATTAATAATATAACTACCAACGGTGCTACTTTAGATATAGTTTGGGAGAAAACAGCTGTTGGAGTGCCATTTACTGTGCCTACAGATGATATTGTTTTGGCTAGTCTTAAAAAAGTAATGAATGGACCAACTGCAAATGATTATTACAGTGCTGCTGTTTATTATGCTACTACAGATAAAGATATTAAGCAAGCAAAAGAATGGATGGATAAAGCTATGTCTATGGTTGAAAAACCTGCTTATTGGCAATTAAGACAACAATCGTTAATTTATGCTAAAGCTGGTGATAAAAAAGCAGCTATTGAAACTGCTAAAAAATCTTTAGCTGGTGCTGAAATAGCTGGAAATGCTGATTATGTTAAAATGAATAAAGATTCCTTGAAAGAGTGGGGAGCTATGTAGTTTCTGGATTACAAAATAAAAAAAACGCAACCAATTTTAGTTGCGTTTTTTTATGGAGTTAATCTTCATCATCTAAAAAGAAAATTTCTTCTACTGGCTTTTTAAAGAGTTTGGAGATTTTAAGTGATAGAACTGTAGATGGTACATATTTATTTTTTTCCATGGCATTGATTGTTTGCCTACTAACACCTATTTTATTAGCTAAATCTGCTTGTGTCATATCAAATATGGCACGTTGTACTTTAATATTATTCTTCATCGCTATCAGATTTTAGTTTTAAAAAATTAAATCGAATGATGAAGAAAATTAATGGCGTAAACATATTGTAAACTAAAACGGTAAAAAAGTTGTCTTCGTAAATAAATATCACTGTGAGTAATAAAACTACATAGTTTAGTATAATAGCCCAAACCAAGGAATCGTTTCGGAGTTTGTAAATAAACTCATCTTCAATTTTTTCTTTAGTGAATCCTACCAAAAGACCACCAAATATGATGAGAATACATATAATTTCATCTAAAAATTCAAACCCTAAATTATCAATAAAATTAAAATCGAATAAAGCGTCTTCTTCAAAATCAAAAATTTGTAATACCAGACCTAATAGTATGCCTAAAATAAAAAGTACCCATCCAATTTTTTTGTACTTGTTTGGTAATAAATAATGTGTTTTCATTTGTTCGTTTTATAATTGATTAATATGATTGATTTTTCAAAAGTAAAACAAACTTTACATATAGACAAATAAAATTAACTTAAAGACTCAAGAACTATACTTTTAAGATTTAGTAATGAAGGTTAATAAGGTTTCTAACATCATCTAATAGACTGATAAGATTTTTACTAAAATCGAAAGTCATGATATCGCTTTCTTTTTTGCCCTCTCGAAGAAGCTTATTAAAATGAAGTATTTCGTAGTTATACCCAATGGTTTTGTAATTGAAATCTTTGATATCTTCTTTTCCATCTTTTATGATTGACAAAGTAGCAGGACTGTGAAACATTCTATTAATTTTAATAGTTGCTAATTCACACTTAAAAATAGCCTCGCAGGGTAAATTTTCAAGGAGTGAAGCAGTCAATTTTGCCTTGATATTGTTATCATAATTAAAAACCATTTCACAAGAAGAGTCTGCACCATTATCAAAAAATGTGGCATTTGCCTCTATACTTTGTGGCTTACCTATGGTTGAAAGTGCTGCAAATATCGGGTAAATACCTATATCTAATAAACTACCACCGCCAAGTTCTTTTTTAAATAGTCTAGCTTCACCATCAAAATCTCTGTAAAACCCAAAACTGGCTTCCATATTTAACAGGTCACCATAGGTTTTATGTTTTAAAGCATCAACTACAAATTGATAATGTGGTAAAAAATAAGTCCACAAGGCTTCAATCAATAAGGTGTTATTCTTTTTTGCAGAAGCTATCATGTCTTTTACCTCGATAGCATTCATTGCAAAAGGTTTTTCACATAAAACAGCTTTACCTTTATTTAGGCAAAGTATGGTGTTTTCTTTATGTAAAATATGCGGAGTTGCTATATAAACAGCCTCAATAAAGGGATCGTTTACTAAATCTTCATAACTAGAATAGGCCTTTGTTGCATCATATTTATTGGCAAAATCAGTTGCTTTTTCTTGCGTTCTTGAAGCTACAGCATACAATTTAGTATGCTCTAGCTTTATTAAATCTTGTGCAAATTTATGAGCAATAGAACCTAACCCAATAATACCCCAATTGATTACTTTATGATATTTTGACATTTTCTTTTTGTATTAATTGTATTAAAAGCGCAGTAACTATTACTAAAATACAGCCAAATAAATTTAGCCATAAATAAGGCATCCAATTAAACCACCAACCAACAATTACTATAATTTGAGTAATGATAGCAGCCAAAAAAACAGCATTTCCTTTTACAAATTTTATGAAGAATGCTAAAAGGAATATACCTAAAACATTCCCGTAAAATATAGATCCGATTATGTTTACTAGTTGAATTAAATTTTCAGCAAGATTTGCAAAACAAGCAATAACAATAGCAATTAACCCCCAAATAAATGTAAATATTTTAGTAGCCTTTACCATATGATCATCATCCTTTTCTTCCTTTAAATTTCGACCATATAAATCAATCGAAGTTATGGTAGCTAAAGCATTAATTTCAGAGGCTGTTGAAGACATGGCTGCACTTAAAATAACAGCAAGTAGGAGTCCAATAAGGCCTTTTGGTAAATATTTTAGTATAAACGAAATAAACATATAATCTCTGTCATTCGTTTCGGTGTCTTTAGCAGCTGCTTTGTATAAGGTATTCAGCGCTTCCTTTTTTTCTTTGTAAACTGCACTATATACCTCAAATGTATTTAATTCAGCATTTAGTTTATCATAGGAGTTTGCATAAGAGGTGTCAATAGCTCTTTTGATTAAATATTTTGATTGTAAGCGGTGAGATTTATCAATACTATCTAAAACAAATAAATCTTTACGTAAACTTTCGTTTTCACTATTTGAAAGTTGAATACTTAATTCTTTTTTTCTGTTGAATAACTTATTTTGTTCTTCTTGAAGTTCTTGATATTGTTTAGAATACTCTGAGGCTAAGACCTTATTAGTTGAAGCATCTATAAAATTTAATGGTGCTGGATTAAATTGATAAAATACAAAAACCATAACACCTACTATTAAAATAAAAAATTGCATGGGCACTTTTAATAAACCATTAAAAATTAATCCCATTTGCATCTCTTTTTTTGATTTCCCTGAAAGATAGCGCTGTACCTGACTTTGATCAGTACCAAAATAAGCTAAAGCCAAAAAAGTACCTCCTATTAATCCAGACCAAACCGTATATCTGTTTTCCAAATCAAATGAAAAATCTAAAACTTCCATACGGCCATTAGCACCTGCAATATCTAAAGCTTTTGTAAAAGAAACATCTTCAGGAATTAAAGTTAAAATCACAACTAAAGCTGCTAACATACCAGCAAAAATGACGAACATTTGTTGTTTTTGAGTTACGGTTACTGCTTTCGTACCTCCAGAAACGGTGTAGACAATGACGAGTAAACCAATAATAATGTTTAGGGTTATAATATTCCAACCTAAAACAATTGATAAAATTATGGCAGGTGCAAAAATGGTGATGCCTGCAGATAACCCTCGTTGAATTAAAAATAAAATGGCAGTAAGACTTCTGGTTTTTAAATCGAAACGATTTTCTAAAAACTCATAAGCTGTATAAACTTTTAAGCGATGATAGAGCGGAATAAAAACCATACAAATAACTACCATGGCTATAGGTAAGCCAAAGTAAAATTGAACAAATCCCATGCCATCAGAAAAAGCTTGTCCTGTAGTAGATAAAAAAGTTATAGCGCTGGCTTGAGTTGCCATAACCGATAAACCTATAGTCCACCATTTTGAGGTATTGCCACCTTTTAGATAATCTTGCACGCTTGTGCTATTCCTGGTTTTCCAAGTACCATAGCCAACAATTGTTAATAAGGTGGCTATAAGTACTGCCCAATCTATCCAATCTAAAGTTTGCATGATTTAAAAGGCTTGCATGATTAGATAAAATATAATGATATAAATGGCATTTGTAATTAAAACTATGGAGTAGAGTTTTAACCAAGGTTGTTTTTTTTCATGGTCTTCAGTCATCTTTAATCGTTTAGTTTAGCTTCTAGTTTAAGATTTTCTTTACCAATAGAAAGCATATTTGCAAATAAGCGGTAAGCGCCAGATACACCTTCTGGGAACTCTCTAAAAAAGCTCAAACCTGTATAAATATAATAACCTTTACCATGTTTTGCAACCAAAAGACTACCATCTTTTGGGGTTTCATCTTTATCATTCATTGAAAGAATAGGGGTAAACGCCTCAGACCAACTATCTGGAAAATATAAACCACGTTCTTGCGTCCAGCCTTCAAAATCTTTTTTGGTAATGGTATTTGGGGAGTTTAATATCTCGTGATTAGGATTTAAAAAACGTACTTCCGAATTCTCATCAGTTACACGATCTCTCGATAATTTCAAATCGTAAGGTGCTAAATTATCAACCTGTAAACCACGACTTGTATTATATTGCACAATCATATTACCGCCATTGGCAACAAAATCAAACAATTGTTGTTGCTTAAACTTTAAAGTTTCTAGTGTGTTGAATGCTCTAATACCAACTACAATAGCATCTAAATTACTTAAATTTTCACCGTTAATTTCTTCGGGTTCTAAAATTCTTACGTTATATCCAATTTGCTCTAAACTTTCAGGTACCACATCGCCAGCACCTTGTATATAACCAATGTTATCACCTTTCTTTTTAATATCTAAACGTACAATTTTAGACTCACTTGGTAATAAAACTGTTTGGAAAGGAATGTGCTCATAACCAATCTCAATAAGTTCTTTGGTATAAACGCTATCGTCAATATGCACCATAGGCGTTATCAATCCTTCACTTTGATTTTTGGGAGGAATAATCGTGAAAACGAGTGTTTGTTCTTCTCCTTTATTTTTAATCTCAATTTTTTGTTTTTCAGGATACACACTCCATTCTTTAGGATGTGCAATATCAATAAAACCTTGTATATTATTGCGGCCAGATTTCACAACCACTTTAATCTCACGTTGTTTATCGTTATCAAAAATGATTACTTTTTCGTTTATTTTTGCTGATGCCGCAGGTATGATTTCAAAAGGGAGATACAATTCACCTTTATCTGGTTTTGAGTAACGCTGAATGATAACTTTAGTAAACGTTATAGGCACATTATTAATTAAAAGATTGAAATCAATTTTTAAATCTCTAGGCGTTTCAGGTAAGCCAATTAAAGCATCATTTAATACTTTGTACATGCCCAAAGAGCCTTTTTCGCTTAACCAATAAGGTGTTGTAATATTTTGATTTTTATCAATAATTAAACTTTCGTTGAAGCCATATTTTGTGTTTTCTTTTAGCGGGATTTGTTTGATAACTTTTAACCCATTCGAACTCTCAAAACTCTCCAACGTTATATTTTTATTACTACGGTTTAAAACTTCAACATTTAGTTTTATTAACTCACCAGGAGTTGCCCAATTCGTTTCTGCTGAAGCTTCTAAGTACAAACCAGCACACATTTCCATGATGGATTTTAACTGATTTATTTTTTGTGTTTTCCAATGTTCATCTTCTAGCTTATCAATTAATTTATAAGCCTCAAGAAGTTGTGACATGTGTGACGAAGGATTTTTAAAATTAAAATTGTTTTCTAATTCATATAAAATATCTCCAATAGCTTTACCGCCTTTTACACGGTTCCAGCTGGTATCGATTCCTGCAAAAACATCATTATCACCTAATAAAGGTGCTCCTTTTAAAAATTCGATGTATTCGTTTTGAGAGCCACGTTGTGCTAACCTTCCAAAACCTTGGCATAAATGCTGGCTACTGGCTAAGGATGCTACCTCGTTGTTTGATAATCCTTTTATAGGATAATACACGCCAACATCAAAACTTATTAAATTACTTTTATCAGCTTTTTCAAAATTTTCTTCACTTCCAAAAAACCACCAACCTGTGTTAAAAAAAATACGTTTAGGCTGCCATACATTCACTTTTTTTAGTTGCTCTTGATACGCCTCTTTATTATTAACTAAATCAAAAGCCTCCATACTTAACATGGCAGAACTTGTGTGATGTCCGTGTGTAGAGCCAGGTGTTCTGTGATCAAATCTATTAATAATCACATCTGGTTTAAACTTTCTAATGGCTAAAACCACATCGCTTAAAACTTGCTCTTTATTCCAAATACTTAAGGTTTCATCAGGATGTTTAGAATAACCAAAATCGTTGGCTCTAGTAAATAGCTGTTCGCCACCATCAACACCTCTTGCAGCCAATAATTCTTGCGTTCTAATAACTCCTAAAAGTTCTCTAATTTCTGGACCAATAAGATTTTGACCGCCATCACCTCGAGTTAATGATAAATAAGCAGTTCTTGCTTTTTCTTGGTTAGCCATGTAGGAGATTAACCTCGTGTTTTCATCATCTGGATGTGCAGCTACATACAGTACTGAACCTAAAAAATTTAGTTTTTGAATAGATTCGTAAATCTCTGAAGATGCAGGGGTTTTTGGTTTTTGTGCTTGTGAAAATGATGTAGTTAAAAGACCTATAAATATTAAAAATAAACGTTTATTCATGTTTTTGGTTTAGCTAAAAACCAAATATAAAAAAGAAACCAACGATTATCTTGGTTTTAGTTTTTATTTAACGCTTGATGTTGAATGCTATTTGTTTTTTAGCTCGTTTAACGTCAAGATATGAAATCGTTTTATTGTTTTATATCTAATAATAAACGAATTTAGTTGTTTTTTCTGACTAAATCAATTGATAAATAGCTTAGCGGTTACAAATTTGCAACCTGTTTGCTTACTAATGGTTTTGTAAGGTTGCAAGTTTGTTTTTTTTGTTTGCGTTAAGGATAGTAGCGGCATCCTTTTTTGAGGTACGAAAAAAAGATGCATCGGATAGCCTGACCTTAAGGTAACGCAAAAAAATGATTGTTTATAACCACTTTTTTCTTTTAAAATAGAGTAGCATCCCTAAAAATATCACAATCATAACGCCCCAAAGGACGAAATAGGCGTTTTTGTATTTTAGTTCTGGGATGTATTCGAAATTCATGCCATATACACCTGCAATAAAGGTTAACGGGATAAAAATGGATGCCATTATGGTAAGTACTTTCATGACTTCGTTCATTTTATTGCTAATGGTTGTCATGTACATATCCATTAAACTCCAAATCATTTCACGGTATATGTCAATGTTTTCTGAGACTTGTATTAAATGGTCGTAAATATCCCGGTAGTAGGTGTGTGTTTTTGGATCGACAAGCGCACTTTCGTTTTTTTCTATCCGGTTTAGCACTTCGCGTAGTGGAAAAATGGCGCGACGTACGCGTAATATTTCGCGTTTTAAATCTTGAATTTCTTTGCTGATATCTTCTTTAACATTGCCTGAAAATATTTCGGTTTCGAAGTCTTCAATTTTGTCACCTAAAATTTCTATAACACTAAAATAATGGTCTACAACGGCATCAATTAAAACGTAAAGTAAATAATCGGACTTCATGGAGCGTACACGCCCTTTGGCATGTCTAATGCGCTCTCTAACAGAATCAAATACATCCCCTTCAGATTCTTGAAACGATAAAACGTAATCTTTACCTAATATAAAACTTACTTGTTCTGAGACTATTTTTTCGTTAGCATCATAATACAACATTTTTAAGACTACAAAAAGATAATCATCGTACTCATCAATTTTTGGACGCTGTGAGATGTTAACTATATCTTCAAGTACTAAAGGGTGTAACTCGTAATGTTCTCCAATTTTTTCGATGGCTTTTACGTGGTTTAAACCATTTATGTTAATCCAAGTAATAGAGCCTTCTTCAAAATCAAAACATTCTTCAACGTTGGTAAGTTCTTTTTCAACAACGTAATCTTTCGTGTAATCGAATGCTTCTATAAATAATTTTTGATTAGATTTTTCTCCAGTATATATAACGCTGCCAGGTATTTGACCTACTTTTTTTTTGGATTTTTGGCTTCTTATTTTTTTAGACATTTGTAGCATTATTATATAAATATATGTAATATTTATACAGCATCACTACCATCATCCAAGATATCATCAATCGCATCTTTTTTGATTAGTGTAACTGCTTTTTGTAACATAAGATTGTTTGGATAGGTTACCAAATCACCATTTTCAAGTCGTAAGTGTATTTGAAACGCTCTAATATCTTCAATAATTGCGGTTATGGGGAAATCTTTATCATGTATTTCTATTTTATCTCCTACTTTATAAGGAAAGTTAAAAAACATGATAATACCAGAAGTTATGTTACTTAAAATAGACCATATTGCAAATAAACCAATCCCTATTACAGCAAATACAGAGGAGAAAATAACGGCTAAATCATGAAATTCTGTCCCGAAAACTAAAGCTTCAATTAATATGCCTATAAAAAAAATGGTTACCGTTATGTAACGTCTGATGAGTCTTATTCTGGCATCATTAATATCGTTTCTTTTAGCAATTTTTGTTACTGTAAATTGTGTTATAAATCTTAAAATCAACAATGAAATTATGACTATTAGACTAATAATTAATTCATTTTTGTAGTCGTTTATAAACATAAATATGGTTTGAGGTTTATACAAAGATACATATCATAATTAAATCAGTTTAATTTAAAAGTAGTGTTTCTCTGAGTTTTTCGTCTTCATTATGATTTTTTTGCCAGTAGGGAGATTTTATGGTTTTTAACAAGGTGGCTTTTGTAGTCATCATTTCAAAATTGTCACCAAAACTGCTTGTAGAAGTTTCTGACCATTCAAAAATATCATAGGGGAACTTAGGATTGAATTGTATTGAGATGGTTCTATTTAATTCAGGATAGGAAATGGAATAGGTGTTATTATTTAGTGAAGCTAAAGCTTTATATGGTTTTATATCAATGTGTCTTAATCTTGTATATTCAAATGCGGGGATAATTTCTAAATCGCCTACGGGCAAAGATTTTGGATTGATTCTTATCTGAACCCATAATTCATTTTCTAAAATACTTTTCTTTAAAGTGAAATTTTGATCGCCTTCATTCCCGAAATACGAATGAGAAGTTATTTCAAATTGATCTTTATTATTAAGTTGCGTATATACATGTCCGCACCATTCCTGTACAGAAGCCGATACTTTTAAAGCATGGTAATTATTAGCTATTGGATAAAACGTACTCTGCATAATTGAGTACGGATAAATGCCAGTTAGAAAATTTTTTGTAGCATTTAGTTTTAAAACCGGTATATTTTCAGAACTTCTATAATCAGCTTTAACTTGTTTTTCTGGTAAAAACTCCTCGGTAACATAAACTAAAACAGCGTAACCCACTCTCATTTCGCCATAACGTGCTTGTTGTAATTTATAAGAAGAAATTTCAGCTTCACCAGCATACCAATAGGCTTTAAATTCAGGTGTAAGTTTTACTTTAGTTTTTTTTGGTTCTGTTTCATGCTCTATTTTGCTTTCTATGTTATAACCAACTTCTTTATTTTGTTTTTTACAAGAAGAAAGCACTGTTAATAATACTAGGATAGTATAAAATGAAAGTTTGATTTTAGTAACTTTTTTTAACATGATGGTTTTTTTTATAAAGTTACGAACTTAAAGCGTTGCTGCTATTGCATTTAACGTTTTGTAAACAAGATGCACAGGCAACCCCATAACGTTAAAATAAGAGCCTTCAATTTTTGTCACACCTATTTGCCCAATCCATTCTTGAATACCATAAGCCCCAGCTTTATCAAAAGGTTTACAAGTGTTTATGTAGTATAAAATTTCCTCGTCACTTAAAGTTTTAAAGGTCACTTTTGTAATGTCAGATAAAGTTTTTTCGAAGGTTGTAGTTGTAAAACAAACAGATGTGATTACCTCATGGGTTTTATTACTTAATGATTTTAAAATTTTAAAAGCATCGGACTCATCAATGGGTTTACCTAAGGCTTTACCTTCGTTCCAAACAATAGTATCACTGGTTATTAAAATATCAATAGGTCTTAAGTCGTTTTTGTAAGGCAATGCTTTTAGTTGAGCTAGATAATCACTGATTTCAAAATGTTTTAAACGCTCGGGATATTCTTCAATTACCGGTTTTAATCTTACTTCAAAATCTAAACCCAAATCTTTAAAAAATGCCTGTCGCCTTGGCGAACCAGATGCTAATATGATGTGATGGTTTTTAAGTTTTTCGTACAGCATTAATTAAGTATAACATACTTGTATAAAAGTAATGAAAACATGCCAAATAGCATAACTAATTTATACATTTTACTTAAAAGATTGTAGTCTTTTTTTGTTTCTGAACTGAATGTTTTTATGGTGATATAGAGAAGAGGCGCCACAATAAAAATTAAAAAATAGCCAACAACTATGGGTTGTTTGTAAAGAGTTGAGATGACATAAAATACAGTTCCTATTAAAGGAATAAAATTTAAAATAGCTAACATTGTTATAGTTCTATTTTTACCAATGGCAATAGGTAAAGTATTTAAATTAGCCTCAGTATCCCCCTCAATATCCTCAATGTCTTTAGTTATTTCTCGAAGTAAATTTATTGAAAAAGCAAACAGCGCATAATCAAAAATAACTCTAAAAAAAGTAAACTGAATTTTTTGATTTATAGGATTTGTAGCTGGTAGTAATTCAAAAATTCCAACAATAATAATACTTAATGCCACGAGTATTGAAATAACAATATTTCCTATTAAAGGCGTGCTTTTTAGGTAGGTAGCGTAGATGTAAAGTAAAACAGAAATAATAACAAATAAAGAGAAAAAAGGCGCTCTGTTTACTGTATTTGACAAATAAAAGCCAATACCAACACCAACTACATTTAGTGCTATAAAAAAAGTGTAAGCTGTCTTTTCCGAAATTTCTTTGCCAATAATAATACTATTTGGTTTGTTTATAAAGTCTGTTTCTATATCATTAATATCGTTAATTATATAACCAGCTGCTGCTATACATATCGTTGCTAAAATTAAAAGTGCGATACCTAATTCACTTAAACTTACTTCAGCCCCAAATGGTTCTAAAAGTCCATATTTTATGAGTAATTGAACTAATGCAATCATTAATAAGTTTTTCCAACGGATGAGCTTAAAAAAAGATAACATAAGTTGCGGTTTATAGTTTAGACATGAGGCTGTCAATAAAAATTTTAATTATAAAAACCACAGCAAATAATAAGATAATTGTAAGAATCAAAGCTTTATTAGCTTTACGTTTTTGTGATTTTCTTATTTTGTTTTTTATTTTTTCTTTGTCTTCTTTTGAAAGTGTTTTATGAAGAAAATCTAATTGATAATGTAAATGAGTTTCATTGTTTAATTTTTCTTTAATCTCAGAAAAAGCTTTTTTAGAATTTTGATTAAATACACTCTGGCTATTACCAAAACCAATGTATCCAAAACCTGGGCTATGTCTTCTGCTTTTTCTTTCCAATTTTAAAGATTAATCAATTTTTAGCTTGAATATCTGTATGCCATTTTCCTTGTACTTTAAGTACTTGTTCAATCACATCGCGAACAGCACCTTTACCTCCTTTTTTATGAGAAATATATTTTGAAACATTTTTTATTTCAGGTACCGCATCTTGAGGGCAACATGGTAATCCAATAATTTTCATAACCTGATAATCTGGAATATCATCTCCCATGTAAAGTACATTTTCCGTTTTGATATTCTTTTTATTTAAGTAATCATGTAATTGTTCAATTTTATTTTGAGAGTTTAAATACACATCACTTACTCCTAAACCATTTAATCGAATTCTAACACCTTCATTTGTTCCTGCAGAAATTATACATAAGTTAAAACCCATATTTAGAGCTGCTTTAAGGGCATAACCGTCTTTTACATTCATAGTTCTAATTAACTCCCCTGAGGTAGTAACCATCACAGATCCATCTGTAAAAACCCCATCTACATCAAAAATAAAAGTAGTAATGTGTTCTAAATATTCTTTATAACTTTTTTCTTCCATGTGTAATTTGTATTGATTTGGTTAAGAGTTTGTATGTTTCTTTATGATGTTCGTTTGTTAAAAGTTTCAAATGCCTGTTTATTGTTTTTTTGTCGTTTCTTTTAGCAGGTCCTGTTTGGGCCATATAAGGCGACAAATCTTGAATTTTTTTTGCAGTTTCAAGAATTAGGGGTTTGAGTAAATCAAATTCTGCACCTTCACTCTCGGTAATTTCATGTCCAATTCGATACAACTGATTTGTAAAATTATTTACAAAAACAGCTGCTAAATGTAACACACTTCTTTGGTCACTATTCACTCTTTTAGTTGGACTGCCAATGCTTACTGCCAATTTTTTTAAAATCGGATAACTCTTTTTGTCTAAAGTTTCTATGCAAATTGGTACATAAGCAAAATCCATTTCGGTAGTTTTACTAAAGGTTTGTAAAGGATATAAAACACCACGTTTGTGTTTTTTATCCAAATCGTAAACATTGACACTTCCTGAGGTGTGAACTACCAATCTATTTTCAAAAGGAAGTTGTTTAGAAAGTTTGCCAACAGCATCATCACTAACAGCAATGATGTAAATATCTGCATCTTTAAGTGTATTTAAATCATCAGTAACGTCAACCGTTTTATTGTATTGAATAATTGGATCTAAATGTCTGTTAAACCATTGAATAACAGATATGTTTTCAGCTTTATTAAAAGCTTTAAACAGATGAGTTGCTACATTGCCTGCGCCAAGAATTACTACAGAAATCATAGTGCTAAAATACTAACGAATTATGAATAAAAATTATGAATCTAAATTTTTTATTGCAGATATCTCTTTTAATAATCTATTATTGGTTTTACTTTTTAGAAAAGTACCGCAGTAGATCATGCTTTTTTTGAATACTTTAACACTTGAAAATAAACTTTAATCCTTAAATTTGCAAGACCTTTAAAAGGGCTATGATTATGCAAGAAAAACTCGCCAAAATTCTTTTTTCTACAAGACTTACTGCTATTTTGTTTATTGTGTTTGCAGTTGCTATGGCTGCTGGTACCTTTTTAGATGCAGGACAAGAAACATCCCCAACGCCTTACACCCGGAATCTTATTTATAATGCTTGGTGGTTCGAAGCTATAATGGTGTTTTTTATCATCAATTTTGCAGGTAATATTGTGAGATTTAGACTTTACAAAAAAGAAAAGTGGGCCACATTTATCTTGCATATTGCGTTCATATTTATTCTTTTAGGTGCTTTTATTACTCGTTATGTGAGTTTTGAAGGCATGATGGCTATTAGAGAAGGAGAAACAGAAAATACCTTTTTATCAAGAGAAACTTACATTACTGCATACATTGATGGGGATTATGAGATTGATGGATTACCACAGCGTTTAGCATTCGAGAAGAAAGTTGATTTTTCAGGACGTTTGGATAATGATTTTGAAATTGTAACAAAATATGATCAACAACCAGTAACCATCAAATTAGAAAAATTTATTATTGGTGCTGAAGAAGATATTATTCCTGATGAAAATGGTGAATCCTATTTAAAAGTTGTTGAAGCTGGAGAGAACGGACCTCATAACCATTTCTTGAAATTAGGTGAAGTACAAAGTATGCATAACATCCTTTTCGCACTTAATAAACCTACTGAAGGCGCTGTAAATATTACCTATGATGGTAGTTCGTTAAGTATTTTATCGCCTTTTGAAGGTGAATACATGACCATGGCAACTATGGCTCAAGGGAAACTTGTAAAAGATAGTTTACAACCTCTTTACTTACGTTCAAGATACGTTATTGGTAATATGCAATTGGTGTTTCCAAAGCCTGTTATAAAAGGCGTTTTTGATATCGTTCAAAAATCTCAATTACTTAAAAATGATGAAGATGGTGTGGTTTTAAAAGTATCTACAAACGGAGAAACAAAAAGCATTGGGTTGCTTGGAGGTATGGGTAGAAATGGAAATTTTGAGCAGATTACAGTAGGCGGATTAGACTTTGCTTTTAAATACGGCTCTAAAGTATTAGAGTTACCTTTTTCATTAAAGTTGAATGATTTTGAGGCTGAACGTTACCCTGGTACAGAACGAGGTTATTCGGCTTATTCTAGTGAAGTTACTGTGATTGATGAACCTAAAGAAAGTTATGATTATAAAATTTATATGAATAATATTTTAGATCATGGTGGTTATCGCTTTTTTCAATCTAGTTTTGATCCAGATGAAAAAGGCACTATACTATCTGTAAATCATGATTATTGGGGAACTTTATTAACCTACATTGGTTACATGATGCTTTATTTTGGACTAATGGCTATTCTGTTTAGCAAACATTCTCGTTTTGGCGATTTAAAAAGACTTCTTGAAAAAGTAAAATCTAAAAAGGCAAAGGCAACTTCTATTGTATTGTTACTATTTAGCTTAAATAGTTTTGCACAAACCCATACAGCTGATGATGGTCACGATCATACAAAACCACTAAAGGCTCAAATGGATTCTATTTTAAAGGCTAATATAACTCCAAAGCAACAAGCTGATGAATTTGGTCATCTGGTTATACAAGATCTTAGCGGGCGTATGATGCCAGTTAATACGTATGCTTCAGAAATGCTTCGTAAATTGAGTAAAAGTGATATTTATGAAGATTTTGATGCCAACCAAGTATTTTTGTCGATGCAAGAAAGTCCAATGCTTTGGTATAATATTCCAATTATCTATTTGAAACCAAAAAAAGGCGATTCTATAAGAAGTCTTATTGGAGTTGATAAAACTGAAAAATATGTGACGCTTGCAGATTTTTTCTCTGAAACAGGTTCTTATAAATTAGCACCTTATTTAGATGAAGCCTACAAAGCACAAGTACCTAACGGTTTTCAAAAAGAATTTAAGGAAACAGATCAGCGTGTTAATTTATTATATAATACGATTGAGGGTATGTCTTTAAAGATTTTTCCTATTCCGAATGATGAAAATAATAAATGGATTTCAACTTTTGAGTTTATAAAAGACCCAACAAAAATTCAAGATTCACTCTATAGTAATTTTGTAAAAAATGGTTTTAAAACCTATTTATATACCTTAAACCAAGCAAAACAAACAGGAGATTTTTCCCAATCATCAAAACTTTTAGAGGCGTTCAAAAAAACGCAACATAAATATGGTGGTTCTGTGATGCTTACTGATGACAAAATAAACACTGAAGTACTTTATAACAAATACGACATTTTTAAAAAACTTTTTAGTTGGTATTTATATGCTGGTAGTTTTTTATTCGTGCTACTTATTGTTCAAATATTCAAGGATAAAAATAAAATACTTAATACTTCTACAAACGTATTTAAGTGGATTATTCTCGGATTGTTTTTATTGCATACTTCGGGTTTAATAGTTCGTTGGTATATCTCTGGTCATGCACCTTGGAGTGATGCATACGAGTCTATGATTTATGTAGCTTGGGCAACTATGTTTTTTGGTTTAGCGTTTGGAAGAAAAAGTGATTTAACAATAGCTTCTACAGCTTTCGTAACCGCTATGATTTTAATGATTGCACACTGGAATTGGATGGATCCTGCTATTGCTAATCTTCAACCTGTTTTGAATAGTTATTGGCTCATGATACACGTGGCTGTTATTGTTGCAAGTTATGGCCCATTTACTTTAGGGATGATTTTAGGCGTTGTATGTTTATTTTTAATGATTTTCACTTCAGAAAAGAATAAACTTAAAATGGATTTAAACATTAAAGAGCTTACCATAATTAATGAAATGGCATTAACAGTTGGTTTAGTCATGCTTACCATTGGAAACTTTTTAGGCGGTATGTGGGCAAACGAAAGTTGGGGACGCTACTGGGGTTGGGATCCAAAAGAAACTTGGGCACTTATTAGCATCATGATTTATGCTTTTGTAATCCACATGCGATTAGTACCAGGTTTAAGAGGTCGTTGGTTTTTTAATCTCATGTCAATTATAGCCTTTGCTAGTATAATGATGACGTATTTTGGTGTTAATTTTTATTTAGCAGGCTTGCATAGTTATGCTAGCGGAGACCAAATAGTGAGTGTTAAATTTATTGGTATAGCGTGTGGTATTGTTACCATACTTGGTTTCTTTGCCTACAGAGGTTTCAAAAAGCATTTTGCTAAGTAATACCTTAAAAGCTATTTTGAATTAATAATTTTACTTGTAATTTCAATCTAATTATCTTTGCTGTTTTTTTAAAAACAGTTTAGGTATGAAATTATTTAAAGAATTTAAAGAGTTTGCAGTAAAAGGTAATATGATGGATATGGCCATTGGTATTATTATTGGTGTTGCCTTCAATAAAGTTATCGATGTATTAGTTAAAAAAGTGTTTTTGCCACCATTATCACTTTTAACAGATGGTGTTAATTTTGAAGATAAAAAAATCATTTTAAAAGAAGTTGTAACTAATGCCTAAGGTTATATCCTTAGGGAAGAAGTTGCTATTGGTTATGGCGCTTTAGGTGAGGCTTTTTTAGACTTTTTCATAATAGGTTTTACTGTTTTTATAATTGTTAAGTTTATGAATAAACTTAGGAATAAAGCCCAAGACGCGAATGATAATACAGTTACAACACCAAAAGCCATTGGGTTATTAGCAAAACTAACCAGTTTAATGGAAGAGCAAAACACCCTATTAAAAAGCAAGAAATAATCTAAAATATGGCAAAAACAGGGCGCGATAAGAACACAAAAAACAAAGCTAAGCATTCAAAATTAATGGCTCAAAAAAAGAATAAGAAGAAAGCTGAAGAATTTATTAGAAAAGAACGATTAAAGGCTATCATTAAAAAAGCTAGAGAAGATAATCAGTGGTGATTTTGTTTACAAAAAAAGTTTATTAATTTTTGAATAAGTTATTTCCTCAAAATTTTTAATTACCATATTTGCTTTACTGTAATCTTGATTTTTTGAGTGAAAACTATCATAACCTACACAAAATATATGTGCTGCTTTTGCAGCTTCTATACCGTTAGTAGAGTCTTCTATAACCATACATTCCTTATTAGTAAAACCTGTAGCTTCAGCAGCTTTAATAAAAATTTCTGGATGCGGTTTACTTTGTTTTAAATCGCCACCACTAAATTTTGTAATAAAATACTTATCTAAATCAAATCGATCAAATATTTGTTCAATACTCATCATAGCTGCCGATGAGGCTAATACCAATTTTAATCCATTGTTATGGTAATCTTTTATTAAATCGAGAGCACCATCAATGAGTGTTAAGTCTGAATTACTTTCAAAAAAACGGTTATAGTGTTTTCGCTTAATAGATACTAATGTTTCAGGTGCATGCACTAATTTAAAATGGTCACACAAACGCTTGCAAATATTTATGGTTGATTGCCCAGTAAAAGATTCATAAAGTTCGGTTGAAACATCAATTCCAATCTCATTAAACATATCGTTATAGGCTTTGTTATGCATTGGTTCGCTATCTATAATAACGCCATCCATATCAAAAATAACTGCTCTTAACATCTATAATTTTTTTACGAAGATAAAATATTTCATTTAACCACGATACTCATTTTAAGTTTGAAATCATTAATTTTACTGGCATCACTAATTATTTAATTAACTTTAAAGAAATCATTAATAACCAAAACTTTCATCCAAAAAATAAGCATAAGTCAGGCTATGATTTAGATGCGTTATGCAAATTATATCCCAATTTGTTACCTTTTGTTTTTCTAAATAAATTTGAAAATAGAACAATTGATTTTGCAAATCCAAATGCTGTAAAAGCATTGAATACAGCATTGTTATTTACTTATTATAATATTAGTTTTTGGGAATTCCCTGATGTTAATTTATGTCCGCCAATTCCAGGAAGAGTTGATTATATTCATCACATTGCTGATTTATTGGAAACCTCAAACATTAAAGTTAATATTAAGGTTTTAGATATTGGAACAGGGGCTACTTGTATTTATCCTATTTTAGGAAATGCAGCGTATGATTGGACTTTTGTTGGAACAGATATAAATACAGCGTCGTTAAAGTACGCACAAAATATTATCAATAAAAATCAATTAAACTATGTTGTTAAACTAAAGCATCAAAAGGAGCGTTCTAAAATATTTCAAGGTATTTTAAATAAAGATGATAGATTTACAGTTTCCATTTGTAATCCACCATTTTATAAGTCTGAGATTGAAGCTATAGAAGCTACAACCAGAAAATTGAGAGGATTGAATAAGGATGATAATAAATTTGTTCGAAATTTTTCAGGTTTAAAAAATGAATTATGGTATGAAGGTGGTGAAAAAGCATTTATACATAATTATTTATATGAAAGTTCATTGTTTAAAAATCAATGTATATGGTTTACTACATTAGTATCTAAAAAAGAGCTAATTAAAGGGGTTTATAGCTCTCTAAAAAAGTTAAAAGCTACTGATATTAAAACTATAAATATGGTTCAAGGTAATAAAATATCTAGAATTATTGCTTGGACTTTTAGCTGATTTCAAAGTAGTTTTAGTTTTTTCTTAAATCTGTTTTAAAGTATAAACCAACTTGTAAACGATTTAAATTTTGATTATTTATTTCGTGGTTTAGATATCCTAATTGTATACTATTGTTTTTAGAGATATTCATCCCGATTGCGGTGTAAAATCTATTTTCAGTAAAAACTTCACCTTTTAAGTTTGCAAAAACCTCATTATTGATGTTTAAAAAAAAGGTTTTATTTATGTTAATTTTTGCACCTAACTGATAACGAAATCTATTGAGTAATGAGTGATTATTTTTAAAATTCAAAAAGCGATGTTCTAATCTAAATCTTTGGTAAACAGGTAATTTAAATAATTTGCATTTATAGGTAATTTGTTCATAAGGTCTGTTTTCATAAAGGTGATTTTCACCCGAAATCAGAAAACTTCTGTCGATGTCTAAATAACAATATACCAGAGTTAGTTTCGTGTTTTTATTTAATTGGTAATCAAAACCAGTATAATAAAATAAAAGGTTAATATTATCAAATACTTCAAATGAACGAAGTTGAATACCAGTTTTAATGCTGATTTTATTAAAGATTTTATGATTAACATCTAGGGTGTACCATGCACCAAATTTATCTTCAGGTGTTATTTGAGAATAACTCAACTTAAAAGTAAAAATAAATAATATTGTAATAAGTAAGTACTTCATTGGGTTTTATTGGAGTATTGTGTTTTCTATTTTGAATAGAATAAAAGGAGCTCATATGAGCTCCTTTTGATAAATTATAACTCTAATTAAAAGTGTTCGTGTAAATGATGATGTTCATCAATTAATGGTCCACCTTCAATAATTTGTTCAGATGCTTGGTGAGCAAATTTCTCAAAGTTTAAATGGAAAGAGTGTGCTAATTGTATAGCTTTTCCAACATAAGCTCCTTTTTGTAACCAGGTATTCATTGGGTCTAAAATTTCAGAAGGGACACCAGGACAATATTTAGGCATAAACAAACCAAAAATAAAGTTTTGTTCGTAATCTACTTCATCTAAATCACCATTAAGAATAGCTGTAATCATAGCTCTTGTATATTTTAATTTTATACGAGAACCAACGCCATATGGTCCTGCACTCCAACCAGTATTAATTAACCAAACATTAACACCAGCATCTTGCATTTTTTTACTTAACATTTCTCCATAAACCGTTGGGTGAAGTGGCATAAATGGTTCGCCAAAACAAGCAGAGAATGAGGGTACAGGTTCAGTAATACCAGCCTCGGTTCCTGCTACTTTTGCTGTGTAACCAGATATAAAATGATAAGCAGCTTGACCAGGTGTAAGTTTAGATACTGGAGGCAGAACACCAAATGCGTCACAAGTTAAAAAGAAAATGTTTTTTGGATTGTTTGCATACAGTGTTTCTTGAAAATTATCAATATGATAAATTGGGTAACTTACACGAGTGTTTTGTGTAATACTACTATCTTCATAGTCAGGTTCGCCATTTTCTTTTAAAATAATGTTTTCTAATAAAGCACCGGGTTTAATTGCTTTAAAAATATCTGGTTCTTTTTCTTCAGTTAAATCAATTACTTTAGCATAACAACCGCCTTCAAAATTAAAAATAACGTTATCGGCTGTCCACCCATGTTCATCGTCTCCAATTAATTTTCTATCTGGATCGGCAGAAAGTGTTGTTTTTCCAGTACCCGATAATCCAAAGAAAATAGCTGTATCACCTCTTTTGCCAACATTAGCAGAACAGTGCATTGGTAATACATTTTTTTCAACAGGTAATATCATATTTAAAGCTGAGAAAATACCTTTTTTCATTTCCCCAGTATATGCGGATCCACCTATTAATGCGATTTTTTTGGTGAAGTTTATAATAGAGAAGTTTCCTTGACGAATACCATATTCTTTAGGATTAGGACATTCGTATCCTGGTGCATCAAGAACCAACCAGTCTTCTTTAAAGTTTTCAAGTTCTTTTAAACTTGGTCTTAAAAACATATTATAAACAAATAGATTAGACCAAGGATATTCTGTTACGGTTCTAATATTTGTTCTAAATTCTGGTTCTGCGCACACATAACCATCTCTGGCGTAAATCTCTTTTCCTGAAAGGTATTTAGTGACTTCTTTTTCAAGTTTATCAAAGTTTTCTGGCGTAATAGCTTTATTAGTTTTTCCCCACCAAACTTTTTCTGTTGTATAATCATCTTTTACAATAAAACGATCTTGGGGAGAACGTCCTGTAAATTTTCCCGTATTTATTGCTAAGGTTCCATCTGCAGTTTCTTTACCCATGTTTTTTTCAATGGTAATTTCTTGAAGTTTTTCTGGAGATAAGTTCCAATGAACATCAACGTTTTTTATCCCGTATTTAGCTAAACTCGCTAAGTTTTCGATTGTTACTGACTCTTTCATTTTATTAAATTTTAAGGTTTGTATTTATTTTAATTAAAATGGCCAAATTACTGGCACTAATATTAACGTTAGTATAAAAAATATAAATAATAGGGGCGCTCCAACTTTAAGGTAATCTATAAATTTATAACCTCCTGCTGTCATCACCATGGCGTTTGTTGTTGTTCCAATGGGTGTTAAAAATGCAGTTGAAGCACTAATTGCAACTACTATCATAAATGGCGCTGGTGATAAGTTTAAAGAATTTGCAGCTAATATGGCTATTGGGGCCATTAATACAGCTGTAGCAGAGTTATTTATTACTTGGCTAAAGGTTGTAGTTAGTAGAAACACTCCACCTAGTAAGGCTATAGGATGTATAGATCCTAAATATGTAACTAAACCATTTGCTATAATTTGTGCGGTTCCCGTTTTCTGTAATGCAATCCCCATTGGAATCATAGCAGCTATCATTACAACACTCGTCCAACTAATCCCCTTATAAGCTTTTGTTATAGGGACACAACCTGTTAATAAAACAATTCCAGCTGAAATTAAAGCAGCTATTGAGCCAGGTACGAGATTAAAAACCATAAAAATAATCATTAGGAATAAAGCCCCTAATGCTATATATGATTTTAAATTTAGGCTTTCTACATTTTTAGCCATTCCCTCTGGACTTCCAATTATAACTAAGTTTTCATGTTGTTTTTTTAAATCGTCAATATGCTCCCAAGTACCTCTTATTAAAAAAGAGTCGCCAACTTTTACAACAATATCTTTTTCTTCTAATGGTTTATTATTTCTAGAGGCTGCTAAAAGTTGTATACCAAATCTTTTGAAGTAGTCTCCTAATTTATATTTTCTGCCAACTAAAATAGAGTTTGGGTTTACAATAACTTCTGTCATACCAACTTCTTGGTTAATAAGATTATGCTTTAGCTCATCTGTTATTGGTTCTAATGGTAAAAGACCTAGTCTAAAAGTTATCATTATTTTATTTATCGCTTCAGTTTCACCTTTTACTGTTATTATATCATGATATAGAAATGTTGTGTTAGGACTCGGGAATTCCTCAAAAGCAGGTATTCCTTTTAATAAATTTGGATGTCTTCTTTTTATTCTAATAATAGATACATGATAATTTTTTTCAAATTGCCATGCTTCAATTTTGGTATTTAATAAAGGAGATATCGATCTAACAAGTAATCTATAGTATCCACTATCAACTTTATATGCTTCAATCCAATTGTGAAGTGTAGATTCGATATTGACTGGTTTGTTATTAGTTTTGTTTTTGGGTAATAATTTAAAACCTATGTATCTAAAATACAATAGGGCGATTATTAGAAGCGGAAAACCAATTAACGCAAATTCAAAAAATGAGAACCCTTCAAAACCAGCATTTGATAAAGCATTACTAGCTATTATGTTTGGTGGTGTACCTGTTAAAGTAAGTAATCCACCAGTATTTGATCCAAAGGCTACTGGCATTAACATTTTAGATGGCAAAGTACCAATACCCCAAGCAGACGATATGGTTAAAGGCATTAAAGTGGCTACTGTACCTGTATTACTAACAAAACCAGATAAAATACCAGCTCCAAGTGTCACAATTACTAGTAATTTTGGAACACTATTACCAGCCCATTCAATAAATTTCTTGCCAGCCATTGCAGTCCAACCAGTTTGAGCAATACCTTCTCCAATTATAAAAAGTGCGGCAATCATAATAACAGTTGGATTACTAAATCCGCTCAATGTTTCTGTTACATTTAATATACCTGTTAAGTATAAACTAATCATAGAAATAAGAGCAATAACATCAGGAGGGAATTTTCCCCATATAAAAAGTCCAATTGTTAAAATTAAAATGAGTAACATTAAATAAATCATGTTTTCTAATTGTTTATTAGCTTTATATTTGCATAATTGAAATAAAGCTTGTTACACCTTATTTAGTGTAAAATTACAAGGGATAAAGACCAATAATTATGACTATTGTCATACTTTGGTTTTTAATAACACTTTTCAATTATTCGTATTTTTAAGGTATTAAAATTAAGTATTATTATTACGAATACGTTTTCGTGATTATGAGTTTTGAGATTTTCTGAGTTTTTCTGAGTTTTTATTGTAAATTATTACATAAGAAATATACAAACTAGATTAAAAATTATAAAAATTAAGTATGAAATTAGATATTCTTGCTTTTGGCGCTCATCCAGATGATGTTGAATTGGGATGTGGTGGTACTATTGCAAAAGAGGTAGCCAAAGGAAAAAAAGTTGGTATCATAGATTTAACACAAGGTGAATTAGGAACAAGAGGCACTATCGAGACTAGGTATATTGAAGCGGCCGAATCTGCTAAAATTTTAGGAGTTTCTGTTAGAGAGAATTTGAAATTTGCTGATGGGTTTTTTATAAATGATAAAATACACCAGTTGGAAATTATAAAAGTAATTAGAAAATACCAACCTGAAATTATTATTTGTAATGCCGTTGAAGATAGGCATATTGATCATGGTAAAGGTAGTAAGCTAGTTAGTGATGCTTGTTTTTTAAGTGGATTAATTAAAATTGATACTAAAACAAACTCTGGTGAATCTCAAAAACATTGGAGACCTAAACAAGTATATCATTACATGCAGTGGAAAAATTTAGAACCAGATTTTGTTGTAGATATTTCTGAATTTATCGATGAAAAAATGGCTTCTGTTCTTGCTTATGAAACTCAATTCTATAAAAAAAACAGTAATGAACCAGAAACGCTCATTTCAACTAAAAATTTTACAGATAGTGTAAAGTATAGAGCTAGAGATTTAGGGCGGTTAGTAGGAGTAGAATATGCCGAAGGATTTAGTGTAGAACGCTATGTAGCTGTGGATAGTTTGTTTGATTTAAAGTAGTTACAATTTCTTTAAATAAAATATTAAAAAAGTCTTTGTAGAAAAGATTGAAATCAATTACATTTGCACACGCGTTACAAAATGCGGAGTTACATGGTGGTTGTAGCTCAGTTGGTTAGAGCATTGGTTTGTGGTACCAAGGGTCGCCGGTTCGAGCCCGGTCTTCCACCCAAAAAGTAAAAGCCTTTCAAGAAATTGAAAGGCTTTTTTTGTTAGTTTATTTTAAAATTTATAGAAAATATTATTTTAAAAATGAGTATAAAAATCTCATTTCTAATCAACTATAATTCTTTCGTCTCTATTAGCTAACTCCCAAGCTGTATGAAAAATTAAACGAGCACGAGTTTCTAAAAATTCGTAATTAATTTTATCTGGCGTATCACTAGGTCTATGATAATCAGCATGTGTGCCATTAAAATAGAAAATAACAGGAATATTATTTTTGGCAAAATTGTAATGATCTGAACGATAATAAAAACGATTAGGGTCTTTATCATCATTATAAGTATAATCAAATTCCATGTTAAAGTATTTTTTATTTACCTCTTCAGAAATATTATGCAACTCTTTACTTAATTTATCTGATCCTATTAAATACAAGTAATTTTCTTTTCCTTCATGTTTCGGATCAACACGTCCAATCATATCTATGTTTAAATCAACTACCGTATTTGCTAAAGGAAAAACAGGATCTTCATTAGTATAGTATCTAGAGCCATAAAGTCCAATTTCTTCTCCAGTTACGTGTAAAAAAAGTATTGATCGTTTTGGTCCGTTTCCAACTTTTTCAGCCATTTTAAAGGCTTCAGCTATTTCTAAAACTGCAATTGTTCCCGAGCCATCATCATCTGCTCCATTGTTGATTTCGCCATTTTTTGAAATACCAATATGATCTAAATGTGCAGAAATTATAATAATTTCATCTGGTTTCTCTGAGCCTTTTATATAGGCTAAAACATTTTCAGAAGCATTTATATCTCCTTTAAAATATGAAGCAGGAATTTCTTGAAAATAATCACCTTCTGATATTGGAGACTGAATTCCTGTTGCCAAGTAATAATCTCTTAAATAATTGACCGCTTTTTTTTGTCCGGGCTCACCTGTTTTTCTGCCTTCAAATTCATCTGAGGCATAAGCATAAAGCATTTCTTTAAGCTCTTCTGCAGTTATGGTATTTGAATAAGTTTCAGGGTTGGATGGTATTTCAGACTTTTTCTCCTTTTGAAATGATTTACACGATGTTACTGAACATGTTATACAAAAAATAATTAATAATTTCTTCAAGTTTATAAGTTTTAGTGTTTAGTACGATATTACAAAATCTAATTATGTATAGTTGTTTTTCTTATTTTAAAAATTCATTATCTGCATCAGAAACTAAACGTTTTTCTTGATTTGCTATTTGCCAAGTGGTAGCGAAAATGAGTTTAGTACGTTTTTCTAATAATGGATAATCTATTTTATCTGGTGTATCTGAGGGTTTATGGTAATCATTATGTTCACCGTTAAAATAAAAAATAACAGGAACCCCTTTAAGCGCAAAATTATAGTGGTCTGAGCGCGTATAATAGCGGTTGCTATCGTTTTCAGAATTAAATTTGTAATCTAAATTTATATTGAAGTAAGCATTATTCACTTTTTCAGAAACATAATGAAGCTCTTTACTTAATCTATCAGAACCTATTAAGTAAATATAATCTTTATTGTTTTTATGGGCATCATCAACTCGTCCAATCATATCAATATTTAAATTGCAAACCGTATTTTTAAGAGGGAAAACAGGGTGTCTTGTATAGAAGTCTGATCCTTGTTTTCCGGTTTCTTCAGCAGTTAAGTGCAGAAACAAAATGCTTCTTCTTGGTCCATGCCCATTTTCTTTAGCTTTTTTAAATGCTTGAGCCATTTCCATTAAAGCTACAGTACCAGAGCCATCATCATCAGCACCTCTATTTATTTCACCTTTGTTATTAATTCCTAAATGATCTAAATGCGCAGAAATAATAATAATTTCATTCTTTTTATCCGAACCTTCTATATATGCTAATACATTTTCAGTACTTTTAATCCCATTTGAAAAAAAACTTTGTGGGATCTCTTGATAATAATTAACCCCTCCAAATGGCGATTTTATATTTTCATTTTGGTAGTATGATTTTAAAAAATTTGAAGCTAATTTTTGTCCTGGTTCTCCAACTTTTCGTCCTTCAAATTCCTCAGAAGCAAATTCGTATAAGTGTATTTTTAATTCTTGAGATGTAATAGTGTTTGCGTATTTAATTACTAATAAGCTGTCTTTTAGAGTGATACTATCTTTAATATTTTGAATTTTAGTAGTATATTTAGGTGTTGAGCAAGTACCAATTAGGATAAAGAGAGATAGAATTAAAAAACTTTTCATGAATATATTAAATAGGTAATGATCATTAGAAAAAATAAACACATTCTCTGAGGCTAGAATATTTTTATTTTATAAAATCAATAGTTAAATAAAAACAAATATAAACATAACGAAGAAAATACTTACTCTTCAAAAGTAATATTTTCAATATCACTATCATCAATCTCTATGTCAGCTTCATCAATTTCAATGTCTTCAATATCTAAATCTTCCAATTCTTCAATTGCTTCTTCTTCTAGTTTAATTTCAGTGGCATCCAAAGCTTCTGTACTAGCTACTTTTGTTTCTGTAAAAATAGCTTTGTATGTAGTTATTGACATTGCCATAATTGTTAAAAGAAAAATGAATTGAATAACTTTTTTAACCTCTCCTGTTTTTTTGGATAAGTAGTAAGCCACTGCACCAAAAATAATAGAAACAATTGCAGGAAAAAAGGCTAAATTAGATATTGGTAAAACTGATAAGATGATAGCTAATATTGCAGCTATTAATGCTAAAATGGTAAACAGTTTTTTCATAGTGAGACTTTTAATTTTTTAAACCTGAGGCTGATTTTATTTTTAATTCGCCATTTCCTACAGGAATTTTAAACTTTCCATAAACAGGTATTTTGTTTTCATCTGCAGAAAGCCATAAAAAGTTACTATTTTTCCCTTGTAAAACGTCAGTTTCACTGGAGGCAATTGCTAATTTGTAACATTCTTTTTTTCCAATTGCTGTAGTTATAGTTTCTTTTCCTAAATAAGTAATTTGTCCTTTAATTTCCTCTCGGTCAAAAATAATAGGAAGTGTTTTTTTTGTTCCAACTGGCATATTTGAAAAATCGTATAATCTAATTGAATACAAAGTAGCAACAATATCTATAGAATTCGAATTTATAGGAAGTGTTATGTTTTTAATTAAATTATTCTTTTTTTTCTCTACAGTTTTAACCGTTTTTGTTTTATGATTGTAGGTGTATTTCATGTTTTTGTAGTAACTACCCTCATTAATATCCCTATTGTAAAGATAGGGTGTTAAGCTTTTTGGATTTACATAACTTTCATACAAATCTCGTATTTTAAAAAAGTTATCCCATTTGCTATATGTTGTTGCTGTACATTTTAATCTTAAAAGTGTTGCTTTAGATGTTTTCACCTCGTTAGTTTCCATGGTAACCGCGGCTATATCTGTTAAAATACCAGACATATTGTAAGAGGCCGTATAAACAAGTTTTTCTGTGTTTGAAATCGCATTATTTTGCGAGTTTATTGTTATAGAAAATAAGAGTATTAATAATAATGAAATTCGTAACATATAAAATTTATTTTAGCTTATAACGTGCTAATCAGCATTTATTGTGCCGAAAATACAATGCTTTAAACAATTATGCTAATTTTTCCTTTACCTTAAAGATGAATATTTTTTTTAAATGACTTTTGTCATAGTTTAAGCTTTTAACCAAAAGTATCTTTACTAAAGATTCACTAATTCTTATCAAGATGAGAGCAATTCTATTACCGACAGATTTTTCGAAAAACTCAATAAATGCCATTCACTATGCAGTAAAATTATTTGAGTTAGATGAGTGTGATTTTTACATACTTAATGTGCAAAAGGCATCCCAGTTTATTTCTGATGATTTAATGTCTGTATCAACCTCTGCAACTATATATAATACTTTAGTTGATGCTGCTAAAAAATCAATAATTAATATTATTTCTCAAATTGAGAAAAGCTATAATAATGAAAATCATACATTTCATTCCCTAGTAGATTATGATAATTTTATAGATTCCATTAATCAAAATTCTAAGCTTTATGGGATTGACTTAATTGTTATGGGTACTAAGGGCGCAACCGGATTCGAGAAAGTACTTTTTGGAAGTAATACGGTCCATGTGATGCAACGTTGTGATTTACCAGTTTTAGCCATACCAGAAGGGTGTAAATTTAAAAAACTAGATGTTATTGCATTTACAACTAGTTTTTCTTCAACTTATGCTATGGAGAATTTGGAAACATTAAATTATTTGATAAATGTATATAAAGCAAAATTAAATTTGGTTCATGTTATAACCGAACCAGATTTTGAAGAAGAACTTTATAGTAATCTGGTGTTTTTTCAATCAAATTTTATAAATATGGCTTTTGATAGAATTATCTTAAAAGAAAATGATATTTATAAAACCATCCATAAATATATTATTAAGAATGATATAAAAATGATTTCTATGTTTAGAAAAAAACATTCTTTTGTAGAAAGACTATTTACAAGGCATACTTTAGAGACGTTTGGTTTTAACATAGATGTACCATTTTTGGTAATGTAGTGTTCGTAAAAATCCAAATTAATTAGGTATAACTCCAGAGGTAGATTAATTTTACTTTTTATCTAAATTACTACTTATTAAACTAATTATTTCTGTAATATCGTAGCATAATTATATTGATATGATGCCTCACACACAAAATCATAACCCTCTTACATTAAAAATTAGTAAAAGAATTATATCAAAATCTTTAATAATTCTCTGGGGAATCATTATTTTATTTTTAGCATTAGCTGATATTTTTATTAATCATTTTGAATGGATTTCTAGTGGAGCAATACAAAGATTGGTTAATATCACGCGGGATGATGGTTTACCAAATTGGTTTTCTAGTATTCAGTTACTTGCTGTAAGCATTGTTGTTTGGTGTATTTTTCTAGCTTTAAAATACGCAAAACCTAACTTAATGAAAAAGGGTATAAATAGTTGGGGTTGGTTTATAATCGCTTTATTTTTTACTTATTTAGCAGTAGATGATGGTTCTAAAATGCACGAACGAGTTGGTACTTATTTTAGCGATAAAATGGAGTTTTTACAAACGTACAACCCTGGGTTTTTATCTGGAATTTATGATGCATTTCCTAGTTACGGATGGCAATTTGTATTTATACCTATTTTTGGTGCTGTAGCTCTTTTTATACTATACTTTTTATTCAAAAATCTAGGGTCTAAAACTCAGATTATATATATAATTGTTGCTTTTGGATGCTATGTAGCTTCAGTTGTGTTAGATTTTTTTGAAGGTATGGATGAAAGTGTTTACGATCCTTTGGTGTCATTTTTTAATACAGACTTACATTCTATACAGCATTTTTCTAAATTAATTGAAGAGATATTTGAAATGGTAGGAAATACCTTTTTCATGTTTGTTTTTACTAAACATTTATTAAAAATTTCTGAAAGATGGGAGATTGAAATAGTTGATTAAGTTTTTTTAAATATTTAGAATTTATTTTTCATTCAGTTAAATATCTAAAACTCAAATATTACTTAGTTTCAATTATAATGGTCAGTTTCTGTAACTTTTTTTGATTTTATTCGTCTTATTAGTATCGATCAAAAAACATCATCATGAGACAAGACAATCAACTTTTAGTAATTACACATTTAAGCCAGTTATTAACTTTTATTACTGGATTTGGCGGTCTTATAGTCCCATTAATATTATGGGTAACAAAAAAGAATGATGTTTATAAAATGGATGAACAAGGTAAACGCATTATAAATTTTCAATTGAGTATTATTGTTTATAGTATCATTTGTATTCCGCTAATTTTTATCCTAATTGGTATCCCAGGGCTTATATTATTGGGTGTTATATCTTTTATTTTTCCCATTATTAATGCCATAAAAGCCAGTAATGGAGAAACACCAATATATCCTTTATCTCTTAATTTTATTAGTTAGTTTGTTAGTACGAGATAAACAAAAAGCTCACCATTATTGGTGAGCTTTTTTTATTATAGCTTAAGCATTAAATCTTAGTTTTGGTTTAGTTGGTATTTATTGGTAGTAAGATTTTGCTAAAGCCGAAAAAATTAATTGTTAAGCATAACTGGCATTACTAACATAGTAACTTGTTCACCTTCATCTAATCCATCCACCGGTGTTAAAATTCCAGCTCTATTTGGCATACTCATTTCTAGTTGTACTTCTTCTGAACTTAAGTTATTTAACATTTCAGTTAAAAAACGAGAATTAAATCCAATTTGAATGTCATCTCCTTGATAATCACAGGTTAAACGTTCTTCAGCTTTGTTTGAGTAATCAATATCCTCAGCTGAAATATTTAACTCGGCTCCAGCAATTTTTAAACGTATTTGATGAGTTGTTTTGTTTGAGAAAATACTAACTCGACGCACAGAATTTAAAAACTGGTTTCTTCCAATTACTAATTTGTTAGGGTTTTCTTTAG
Organism: Flaviramulus sp.; assembly: GCF_982512915.1. Lineage (NCBI taxonomy): Bacteria > Pseudomonadati > Bacteroidota > Flavobacteriia > Flavobacteriales > Flavobacteriaceae > Flaviramulus > Flaviramulus sp. The sequence continues at coordinate 109,482 of NZ_CEWOCJ010000005.1, read as the reverse complement.
GAATAACCGCTTCGTAATTTGGGTATTTTCCATCAATTAAACGACAAATTAATTCAGAGTTTTCAAAAGTGAACTTAGCATTACTTTCATTGTATTCAATAATAACATTTTCATCACTTGCAACTAAAATACCTTTTAAAAGATTTAAAGGTTTTTTTGGCATGATAAATTCTGCCGACTGATTAGCTTTTACATCCTCACGAGTATATTTTACCAATTTGTGTGCATCAGTTGCTACAAATGTTAAACCTTCAGTTGAAAATTGAAAAAACACACCACTCATCACGGGTCTTAAATCATCATTTCCTGCTGCAAAAATGGTTTTACTAATCGCTGTAGCCAATATATCGCCAGAAACAATGGTTTTACTTGGATCTTCTAACGAAACTGCTTTAGGAAATTCGTTTCCATTTGCATATGCTAAGGCGTATTTACCATGGTTTGAGCTAATTTCTACCGTATTATTGTCCTCAACAACAAAAGTTAATGGTTGCTCAGGAAATGTTTTCAAGGTATCAAGTAAAAGTCTAGCAGGTAAAGCTATACTTCCTTTACTATCGCTCTCAACATCTAAAGTTGATGCCATAGTAGTCTCTAAATCACTTGCAGAAACTGTTAATTTATTTTTATCTAATTCAAATAAAAAATTATCTAAAATAGGTAAGGTGTTTGAGTTATTTATAACGCCACCTAAAACTTGTAATTGTTTTAATAAATAAGTACTTGATACAATAAATTTCATGTGTTAGAATATATTTTTTTTAAGTCAAATGCCCCATTTAATTTATAAATACAAGCAAAAAAATATGCTTAGGTATAAATGTTTCATCTGTAAACCTTTATTTTGGTTGTAGTTTTACTACTTACAAATATATTCCATAGAGTCTATATTTGGAAACAAACTTATTAACATTTAAGAGGCGTATTTTTTCTTTCTAAAGTAATTAAACACGATTCCAAAAACACCAAGTAATACTAATGGTAATGTAATGTTTATAAGTTGCCACTTGGTTTTTTCTGCTGCTATTTTTTGTTGATTTAAGAAGGTAACAGCTATTTCTTTTGAACGAATGTTTATAAGTCCGTTATCATCTAAAAGGTAATTAACCGTGTTTAGTAAAAATTCCTTGTTACCATAAGTTTGCCCAGTCCATCTATCAAAACCTAACTCTTCTGGTCCATTTCTACCCACTTCATTTTTTATAATATCGCCATCTGCGATAACCACCATTTTTGTTGATACACTTTTATTTTTTTCGTTAGAAAGTTTAAAGGGTTTAATTCTGTTGGTATATACCGAATTAAACTCACCTTCTAATAAAACAGCCAGAGCTTGTTTTCCTTTGTTAAAACTTACAGGATTTTGCTCTTGAGTTACTAAATTTAAACTAATTTCTCGTGGCGTGCCTTCCAGTTTTGTTAACTCGGCAGTTTCTAAAAGAATGGTTTTTTTAATACTATTTTTTAAGGTGTCAATTTGATTAGCAAAATCGAATTTCACCAAATTTAAATTATTAACAATAGGATGTTTGTTGTTGGATATTGCTAATGGCGAATATGGCCATCTAAGGTTTTGAAATTGTGATTCACTGCCACTTCCCATAGCTAAAGTAATGGGAGCAGAGTATAGTGTACTTGTTATAACAGGATTAATTCTAACACCGTATTTAAAGAAAAAATCTGTTAAATTTAATTCTCTAGCAATTGCAAAATTTTTCCCAGCATCGTTGTAAAGACTGTCCTTTTCAATCGCTACAGCATCTATAAGCCATAAGCTTTTTCCACCATTTATGGTAAATTGATCTAAAACCAACTTTTCTTCCTCTGTAAAGGCTTCAGTTGGTTTTGCAGATATAATTAAATCAAATTTCTCTAAATCGTTTAACGTTTTTTGTGGGGTGGCAGAAACACTATCTAATGTAAAAGGTGCTATAAGGTAATATTCGCCAATTTTCTTTAAAAAGTTTGCAATGTATTTATCTTCAAGTTGTTTATTACCTTTTAAAATGGCAATTTTTTTATTTTTAGGTTTTGTAAGTTTACTAAAACCATCAGCAAAAGCATACTCTAGGTGTTGTACAGAATTTGAAACTAATTCTTGCTGAGTCGCACCAATTTTGTTTTTAACTAAAGGGATAATAACCGTTTTCTCATTAAAACTGGCCAATGCCCAAGGAAAAATAATGGCTTGAGATGATTTGCCATTTTCTTGAACACTTAATTGCATCGGTGTTAATCCGCGTTGTGTTAATTGTTGTATGTTTCGATCTCGAGTTGTTTCATCCTGCAACGGATTAATAAAATTGAAACTGATTTGATTGTTTACCGCTGAAAATTCTTCTAATAATTGTTTAGTTTCATTTTGAAGACGTCTAAATTCAGAAGGAAAATCATCACCATCTAAAAAAATATCTATCACAACGGGCGATTCAATATCTTTTATAATATTGATAGCAGATTCGCTTAAAGTATAACGTTTATCTGTAGTTAAATCAAAACGTTTGTAGAGTTTACTGCTAATAAAATTTAAAGCTATTACCGCAATGATTATTAATGATATGTATTTTAAATTTTTACTCAAATTTTTGTTCTAATTGATATTGTTTAACGGTTTTAACTTTATTGTCATTAAATTCAAATTCAATACATTCCTGTAAATTATTTAGAGCACCTGGTTTAAAGCCTAAATTATAGTTCCATTTATCAGAAGAATTTGCTTTAATGGAATCATCCCAACCATACCATTCGCTTTTACCTAAAGCACTTTCAACATCCTTTTTTGTTTTCCCAATAAAAAGGCTGTCGCTTATTATATGTCCACTCATTTCATATCTAAAAGCTGGCTTTTTATTCCAAACTTTAGACTCAAAATATTTTTCATGGTGGTAACTACTAAAAATATTTAATAGCGGGTAAAATACAAAGTAATAAATTATGGGTGTTAACAAAACACTAATTAAAAAACTAAGCCATTTGCGTTTGTCAATAGTGTTGGTAAATAGCCAAACCAAAACAAAAACGATAACCAAAAAAACGGTAAATAGAGGCGTTAAAATCATCTTTTTTCTTTATTGATATTTAGTTTAGTTAGCATCAAAAATAAAACAGTAACACTTAAAAAGTATACAATATCTCGCGTATCCAATACCCCACGACTCATACTTTTATAGTGCAAACTCATACCCAATTGTTCTATGGTATTGCTTGATATAAAATCTGCAACACCTTCAAAACCAATATAAAATATAAAACAAATAAAAACAGCTGATATAAATCCAACAATTTGATTGTCTGAAAACGTAGAGGCATAAACACCAATAGCAGTATAAGCAAATATTAAAAATAATAAACCAAAATAGGAGCCAAGGGTGCTACCCATGTCTAAATTACCAGGGGGATTTCCTAATTTGTATACAGAATAAACATACAACAGAGTTGGCAATAAGGCAATAAGTATTAATATAATAGCACCAAAATATTTGCCTAAAACAATATTAAAATGCGAAATGGGTTTGGTAAGTAAAAGTTCTAAAGTTCCTTGTTTTTTTTCATCTGAAAAACTCCGCATGGTAACCGCTGGAATCAAGAAAATTAAAATCCATGGGGCTAATAAAAAGAAGGATGATAAATCGGCAAACCCGTAATCAAGAATATTAAATTCTCCTTTAAAAAGCCATAAAAACAAACCATTTAAAACTAAAAAAATAGCAATAACTAAATAGCCAATAGGAGAGGCAAAAAATGAGTTTATTTCTTTTTTTAAAATTGCTAACATATTTTTATTCTAACAACAAATGTATCAATTTGTTTGGCATTACCTAAATTATAATTATTTCAAGCTTTCTAGTTTTTCAACACTCCACGCCTTTGCAGGTTTGCTAAAAAGTGGTTTTGTTTTAGACCACACTTGGTTGAATAACTCAGATTTCCGGTAGCCTTCTAAAGCATCTTCATTTTCCCAATGGCTGTAAGTAAAAAAAACGCTGGTATCGTTTTTATCTCTATATAATTCTAAAAACTGGCAGCCTTCAAAATTTCTAATCTGCTGTTTGGTATCATTAAAATTAGTAAGAAATGCTTCTATATTTTGTTTATAAAAACCCATTTTAACTATTCTAACTATCATAAATTAGTTTTATTTTAATATTAAAAATCAGTTGCTTTTGAAATATTTTGCTGAATCTCCAATCCTTTAGGCACGATAGGAGACGCAATAAAATTAACACTTACAGCATCCATCAAACCTAAACCTAAAAGAGTAGAAGCACTTCCTACAGTTGCACTATTACTTTTATAAACAGCAATTTCTAAAAAATTACCAGAATTAAAAACCAACAACTTTCGGCCTTCATCATATCGTTTGTTCTCTGGTATATCAAAATTTACAATGTCGCTGTACTTTTGATGTATTTTTTTAAATGTATAATTTCTCGCTGAAATTTCAAAGGCCCTACCTTTTTGAATACTTTCAAAAAAACTACGTTTAATATTGGTTACCACATTGCCGTAATTATCAATATAAACAACACTACCTATTATTTGTGTTTTATCATCGTTTACAAATGGCACAATGTTTTTAATAGGCTTAATTTCATCAATAGTTTTTCCAATAACCTCCAAAGTACCACCTCTAGCAATGTGGCAAGCTACTTTTACAAATACATCTAAAACAGGAAAGCTAGTTTGTATTTTATCGTGGATGTTAATTTCAACAATTTTTTCTGGAGCAATTTCAGAGCAAATCATACTCATAATACCATTATTGGCACAAATAAAATAATGATCGTCTAGCTTAATAGCTATGTGTTTATTTTCAGGATTTATTTCAGAATCAATCCCAATGATGTGAATGGTTCCCTTGGGGAAACTGGTATACGCATTTTGAATAATATAAGCCGCTTCTGGAATATTAAAAGGCGATACAGAATGCGAGATATCAACAATTTTTATATCAGATAACTCACTATAAATAGCGCCTTTTGTTGCGCCAGCAAAGTAATCTTTTTCACCAAAATCGGTAGTTAATGTTATGATCGCCATTGGCAAAATTGTTGATATGTTTTTTTGAGAGTATCTCTCAAATTTATGTATTTTTGGTCTTGACGCAAAACTAATAAATCATTTTGTCTGATTATGCATAAATTTCAATTAATCAAACGAAAATTTTAAATTAAAATTACGCCTTTGAACGAAATCATTATCGAACTTGAAGAGATATCTCCAAAAGAATTTTTTGGAGCACAAAATGCCAACATTGAACTCCTTAAAAAATATTTTCCTAAACTTAAAATCGTAGCACGCGGTAATAAAGTTAAAGCCTTTGGCGACGAAGAGTTGCTTGAAGAGTTTGATAGACGCATCACTATGCTTTTAAAGCATTTTACAAAATACAACAAGTTAGATGAAAATGCCATTGAGCGTGTTTTAACAAGCCAAACCAGTGATGATTACAACACCTCTAAAGAGAGTGGCGAAGTTATCGTACACGGTGTAGGCGGTAAGCTCATAAAAGCGCAAACAGCAAACCAGCGTAAAATGGTAGAGTTAATGCGTAAAAACGATATGGTTTTTGCCATTGGTCCAGCAGGTACAGGTAAAACATACACAGGCGTTGCGTTGGCAGTACAAGCCCTAAAAAATAAAGAAGTAAAGCGTATTATCTTAACACGTCCGGCAGTAGAAGCAGGCGAGAATTTAGGGTTTTTACCAGGCGATTTAAAAGAAAAACTAGACCCCTACATGCAACCACTCTATGATGCCTTGCGCGATATGATTGCGCCCGAAAAGTTGGCCATGTACATAGAAAATGGTACCATACAAATAGCACCCTTAGCGTTTATGCGTGGTCGTACACTCGATAATGCTTTTGTGATTTTAGACGAAGGCCAAAACACAACCCACGCGCAAATGAAAATGTTTTTAACCCGTATGGGAAAAAATGCTAAGTTTTTATTAACCGGAGATCCGGGGCAAATAGATTTACCACGTCGTACCATTTCTGGTTTAAAAGAAGCCTTACTAATTTTAAAAAATGTAGAAGGCGTAGGGATGATATTTTTAGACGATAAAGACGTTATTCGCCACAAACTCGTTAAAAAAGTAATAGAAGCCTATAAAAGTATAGAAAACAGAGATTAATTTTTTTTGAAGCAATCTCCCGCTTTCCGCTATATCTTTTTGCTTTTAGCAGCAAAAAGGATGCCGCTTCAATCGGGGCTAAGGCTTTCAAACTAAAAAGAAACTCATAAAACAAATAAACAAACCAACTCATAAACAACATTTAAAATGAGTAAAACCATCATCGATACCAATTTTAATTTTCCGGGACAAAAAAATGTTTACAAAGGAAAAGTAAGAGAAGTTTATAATATTAACAATGAGCAATTAGTAATGATTGCTACCGATAGATTATCCGCTTTTGATGTAGTTATGCCAAAAGGTATCCCATACAAAGGGCAAATACTAAACCAAATAGCAACCAAAATGATGGCAGCTACCCAAGATTTAGTACCTAATTGGTTAACCGCCACACCAGACCCCAACGTAGCCATAGGGCATTTATGCGAACCCTTTAAGGTAGAAATGGTAATACGAGGGTACATGAGTGGCCATGCAGCACGCGAGTATAAAGCAGGCAAGCGTATGCTATGTGGGGTTACCATGCCAGAAGGCATGAAAGAAAACGACAAGTTTCCAGAGCCTATAATTACGCCAGCAACCAAAGCAGAAATGGGCAATCATGATGAAGATATCTCGAGAGCAGATATTTTAAAGCGTGGTATTGTTTCTGAGGCTGATTATGTAGTACTAGAAGATTATACCCATAAATTATTTAAACGTGGCTCTGAAATTGCTGCATCACGAGGTTTAATTTTAGTAGATACCAAATATGAGTTTGGTAAAACTAAAGACGGACAGATAGTTTTAATTGACGAGATACACACCCCAGACTCATCACGTTATTTTTATGCCGATGGGTACCAAGCGAGACAAGAAAGTGGTGAGGCACAAAAACAACTCTCTAAAGAGTTTGTACGCCAATGGCTTATTGCTAATAATTTTCAAGGTTTAGAAGGGCAAACCGTACCATTTATGAGCGACGCTTACATAGAAACCGTAAGCGAGCGTTACATCGAGCTTTACGAAAACATTACAGGCGAAACTTTTGTAAAAGGCGATGTAAGTAACATACAAGCACGTATTGAAGCCCATGTTTTAGCCTATTTAAAATAGCTAAAAAAAACAAATAACTCTAAAAAAAAGATCTTGTATTGAGGTTTTTTTTTTAGAGTTATTTTAGTTGCGCTTATCGTCAAGATTTGAAATCGTTTTAATGTTTTATATCTAGTGATAAGCTAAGTTAGAATTTTCGTACTAAAAAATCAATACGTAGTTATACGTATTTTTAATAAGTTATCAGTTCTAGTGTCCAGATTATTATGTTAGGATGTCTTGGAGAACTCATCTTATAAAAACTTCTCTAATTCAAGTTTATTTAGTTTCACTTAACAAATCCAATAGAAGTAACATAAACTGGAAGTAAATTAAAAAGGTATTTGCTGGCTTAAGCAATGTAGCGTGCCAAAACCCCAAATAAAATCAGTGGCACTCATGCCAATTATGTGTCTATCAGGAAAACAGTTCGCAATAATATTTAGTGCCTCTCTATCATTTACATCATTAAAAGTAGGTACTAACACGGTTTTGTTAATTATTAAAAAGTTAGCGTAACTTGCAGGTAGCCTAATACCATCAAAATCTAATCGTTTAGGCATTGGTAACGTGATGATTTTTGGTTTTTTACCGTTTTCTAAAATAGCATTTTGGAGGCGATTTAGGTTGTCTTGTAATGGTTTGTAATTACTGTCTTTTTTGTCAGTTTCAACTACTGTAATGATGGTGTCTTCATTTACAAAACGAGCTAAATCATCAATATGCCCATGGGTATCGTCGCCTTCAATACCATTACCTAACCAAATAACATTAGTTACGCCTAAGTATTTTTTAAAAACGGCTTCATAATCGGTTTTTGTAAAACCTATATTTCTAATTTGAACAGTCGGGTGAAGCAAACATTCCTCTGAAGTTATAAGCGTTCCTTTACCATTAACATCAATAGCACCACCTTCTAAAACAAAAGGGTTGTTATTATAAACAGCTTGCTCTAAGGGTATGTTTAAAAAGTGAGATATTTTTTCAGGAACGTGTTTGTCTAGCTTATAATTTGAGTATTTAGCCCAACCATTAAAATTAAAGTTGATGGCTTTTCGTTGTGTACCGTTTTTTACAATAATTGGACCCGAATCTCGCATCCAACTTCTGTTAGTTTTATGAATAATAAAAGACACCTGTTTTAAATTAACATGAGCCTTTTCAAGCATATTTTGAACTTTGTTTTTTAGTTTTTCGTTTGCTACTACTAAAAAAACAGTTTCAACGGACGCTACTTTTTTAATAAACTCTATAAAAGCCCATTGTACAGCTTCATATTTCCCTGGCCAATCGTTACCGTTATGAGGAAAGCATAATAACACACCTTGTTGTTGTTCCCACTCTGCTGGAAATATCCAATTTTTAGTATTCATTAATCAATAACTCTTTTAGTGATGTCACCATATTTATCAATACGTCTGTCACGTAAAAAAGGCCAGTTTTGACGAACGTTTTCTTGTAACTTTAAATCTACTTCAGCTATTAAAATTTCTTCTTTATCAACAGAAGCTTGCGCTAAAATTTCACCTAGTGGTCCTGCAATAAATGAAGAACCCCAAAATTCGATACCATGTGTATCTGGTAGGTATTTTTCTAAACCAATGCGATTAGCTGCGGCAACATAAATACCATTAGCTACGGCATGACCCCGCATAACATTCATCCAAGCACCTTGTTGGTTTTGGCCAAATTCAGCTTTTTCTTGAGGATGCCAACCAATAGCGGTTGGGTAAAATAAAACTTCAGCACCTTGTAAAGCTGTTAATCTGGCTGCTTCGGGGTACCACTGATCCCAACAAATTAAAGTACCAATATTTCCTTTTTTGGTAGGGAAAGATTTGAAACCAATATCGCCAGGTGTGAAATAGAATTTCTCGTAAAAATGTGGGTCATCCGGAATATGCATTTTTCTGTATAAACCGGCTTCAGAACCATCCGTATCAATAATATAAGCGCTGTTATGATAAACCCCAGCCATTCTTTTTTCAAAAAACGGGACAATAATAACAACTCCTAACTCTTTTGCTAAAGCACTAAAAGCATTAAAAGAAGTGCTGTATAAAGGTTCTGCAAAAGCGAAATTATCAACATCTTCACTCTGGCAAAAATAATGGCTACTATAGAGTTCCGGCAATGATATAACTTCAGCTCCTTTTTTAGCAGCATCTTTTACCCAATGTATACATTTTATAAGATTATTTTCAGGAGTATTATTTAGGTTTAGTTGAATAACGGCAATTTTGTAAGTGTTTTTTTGCATTACTAAAAATTGAATAATTATTGTAAAGATATTATTTTATACGAACTATTTTGTTTTCTGATACAAAGGGATTCTATATGATAGAAAATAACTGTAGCCTGTGCCGATGTTGCTGCTATCGTAGGTTTTACCAAAACCAGGAATATAAACGGTTTCAAAATTATTAGGTTCGCTCTCTGCAACTAGCATTTTTAATTGCACATTTACGCCCATATACAAATTATTAAATAGTTCTACTTTTAAACCCAATATGATTTCTGCCCAAAAAGCTGTTAAACCATTAAATTCTTGTGTGGTATTTGAAGATAATTGTGGTGCCCAGTATTGATTAGTGCTGTATATACTATAGCTATTTAAATCATGACTAAACGAACTGGCTCCAACACGGAAACCAAAATAAATCATATTATCCATATCAAGCCAATTTTGATACGAATTGTAATCGATACCACCTTTTATGTAGCTTCCTTTTGTAGTGATATCGAGATAATCGTTGATGGTATTTTTATTTTCAAAACCTATTTCACTGGCAATGTAAAGTTTCTTTTTTAAGCGAAAATCGGCCATAAGTTCGAAACCGCTATAATCATCATCAAAAAAGGAACGGGCCAATTTACTTAAATCGCCACCAATACGAAGTCCGTATTTTTCTTTTATGATTAAGGAGTCTTTTGGTGTGCTCATAATGCTGTCATTTTGTGCATTAACAAACACACAAAAAACTAACATTAAACCGCTAATGAAATATGTTAAAGTGGGCTGTTGTTTCATCTTCTACAGATTGGTTGGGATTTAATGGTTGTTGTGAAAGTATCCAATTATCACCATCATCTTCAATGGTTAAAGTAACGTTTTCAAAAATTGTTTTATAACCACATGCACGCGATACATAAACTTCTCTACGACTATAACTAAGTGTAATTACATCTGCATTGCCATTATAAAAATCGTCTGTTGTATCATCTGGTGTCCCGTTATCGTTTAAAGAAGCATCTTGAATAAGCACATATTGTGTAGAGTTTTCATCGGTTTTTAATGGTAAAACAAGCTCATTAGTAGTTACTATGTTATATCCAGTTAAAATGAAATCGTTATCAATTCCAGCAGCAAGTAATCCGAATACATTTTTACTGCTTTCTTGATTTTCAAAATCAAACATATCTATAATAACACGAGGTGTCGTAGGTGTGCTATCCGGACAAATATCATCACGTTCGCAACTGCTTGATATAACAGCTATTAATATTATTGGAATTATTAGAATTTTAAAGTATTTCATTTTTATTTTTAATATCAATTAACGACGCTCCAAAAGCACTACATTTTCTACATGAAACGTTTGAGGAAACATATCAACTGCTTGTGTTTTTATAACTTTATATTGCGCATCCATTAAGGCTAAATCTCTAGCCTGTGTTGCACTGTTACAACTTACATAAACCACTTTTCTTGGCGTGATATTTAATATTTGTTGTACCACATCTTTATGCATTCCATCGCGAGGTGGATCTGTGATAATGACATCTGGGTCTCCATGCGTTTTAATAAATTCTGCGTTGAAAATATTTTTCATGTCTCCTACAAAGAATTCAACGTTATTTATATGGTTTAATTGTGCGTTTTCTTTTGCAGCAGTTATAGCATCTGGAACCGCTTCAACACCAATAACCTTTTTAGCTTGTTTAGCAACAAATTGTGCAATAGTACCAGTACCTGTATATAAATCGTAAACCAACTCATTCCCTGTTAATTCTGCAAAATCTCGTGTTATTTTATACAATTCAAAAGCTTGTGCTGAATTGGTTTGATAAAAGGACTTGGCGTTTATTTTGAATTTCAAACCTTCCATTTCTTCAAAAATATGGTCATTTCCTTTATAACAAATCACTTCTTGGTCGTAAATCGTATCATTGGCTTTTCCATTAATAACATATTGTAAAGAGGTAATCTCTGGAAAAGTTTCAGAAAGAAAATCGAGTATTAATTCGCGTTTTGCTTTATCTTCTTTAAAAAATTGAATCATTACCATAATATCTCCAGTACTAGACGTGCGAATCATCATTGTACGCAATAAGCCAGTTTGGTTTCGGGTATTAAAAAACTCTAATTCATTTTCAATGGCAAATTGTTTTACACTATTTCTTATCGCATTTGATGGGGCTGCTTGAAGATGGCATGTGTTTAAGTCTAAAATTTTATCCCACATACCAGGGATATGAAACCCTAGAGCATTTTTGTCTCCTAAATCTCCTTCTGATTGAATTTCTTCCAAAGTTAACCAACGGCTATCACTAAATGAAAACTCCATTTTATTGCGATAATAATATTGGTTTTCACAACCTAAAATTGGCGTTACTTCGGGTAGTTTTAAATGTCCAATCCTAGTTAAGTTATTAGTTACTTCCTTTTGTTTATAGTACAATTGATGCTCATAGGCCATGTCTTGCCATTTGCAGCCGCCACAAACACCAAAATGCTCGCATAGGGGTTGTGTTCTTTTGTCAGAAAGTTTATGAAAAACGGTTGCTTTTCCTTCGTAATATGCCGTTCGTTTTTTAAAAGTTTGCACATCTACCACATCACCTGGTACTGCATTTGGTAGAAAAATAACTTTCCCATCAGGTGCTTTTGCTATAGTTTTTCCTTTAGCGCCAGCATCTAAAACCTCAATATTTTCAAAAACTTGTTTTTTTGCTCTTCTTTTAGACATGCTGCAAAAGTAATGAAAGGATTGACTATTATTGAAATATGATTTATGATTTTTTTTTGATGCTTTAATTTAAAACAATACACTTTTTTAATATTTTATATAGCAAAGAATATTTAGTAACTTGCAAGCCCTAGGGATGATTTCTCTCCCACGCTGCTTTTTCGGATACTTCGAAAGAATAAAGGTACAGTAGGAATGGTTATTTTATAAATTTAATTTAAATTAAAATGGCTGTTTTAGACCAATTAACTTCGCAACAAGCGATCGATTTAGAAAACAAGTATGGTGCGCACAATTATCACCCACTGCCAGTTGTGTTAAATAGAGGAGAAGGTGTGTATGTTTGGGATTTAGAAGGTAAAAAATATTATGATTTTTTATCTGCTTACTCCGCAGTAAATCAAGGGCATTCTCACCCAAAAATTGTTAATGCAATGGTGCATCAAGCACAAACATTAGCCTTAACATCTCGAGCGTTTCATAATGATATGCTTGGGAAATACGAAAAATTTGCCTGCGAGTTTTTTGGATTTGATAAATTGTTACCAATGAATACAGGTGCTGAAGCTGTTGAAACTGCTTTGAAACTTTGTAGAAAATGGGCTTATGAAGTAAAAGGTATTCATGAAAATGAAGCCGAAATTATTGTTTGCGATAATAATTTCCACGGGCGTACTACCACTATTATTTCATTCTCAAACGACCCAGTAGCACGAGAAAATTTTGGTCCATATACTAAAGGCTTTATAAAAATTGAATACGATAATATAATTGCTTTAGAAGATGCTTTAAAAAGCAACCCAAATGTAGCAGGTTTTTTAGTAGAACCTATACAAGGTGAAGCTGGTGTTTATGTTCCAAGTGATGATTATCTCATTAAAGCTAAGGCCTTATGCGAGCAATACAATGTATTATTGATAGCTGATGAAGTGCAAACTGGTATTGCGCGTACCGGACGCTTATTAGCAACCTGTGGTAATTGTTCTTGTGAAAATAAAAACTGTTCGAACTCTCCTGATGTAAAGCCAGATGTTTTAATTTTAGGTAAAGCCATTAGTGGAGGTGTTTATCCAGTATCAGCTGTTTTAGCAAATGATTCTGTTATGAAGGTTATTAAACCAGGAAATCACGGCAGTACTTTTGGTGGTAACCCAGTTGCTGCTGCAGTTGCTATGGCTGCTTTAGAGGTTGTTAGAGATGAAAAACTTGCTGAAAATGCGTTTATTTTAGGCAATTTATTTAGAAGTGAGTTGAATAAATATATAGCTACCAGTAAAATAGTTAAACTAGTAAGAGGAAAAGGTTTGTTAAATGCGATAGTTGTTAACGATGATGAAGCAAGTGATACAGCGTGGAAAATTTGTTTAGCATTGCGAGATAATGGCTTATTAGCTAAACCTACCCACGGTAATATTATTCGTTTTGCTCCACCTTTGGTTATGTCAGAAGATCAATTACTCGATTGTGTAAGCATTATAACTAAAACACTAAAAGCGTTTGAGAAATAATAATTAATAATAAAGAAGGCGACCATTTGTCGCCTTCTTTATTTGAAAAATATTAAAATTATTGATTTTGATATTGCTCCATTATTTGTCTAGATTGTTCCATCATTTCGTCCCAACCAACAGTTGAAATTGAATAGATTACTTTTGCTAAGTACAAAATATTAATTATTAAAATCACTAATGCTACAATTTTAGCAGTATTCATTGATTTGACACTTACAGGTTCATAATTTTCAGGGTTTTGTTTAACTACATTTAATTTGTTGTAAGCAATAATAAAAGCTATTCCTGCAAGTATAAAACCAAGGCCACCAAAGCAGCAGCATAAAAGACCTAAAATAGCTAAAACGTAGACAAGTGTTGGGTTGAGTTTTTGTTGTTCCATGTGTAATTTTTAAATGATTGTTTTAATAATATAACTAATAATGATTGTAGCCACTGAAATAATTGCCAGAGAGCTAATAACTAAATTTGATTTTTTAAACTTAAAGAAAAAATTTATTCCTATGAAAATAAATAGAGCAATCAAGCTATAAATAGCAGGATACATGTAAAAAGCTTCTGTAAATTCTCCTTGAAAAATTAAATGAATAGATCTCTGAATGCCACAACCCATACAATCAAAACCAAATAATTTTTTGGTTAAACAGGGTAGCATATAATTTTCCATAAAATATAACAATAGAAATCGTATTTGCTAAAATACTAAAAGCACCCTGAGAAATAAAAAAAAGGTTAATTATTTTTATTATTTACTACTATTTTTTTAGTGAAAATTTGGTTGTTTGAAGATTCAATTTTCACAATATAAACACCATCACTAAATTGCTGAGTAGAAAAAATATATTTCTTACTATCTGAATTGATATTTTGCGTTAATACTTGTTTTCCAGAAATATCAAATACCTCAATAGATTTAATACTGATTCTATTAGGGTTTGCTATTTTTAGTTTTGATAAGTTGTTGTTTTGAAATATTTTATATTCTAAAATAGATTTATTTTCAATATTTAAAATGTTTTTTTGGAAAGTGATTTCAAAACGATTATCATAAGTGCCTTTGTTTAATATCACTTCAAAACTACCATTTTTTAAATCTGTAAATGTGTTATTTTCATTATCAAAAAGATAAACGTTTACATTTTCAGGGATGTTAATAAGTTCACTTATTTTTATACTGAATTGTGTATTGTTATTTTCAGCCTTTAACCCTAAAGATAATCTTTCAGTCTCATCATAATTAATAGATTTAATAACTAGCTCTTTTTCTTCAGAAATAAAATAAGCGTCATCTTTTAAATTATTTATATTTCTCCCGTCGTAAAAGCGATTATAAGTGTTATTATTAGGAGTACTCTTTCTAAAAGCAATTACATTTACCTTGTAGAAGGTATTATTAATATGTGTATGCAATCTTATCTCGGGAATGATAGTTGGGTTTTCAAAAATAGCTTTATAGTTAACCCCATTGTGTGACATAACTTTAAAATCATTACTTTGAGTAACTGTTTTTGAAGTTTTATTTTTTGCAAAAACAGAACCATTTCCAATTGGGCTAGAATCTTCAGGTAAGTATAGCCTCATTGAATTATTAAATTCTGCGTTTCCTCCAGCACCATTACTTGTAATTACAAACCCTTGGCCTATAGCAGCATATCTTCTCTGGTTATTTGAGCTAAAATCTGTTGTATTTCCAGAAGTATTAGCGTTATTGCTACCATTATCATTATAATTTACAAAAGCTGCTGGTGCATAAGTTCCATTATCAAATAAATCGCCCAAAGGACCAGGAGTATAAACACCATATCCACCTTCGTAATCCTCCAGATAATGAGAGTTTTTTTGTTTTTGTTCCCAAAAATAAATTTCGCCATTCAATACTGTTTGATTATTAACTGAATTTGCGAAAAATAATTTCAAATCTAAAGCTGAAGGGTAAGGATTTCCTGTTAAAGTTTGGGCAGTATTGGGTATCCCAGATGGTTGATTATCTACACCATCAAAAATACAACTAACTGAAATATTGCCATTGTTTGGTCTGCCTCTAAAATCTAAAATATTATTAACGTTCGGACTTCCTTTAAGCGTAAAACCATAACCGGTTTCAATATTTCCTGTATCAAATTCTTGTTTCCAACTCCAATAACCTTCACCATTTTTATAACTATATATCCAGTAGTTGGAGAGTTCTGTAGCTGTGCCGTTATAGGCTGAGGTAAATAAATATGGAGATGAATTAACATTTGAAAAATCTGTTTCATCCTGTGGATCATGAATGTTAGAACCATCAAAGTCTACATTGGCTTGAGTAATCCCATTAATACTAACGCCTACCGGTGAGCACCAATAATTGTACTCGTAAACATTTGTTGTTTGATTTTGGTAGATTGATAATTCTCCAGCATCAGAATTTTTAGAGTCTATATTTTGCAAAAGCTGCGCATTATCTCTAAAATAAAGATTAGAAGTTGAAGTCTCAAGTCGAATATCATCATTAACAAAAACAACAACATTTTTGGCGTATAGATAACTATTGTCAGCAACATATAAGTCTTGACTAATAACAATATTCAATGAGAATAATAAAATTGTGAGAGCAATTTTCTTAAGCATGAGATTTGAGAGTGTTGGAACTTAGGTGCGAAAATATAAAATTTTCTTAATAAACCATGAAAAAAATACATTTAATCGTTATTTAATGTATTTTAACGATAAAATATTTAAATAAACTATTATTTTTAAGCAAAAAAAATAACGTAATTTCGTCTTTAAATAATAGTTTATGAATTATTTAAATTATGCTTTAATAATAGTAGGAGGATTTGTTGCTATGTTTGCTAAAACAGGAACTTCTCAAAACCAATACATTTTAATGAGTGGTATCGTTTTATTGATGATAGGTGTTTACAGAATTTCTAAAACCATACCTAGTAAAACTGAAAATGAAAAAGATGATTCTAATTCTATGGACTTTAAAAAGTAATAATTATGACTTTTAAGAAAGGTGATTATGTTTTGGTTTTGGATGATGATTTATCTGGTGTTGTAAAAAAATCGCTTAATAATACCATTACTATCGAAACTGATGATGGTTTTTTGATTGATTTTAAAAGTAACGAGTTGGTTTTAAGACAAGGGAAACAAACCTTAAAAACAGATATTTTTTCTCATGATAGTTTAAGTAGTGTTGTTTTAGAAAAAGAATCAAATCAAAAAAGAAAACAGCCAAAAACTAAAATTAAAGAGAGGTTTGAGGCTACTATGGAAGTAGACTTGCATATCAATCAGTTAGTTAAATCTTCAAAAGGCATGACTAATCATGACATGTTAACTCTCCAAATTGAAACGGCTAGAAAACAACTTGATTTTGCAATCAATAAACGAATTCCTAAAATAGTATTTATACACGGTGTGGGAGAAGGAGTTCTTAAACTAGAATTAGAGTATCTTTTTGGTCGTTATGGTAATGTGAAATTTTATGAAGCCAATTACCAAAAATATGGTTTAGGAGCTACTGAAGTTTATATTTATCAAAATGCCACTACAAGTTAGTTAAAAACTGGTGTTATTGATCTCGAACTGGACGTTAAACTATTTTGTAAAACACCAAATTCAAGTGGGTCTTGAGATAGAAAAGTAAGGCTTACTCCACTAAGTTGAATTACAACCGAGTATGTTTGTAATATTGTATGTTGTCTGTAAGAGGTTGCAGGTACTGTATTTGCTACATCTGGGTTTAAAAAATCAGCTCCAATTTCGGGGTTGGTGATATCATTAGCCGGATTATTGTCTTGTGATGCATTTTCTTCATCACGTGTTAAAATACCATCCCCATCATCATCACTATCAAGATAGTCTGGTATACCGTCCAAATCAGAATCTTGAGCATCACTATAATCACCGTCTCCATTAGGATCTGGGTTTTCATTAGCTGTAAAAATATTGTCACCATCGTCATCTACATCAATGTAATTTGGCAAACCATCACCATCCGTATCATCGTCTTCTAAATTACCATTCCCATTTATATCCTCAGAAATTGCTAAAACGCCATCATTATCATCCTCCATAAGTGTTGTTGTAATATTAGCAGTACAGGTATCACTTTCATCTAATGTAATATTTACTTGAGGTGGTATGGCACTACAAAATAAATCGTTTGGTAAAGAGGCATCACTATAGGTTCTATAGTAAAGTGTTGCAGATTTTTGATCTGTAAACGTTTTGTTATCTCCAACAGCAAACATCTCTTCTAAAGTATAGTCGCTTATTAAAATTGATAATGTTTCAGAAGGATCTTCTTTTATTTTATAAAGTACAAGATCTGATTCTCCACAAGCTAAAAAAGTTTCACCAAATTCTAAATCAATCGTAATAATATCACCATCATCACAAGAATTATTAGTTATTAGACTAATTGATAAAACGATAAATAAGAGCTTTCGCATAGTACTTGGGTTTTAGGCAAAAATAATGGAATTGTTAATTATAACGTACCTTATTGGTAATAATTTTATTTCAAGTATTTTTGTTTCTTAGATTATTTATATGCAAAACGTTTATTTTGATAATGCGGCAACAACACCAATGCGAGATAATGTGATTGAGGTTATTATTGAAGTTATGAAAAATAATTTCGGAAACCCTTCATCTTCACATAGTTTTGGTAGAACATCTAAGGCTTTAATTGAAAAATGTAGAAAAACCATTGCTAGCTATTTAAATGTTTCTGCAAGTGAAATTATATTTACTTCTGGTGGAACAGAAGCTGATAATTTAGTTTTAAAAAGTGCTGTAAATGATTTAGGTGTTAAACATATAATTACATCTAAAATTGAGCATCATGCTGTTTTACATACTGTTGAAGAGCTTCAAAAACAGCAAAATATATTGGTAAGTTTTGTGAATATAGATACTAATGGATCTATTGATTTTAATCACTTAGAAATCTTATTGCAAACCGAACATAAAACTTTGGTTAGTTTAATGCACATCAATAATGAAATTGGAAATATTTTAGATTTAAAACGTGTAGCGCTTTTGTGTAAAACTAATAAATCCTTGTTTCATAGTGATGCTGTTCAATCGATTGGTCACTATAAGATGGACTTACAAGATATTCCAATTGATTTTTTAGCAGCAGCAGCACATAAGTTTCATGGACCAAAAGGTGTAGGTTTTGTATTTATTAGAAAAAACTCTGGCTTAAAACCTTCAATCTTAGGAGGTGAGCAGGAGCGTGGTCTTAGGGCTGGGACTGAAAGCGTTCATAACATAGCTGGTATAGAAGTCGCTATAAAAAATGCTTATGATAATTTGGATGAGGAATCAAATTACGTAAAAGCTTTAAAACAATATTTTATTGAAAGACTATTAAAAGATATTCCTAACATAACGTTTAATGGTTGTTCAAACGATTTTGATAAAAGCACTTATACGCTTATAAATGTTTGCTTACCTGTTTCTCCTGAAAAAGCTAATATGTTATTGTTTCAATTAGATTTAAAAGGAATAGCTTGTTCTAAAGGAAGTGCTTGCCAAAGTGGAAGTTCCCAAAAATCGCATGTTTTAGCAGCAATATTAAGTGATGAAGATTTACAAAAACCATCCATTCGTTTTTCATTTAGTATTTACAATACAAGAGAAGAAGTAGATTATGTTGTGAGTGTTTTGAAGGAATTTATTTAAAACTTCATGGTAGTTCTCACATTAAATACACGCGGAGTTAAGTAATTAGGGATAGCATACTGACGCTTGCTATATACATCTCTTACCCATGTGTTTGTAATAGAGTTTTGCACATCAAAAATATTGAAGATTTCAAACCCAAAAGAAAGTTCTTTAAAAGGTTTTTTCCAACCATTTTTAAATTGTCTTTTACCATCAACCATAACAAATTGCAAACCTAAATCAGCTCTATTGTAAGCTGGTAATCTGTTTTGATATTCATATGGGTCTGCATAACTTGGAGATCCACCTGGTAAACCTGAATTATAAACTAAGTTTAAATAAATCTTAAGGTTGGGTACATTAGGAACATAATCTTGAAATAATGCCGCAAATTTTAAACGTTGGTCTGTTGGTCTAGCTATAAAGCCTCTATTATCAATATTTTCTTCTGTTTTTAGATATCCAAAACTAAACCAAGATTCGGTTCCGGGTACAAATTCGCCATTAAGTCGCATATCTAAACCATAAGCGTATGCCTCAGCGTTATTTGAAGCTCTATATCTAATTCTAACATTTTCTAAAGTGTACGGATTAACATCGCTCAAGTTTTTATAATAAACCTCAGAGGTAAGTTTAAATGGTCTGTCCCACATTTTAAAACTATAATCATTTCCTAGTACCACATGAAACGATTTTTGTGCTTTTACATTAGGTTGTACTGTTCCACTGGCATCCCGTAATTCTCTGTAAAAGGGTGGTTGATAATATAAACCTGTAGCCACTCTAAAAAGCATATCTTTTTTCCAATTAGGCTTAATAGCAAATTGCGTTCTTGGACTAAAAACAGTTTGATTTGAACGGGTAATATTGGTACCATTTACAGACCAATTATGAACTCTTAAACCCGCATTATACCAAACATCAGCAGAGCCTAACGAGCTTCTTTTGCTCCATTGCGCATAAGCTTGTAGTCTATTAATTTGTGTGTAATTTGTAGCTCTTACATTTTGAAAAGGTTCTAACGGACCCGTAAAAGGAATATATGGTTGCTCGTTAGTTGGTATAGTTCTTGGCGGCCTAATCGAAAAACCTGCCGAGTCTATAACTTCCCACTCAACTAATCGATCGCGAATATCTTCGTTGGTATATTTAACAGACCATTCAATTCTATTGTCATTAATTAAATAATCACCTTTGTGTTCAACATTAGTAATAAGCGCATCTAAATCATTTCTACCATGATTTAATTGGCTTCCAACGCCTTCACTAAATTCAACTTCACCTAAATTTTCATCTCCAATATTGGTGTTCACTTCACCTAATCTATATTGTGCTAAAATATCAAAATACTCTTCCTCTGTTGTGTGATAAGTTGATGCTATTAAATGCATTGTTAAGTTATCATTCGCAAAATAAGTACCTTTAAAAGCACCAAATAAAGTTTGGTATCTATCTTTTTCTTGGCCTTGATAAAACACTAAAAGTGCAATAGGCTCAGCGAGTGTTCCAAAATTAGTTTGACGAGTTAAGGGTTCGTAATCATAAGTATTTAAAGAAGCATTGCCTAAAAAACTTAAATTAAATTTATTGGAAAACTTATAAGTAAAGTACCCTTGAGCATCTCCAAAAGAGGGGTTAAAATTTGTTTCGGTTTCTTTGGCGTTAACTAATAAACTGTTATCGCGATAACGCACACCTATAATACCCGAGAACTTATTGTCTTTACTTACATTTTCAATTGATAAACTACCACCTAATAGGCTTAAATCAGCATTTACTTCAAAATCATAAGGGTTTTTATAAGTAATATCTAAAACAGAGGATAATTTATCGCCATACTTAGCTTGAAATCCACCTGCTGAAAAATCAACATTCTGAACCAAATCAGTATTTACAAAACTTAATCCTTCTTGCTGCCCGGACCTAACTAAAAATGGACGATACACCTCAATACCATTTACATAAACTAAATTTTCATCGTAATTACCACCTCTAACAGAATATTGTGTACTTAACTCATTATTATTACTAACACCAGGAAGTGTTAAAAGTAAGTTTTCTACGCCTGCATTAGCTCCGGGAATTTTTCTGATAGTTTCTGGCTTTAAGGTAATAATCCCTTCGACTTCTTTTCTTCTATTATTTGTAATAATTACTGTTGCAATTTGTTCAATAGCCTGACTCATAACAGGATTAAATTCGTAAGATTCACCATTTTTTAAATTGAAAGTGCTTACTATTTTCTTATGAGATATATGAGTAAACTCTAAAACAATTTCCTGATTTGCGGGAATAGTTAATAGGTAAAAACCGTTTGAGTTAGTTTGAGTTCCGCTATTTAAAAACTTGATATTAACATTTTCAATAGGTTTATTATTTTCATCTAGAATAATACCTTTAATCTCAGCAGTTTGAGAAAAACTGATATTGAAAATGGTTAATAACAGAAAAGTGATTAAGAGAAATTTTGTTTTCAAAAGGCTTTATGGTTTATTTACGATAAAACAACGCTTCAAAAGTAGAATTATTTCCAACATTATCTGTAACAATTACTTTTAAATTATTTTTAGTATCGGTTACAACGCCATCGTTAAAATCGTAAGTTAAAGTTTTTGTCTTATAATCATATTCCATTAAAATCCATTTCTCGTTTACAGTTGCTCTAAAATTTGAAATACCAGAATCTCTGTCATCAATTTTAACTTTTAAGAAACGGTAGTTACTTAACCATTGGTTGTTTTTAAAATTTATAGGAGAAATAGTTGGTTCTGAGTTATCAGTTGCAAGCGCATATTTACCTAATGTTTTGGTGCTTGCAACTAAGCTATTTTTATTTCTTTTTGTAAAAATATATAATGGATTATTTTTATAACCAACTAGTCTAGCTATATAAAGTTTGTTAATATCCTCATTGTTGTAATTACTAACATCATAACTAATATTAAAGCTTTTCATAGCAGGTATATTATCTTTATGAAGCAAAAGCGTGTCATTTTTAACATCAAAATCTATATAAAAATCTTCATAAAAAGTATCTCTGTAAAAATCAACCGTTACGGATTCTTTTTTTAAAGTAGTTGTTTGATCAGTTTTTACCAAATAAGGAGTTGTTTTAATTGGTTTAGGTTCAGCAATACTATTTTTTGAGCCTTTGATGTTTATTGTTACCCATGACTCATTGTTTTTGTAATCGGCAATTCTTATTTTATAAACAGAGTTGGTGCTGTCTTCAACAGATAAAAAACCATTATTAAAATCTGAATTTAAAATTGTTAGAGGATTATTTTTTTTGAATAATTTCTGGATACGCTCTTTTTTTTCTATGTAATGTTTGTAATCAATTAATTGGTTAATATGTTGTGTTTCATCAAATGAGAAGCTTTTAAGGTCTATTTCAAAAATTCTATTCCCATTTACAAAGCTCTCAATATTATAAACACCATTCGAATTTGCTGCTAAATCCTGTCTATCAAAAGTTTCAATACCAAATCCAATAGTACCTATGGCTTCAATACTTTCGGTAGTATAATCTCCATTTTTAAGAGGAATTAATCTTAGTTTTTGTTTTTTATTTGAATTATTAACAAATGAATTTTGATCTAAAGGGTATGCGTAAATAGCATCTACAATGGGGTTAGTAGTATCTTTTATATCAATTCCAAAAAGCATGGGGTTAATAGGACGCTCTTGTTTATCTCTTATTTCAAAATGCAGATGTGGTCCACCAGAACCACCCGTATTTCCACTATAAGCTATTAGACTTTCTTTTGTAACAGGAAGCACATCTGGAGTTGGAAATACTTCAATTTCATAAGATTCCTTTTCGTACTGAAGTTTTTTAACATAAGCTTCAATATTTGGAGCAAAATTTTGTAAATGTGCGTAAACCGTCGTGTATCCATTTGGATGCGAAATGTATAAAGCTTTGCCATAGCCAAAATGAGACACTTTAATTCTACTTACAAAACCATCAGCCGAAGCTAAAACCCTTAAGCCAGTGCGCTGTTGCGTTTTAATATCTAGTCCAGAATGAAAGTGATTAGAACGAATTTCTGCAAAAGTACCGGCTAATATAACGGGAATTTCAAGGGGGTTACCAAAATAATCTTGAGGGTAATTATTTTGAGCATTTGTAAATAAGGTTACTAAAAGAAATAGAGACAGTATAAATTTCATATAAGAATATTGAGCTAAAATATTAATTTGAAGTGAATATGCCAACAATAAAACAAAAATCAATCCATTGTATTGAGAATTCGTCTATCGAAATGATTTTAAAATTTTATGAAAAAACAATTGTAATTTAAAAGCAGGTATGTTAACTTTGTGAGATAAGTATTGAAAATCATAAATGAGTAATATTGAAGATATTGTAGATTCTTTAGAAAACAAGATTAGTAAAGTATTACACAAATTAGAGCTTTTAAAACTTGCTAATGTGAAATTGAATGAAGAATTAGAAGTTTCCAAGCAAGAAATTTTGTCTCAAAGAAAGCACATAGCAAATTGGGAAGAAAAATATGAAGCTTTAAAAATGGCAAATACAATACTTGGCAGTGACGATAATAAAAGAGAAACTAAGCTTAAAATAAACGCATTAATAAGAGATATAGATCATTGTATTGGTCAACTTTCAGATTAAAGCAAAAAAAAATCAATGTCAGAAAAGCTTAAAATAAAGCTATCAATAGCTAATAGAGTATATCCTTTAACAATTGAAGCACATCAAGAGGAAGGATTGCGGAAAGCAGCTAAAAACATTGAATTAATGATTAAACAGTTTGAGCAAAGTTATTCTGTTCGGGATAAACAAGATGTATTAGCTATGTGTGCTTTACAATTTGCATCTCAAGTGGAACAGAAATCTATAGATAAAGCGAATGTTAATGAGCATGTTCAAGATAAGCTAAAAGCTTTAAATGATTTATTGCATTCACATTTAATCTCTTAAAAAACGTTCTTTAAAATAAATTAAAAGTTACTGCCTGCATTGGTTATTTTTTTTGATAAACTCAACGTTAATTCTTTAAAAAGGGTGAGTTTAAGTTGTAAAAGCATGCTGCCTTGAGCAGATACTTGATCAGCTTGTTAGCCCTAAACTTGTTTTTAAGGAGTTTATACAAAAATGTTATACTGGTGCAGGCTTTTTTATATACATAAATCAACTAATTAAACGATGGATAACTCAATTATATTTGTACTAGGAGGTGTTGTTTTAGGGCTAATAATTGGCTTTATAATAGCAAAGACCTTAGAAAAAAATAATGCTTCAAAACTTGTAAAAGAAGCCAAAAAGAATGCGACTTTAATTTTGAAAGAAGCTAATAGTGAAGGAGAGAGCTTAAAAAAAGATAAAATACTTCAAGCTAAAGAAAAGTTTTTAGAACTTAAAGCGGAGCATGAAAAAGTTATTTTATCCCGAGATAAGAAAATGGCTGAAACGGAGAAGAGAATTCGCGATAAAGAGTCTCAAATATCAAGTGAACTTTCAAAAACCACCAAATTAAATCAAAGTTTAGAAGATAAAGTTAAAGACTATAATCATAGACTTGATGTTCTTGAAAAGAAACAAGAAGAAATAGATAAACTTCATAAGAATCAAGTACAGCAACTTGAAGTAATTTCTAGCTTATCTGCCGAAGAAGCTAAAGAGCAATTAGTAGAATCACTAAAAGGTGAAGCTAAAAACGATGCTATGGCCTTTATTCAAAGCTCTATGGAAGAGGCAAAATTAACTGCAGAACAAGATGCTAAAAAAATCATTATTAATACCATACAACGTATTGGCACAGAAGAAGCAGTAGACAACTGTGTATCTGTTTTTAATATAGAGTCTGATGATGTAAAAGGAAGAATCATTGGTAGAGAAGGTAGAAATATTCGCGCTATTGAAGCCGCAACTGGTGTGGAAATCATTGTAGATGATACGCCTGAAGCTATTATTCTTTCTTGTTTTGATTCTGTGAGAAGAGAGATAGCACGTTTGTCGTTACATAAATTAGTAACAGATGGTAGAATTCACCCTGCAAGAATTGAAGAGGTAGTAGAGAAAACTAAAAAACAAATAGAACAGGAAATTATTGAAGTTGGTAAGCGTACCGTAATAGATTTAGGAATTCATAACTTACATCCAGAACTTATTAAAATGGTAGGGAGAATGAAATACCGTTCTTCATATGGGCAAAATTTATTACAACACTCGCGTGAAGTTGCTAAACTTTGTGGCGTAATGGCAGCAGAATTAGGCTTAAATCCTAAAATGGCTAAACGTGCTGGATTATTACACGATATTGGTAAAGTCCCAGATGCAGAAGCAGATATGGAAACTCCACATGCCATTTTAGGGATGCAATGGGCTGAAAAATTTGGTGAAAAAGATGAAGTTTGTAATGCCATAGGTGCTCACCATGATGAAATCGAAATGAAATCTTTATTAGCACCAATTATTCAGGTTTGTGATGCTATATCGGGAGCTCGTCCTGGAGCACGCCGTCAAGTTTTAGATAGTTACATCCAAAGATTAAAGGATTTAGAAGATATTGCTTTTGGTTTTACAGGTGTTAAAAAAGCATATGCAATTCAAGCAGGTAGAGAGTTAAGAGTTATTGTTGAAAGCGAAAAAGTTGATGATCAAAAAGCTGCCGAGTTATCATTTAGTATTTCTCAAAAAGTACAAACAGATATGACTTATCCAGGTCAAGTTAAAGTAACAGTAATTAGAGAAACGAGAGCTGTTAATATAGCTAAATAGAACTTAATATGTTTTATAATAAAAAGCCTCAAATTTTTGAGGCTTTTCTATTTTCTGGGATGATATTTTTCTACAACTTTAGTTAAATGGCTTTTATCTAAATGCACATATACTTCTGTAGTTGTAATGCTTTCATGCCCTAACATAAGTTGAATAGAACGCAAATCTGCATCATTTTGCAAAAGATGAGTTGCAAATGAATGTCTAAATGTATGCGGAGAGATGCTTTTTTTTAATCCTATTTTTTCTGCTAATTGTTTTATGATTGTAAAAACCATAGCACGAGTTAATTGTTTTCCTCTTCGATTTAAAAAAAGGGTGTCTTCAAAACCCGATTGAATTTTCAAATGATTGCGAATTTTTGTTTTGTAAATGGTGATGTATTTTTGGGTTACCTCAACTATAGGAACAAAACGTTGTTTATCCCCCTTACCAGTTACTTTAAGAAAACCCTCTTCAAAAAATAAATCAGAAATTTTTAAAGTAATTAACTCACTTACACGTAAACCACATCCGTAAAGTGTTTCAAGCATCGCTCGATTACGTTCGCCTTCAGGAGTGCTTAAATCTATCGCATTTATAAGTTGATCAATTTCAATTTCAGATAGTGTGTCTGGTAATTTTCTCCCTATTTTGGGTGATTCAATTAATTCCAAAGGATTGTCTTTGCGGTAATCTTCAAAAACTAAATAATTAAAAAAACTGCGTAAACCAGATATTATTCGAGACTGTGAGCGTGCATTTACATGTTTTGCAATTTCGTAAACAAATTGTTGAATGGTATCTGAGGTAATTTCAACTGGAGATACACTTATCTTATTGTGCTCTAAATAATTTATAAGTTTTCTTATATCTAAAGCGTAATTATCTATCGAGTTTATAGATAATCCTCTCTCAATTTTTAAATATAGTTGATAATCTTTTAGAGCGTTTTCCCATTTCATAAGTGTAAAAATAGAAATTTAGTGTCATATGTCACATGTCTATTTTTTATATCTTTGAGATATGAAAAAACTAATTATTATAAACGGTCCAAATTTGAATTTATTAGGTAAGCGTGAGCCAGCTATTTATGGTAGTTTATCTTTCACTGATTTTTTAGAAGAAATAAAGCAAAAATATTCAAGTATCGAGATTGATTATTTTCAATCAAATATTGAAGGAGAACTTATAGATAAACTTCACGAAGTTGGTTTTAGCTTCGATGGTATTGTTTTAAATGCAGCGGCATATACGCATACATCGATTGGTATTGGTGATGCTGTTAAAGCAATTGAAACTCCAGTAGTGGAAGTTCATATATCTAATACCTTTAATAGAGAAGAGTTTAGACATCATTCTTACATTTCGCCAAATGCAAGAGGCGTAATATTAGGGTTTGGATTACAAAGTTATGAATTAGCTATTCAGAGCTTTTAGAGACTATAATAAGTTTATTAGAAGTTGATTATTTTAAAAACATTGAAAATGAAAAAGGTTCTTTTTATTTTATTGTTAAGCCTCTTTTGTAGTATAGTTTCTATAGCACAATCAAAAAGTTATTTTGGTGTAAAAGGAGGATTAAATTTTACTTTTTTCAAAGTTCAAGAATCTACTTTTGGCTTTACTCAAAATACAGAAACTGGTTTTTATGGCGGTTTTTTGTTGATTTTGAGGTAGATGAAACATTGTCTCTACAAACAGAAATTTTATATATAGGACTTAATGATTTTCAATTTTTAAATGCACCTATTTATGTAAAATATCAAATGGCTGATAATTTAGATGTCATGGTAGGGCCGAGTATAAATTATTTTTTCGATTTTTTACCAGTAAAATTAAGATAAGAGCAGATTTAAGTACTGCTTATAATATCAGTTCTAATTTAGATTTACATTTAAAATACACCATTGGATTTCAGGAAATCACACCAAATGGTTTATTTATCGGGCTTGGTTTAAAACTATAAAAAAAGGCGATTCAAAATTTGAATCGCCTTTTAGAAATTTCAACTTTTTACAAATGTATCACCTCACCATAAGCATCAGCTACCGCTTCCATAACCGCCTCACTCATAGTAGGGTGTGGATGTACCGCTTTTAAAACCTCATGCCCTGTAGTTTCTAATTTTCTTCCTAGAACAGCTTCTGCAATCATATCGGTCACTCCAGCACCAATCATATGGCAACCTAACCATTCTCCATATTTGGCATCAAAAATAACTTTAACAAAACCATCTTTATTTCCACCCGCACTCGCTTTACCAGATGCTGAAAAAGGAAATTTTCCAATTTTCACTTCGATACCTTTTTCTTTAGCTTGTTTTTCAGTTAAACCAACTGATGCAATTTCTGGTGAACAATACGTACAACCAGGAATATTTCCGTAATCTAAAGCTTCCACATGCATACCAGCTAGTTTCTCAACACATAATATACCTTCAGCTGAAGCTACGTGAGCTAAAGCTTGACCTGGAGTAACATCTCCAATTGCATAATATCCAGGAATATTTGTTTGGTAAAAATCATTTACTATAATTTTATCTCTATCTACAACAATACCAACATCTTCTAAACCGATATTTTCAATATTTGTTTTTATCCCAACAGCACTTAAAATAATATCAGCTTCTAAAACTTCTTCGCCTTTTGCTGTTTTTACTGTTGCTTTCACACCTTTTCCTGAAGCATCAACTTTAGTAACTTCTGCAGAAGTCATGATATTAATACCAGATTTTTTGAAAGAACGTTCTAATTGTTTTGATACATCTTCATCTTCGACAGGCACAATGTTTGGTAAATATTCCACTACAGTGACCTCAGTTCCCATAGAATTATAAAAATATGCAAATTCAACACCAATAGCTCCAGAACCAACAACAATCATCTTTTTTGGTTGTTCGGGTAAAGTCATGGCTTCCCTATAACCAATAACTTTTTTACCATCTTGAGGTAAACTTGGTAACTCACGAGAACGAGCTCCAGTTGCTATGATAATATTACTTGCGCTATATTCAACACCATCAACCTCTACTTTTTTACCAGGTTTTAGTTTCCCAAAACCATTAATAACGTCTATTTTGTTTTTTTTCAGTAAGAATTGAACACCTTTACTCATGCCATCTGCAACACCACGACTTCGTTTAACAACGGCATTAAAATCTTTATCATATTCTTTAACTGATAATCCATAATCACTTGCATGTTTTAGGTATTCAAATACTTGAGCAGATTTTAATAAGGCTTTTGTTGGTATACATCCCCAATTTAAACAAACACCACCAAGGCTTTCTTTTTCAACAATAGCAGTTTTAAACCCTAATTGAGATGCTCTAATAGCTGTAACATAACCTCCAGGACCACTTCCAAGAACTATAATATCATATTTACTCATGTGTTAAATTTTAGGTTACGAATTTACGAAATCGATTTTTAAAAAAGAATTAAGAAGTCTTTAAATTTTACTTCTTTACATTACCTTTGAAAAGTAAGTGTAAATTTATGAATATACCAAGAACAAGTTTTCCCAGAGTCGTTATTATTGGTGGTGGTTTTGCGGGCATCGCTTTGGCTAAAAAGTTATCAAAACAAGAAGTGCAAGTTGTGCTTTTAGATAAACATAATTATCATACATTTCAGCCTTTGTTGTATCAGGTTTCTACCGGCGGTTTAGAGCCAGATTCTATTGCATACCCCATACGTAAAATATTAAAAGACTTTCCTAATTTTTATTTTAGGTTAGCTAACGTTAATGAAATTGATTGTAAAATCAACAAAGTTATAACAGATATTGGAGATTTAAGTTTTGATTATTTAGTAGTTGCATCTGGTTCTGAAACTAACTTTTTTGGTAACTCTGAAATTGAAAAACATAGTATGGCTATGAAAACCATACCGCAATCATTAAACTTGAGAAGTCTTATTCTTGAAAATTTTGAAGAAGCTTTATTAACTTCAGATTTAAACGAGCGTAATGCATTAATGAATTTTGTAATAGTGGGCGGTGGACCAACGGGTGTAGAACTTGCAGGTGCTTTGGCTGAAATTAAAAAAGGAATTTTACCTAAAGATTATCCAGATTTAGATACCCGTTTAGCTCAGATACATATTATACAGTCTAGTGATTGTATTTTGAAAGGGATGAGCGAAAATGCCTCAAAAAAGGCTGAAGATTTTTTAGAAAAATTAGGTGTTAATATTTGGAAAAATGTTAGGGTAACAAATTATGATGGAAAAACGGTAACTACAAATACCGATTTAACTTTTGAAACTGCCACACTAGTATGGGCTGCAGGAGTAAAAGGCTCGACTATAAAAGGGTTAGAAGCTGATGAATTTATAACAAGAGGTAATCGTCTTTTGGTTAATGAGTTTAATCAAGTAATAGGGTTTGAAAATATTTTTGCAATTGGAGATATTGCTTGTTCAATTAGTGAAGAATTTCCAGATGGATTTCCTATGATGGCCCAACCTGCCATACAACAAGGTCAACAACTTGGAAATAATTTGTTAAAATTAATTGAAGATAAACCAATGAGTCCTTTTGTTTATAAAGATAAAGGTGCTATGGCTACCATAGGCAGGAATAAAGCTGTGGTAGATTTAAATAACTTTAAATTTCAAGGTGTTTTTGCCTGGTATGTTTGGATGTTTGTGCATCTATTTTTTTTAATTGGTTTTAGAAACCGCATGGTGGTTTTTATTAACTGGGTTTATAATTATATACGTTTTGATAGAGAAGCACGATTAATTATTAGGCCCTTTAAAAAGAAAAAAACTTAAAAGATTACAAATCATTTGTAAAATGTCGTTTGATTTTTTCTTTGCTAAATTTTTCTTGATTATGCTTTAGAGAATCTCCTACAGGAATAGAAAGAGAATGCCAGTTTTTACCTTTTATAAGTTTTCCAATAAAAACTATTTGTCCAACGTGATAAGGATAATGGGCTAATTGTCTATTAATCGCTTCTAAAATTGTATGTCCTTCATTTCTAATGTAGATAATGCTTTCTAAATCATTTTGATTCAGCGGTTTTATAGCTTTAAAAAAACAATGCCAACCACTTTCCCAAGTTGCAATTATTTCTTCTTTAGAATTAAAATTATTTAAAAATTCAATATCTCTATTTCTCCAATCTTTTTCACCATCTTCAATTAAAAAATTGGTCCATCTGCTCAGCATATTACCAGCCAAATGTTTAACAATTATGGAAATACTGTTAGATTCTGAATCACTTTGCCATTGCATTTCGTCAAAGCTAAGTTGCTCAAAAGTTTTATCACCTAAAATTTTATAGTATTCAAATTGTTTAAGCACACTTCTAATAAAACTTTCCATTAAAAAACTAATTTTTTGGAATAAAGGTTAAGGAAACACCATTTATGCAGTGTCTTTTCCCAGTAGTATCTCTTGGACCATCATTAAAAACATGTCCTAAATGGCCACCACATGTTGCACAGTGCTCTTCAGTTCTGGCATATCCTAAATCATAATCTGTAGAAAAAGCAACATTGCCTTTAATTTCTCTATCAAAACTTGGCCATCCAGTACCAGAATCAAATTTATGTTCACTTTTAAATAAAGGAGTTTCGCAAGCTTTACAAACGTAAGTTCCTTCTTTATATTTTTTATTTAAAGGACTTGTAAAAGCACGTTCTGTACCAGCTTTTCTTAATACATAGAATTCTGATTCGGTTAATTGTGCTTTCCATTCTGTTTCAGTTTTTGAAACTTTATAAATTTTCTTATCTTTTTTTTGAGCATTTCCTTCACAACTGCTTACTATAAAAAATAAACAAATTATTATTAAGTTTTTCATAATATATATTTTCTACTAAAATAAGTCGTAAATAATTAAAAACATAACACTTTAACTTCACTAAATTATTTTCAATTTATTAGTGACTAATAAAAATAATTTGAGTCTAATTTTAAGAAACGATTTTTGTAATTTTATAATCATAATAAAACATTAAAAATGAAATCAAAAAAAATAACCTTAGCATTTGTAATCACATTAATAATTTTTTCTTGTGCAACAAATCCTTTTACAGGAAAAAAAACGATGGCTTTTGTTTCTAACGATCAGTTGTTTCCATCTGCATTTGCTCAATATAACCAAGTACTTACTGATAATAAAGTAGTTAAAGGAACTGCTAATGCTGAAATGATTACAAGAGTAGGCCAAAGAATTGCTGTAGCCGCTGAGCGCTATTTAAACGCCAATGATTTTGCAGGTTACTTAAAAGATTATAAATGGGAATATACCCTTATAGAATCTGAACAAGTAAATGCTTGGTGTATGCCAGGTGGAAAAATTGCATTTTATACAGGTATTTTGCCAATTGCATTAAATGAAACTGGTATTGCTGCCATTATGGGACATGAGGTAGCACATGCTTTAGCAAATCACGGACAACAGCGTATGAGTGCAGCATACATACAACAAGGATTGGCTGTTGCAGGTAATGTTGCTTTGTCTAATGATCAACAAGCTTTAGGTATTTTTAATCAATCTTATGGAATAGTTTCTAATGTTGCAGGTATGTTGCCATTTAGTAGAAGTCATGAAACTGAAGCTGATAAAATTGGAATCTATTTAATGGCAATAGCAGGATACAACCCAGATGAAGCATCTGTATTGTGGGAACGCATGAAAGCTAATAGTGGAGGGCAGGCTCCACCAGAATTTTTAAGTACACATCCATCTAATGATTCTCGTATTGCTAACTTAAAGTCTTTAGCATCACAAGCAAAATCAGAAGCTAATAAATTTGGTGTTACAAGTTTTAGACCATTAGGAAAATTCTAGTAATAAAAAATATTTGTTTACTTTAGGAGCCGCCATTTATAGGCGGCTTTTTTTGAAATCAAATTAAATAAAATTAGTTTAAAGAATATTTGTAATTCACCTTTAAGTTTTTTAAATCAAAATAAATGGAGCAATTAGAAAAAGGAAGTAAAAAATTACTAAATGCTTGGGCATTTTACGATTGGGCTAATTCAGTTTATGTGTTAACGATAGTTTCCACAATTTTTCCTTTGTTTTATGGGACATTAAATTTTACTAATGAAAATCAAGTTCAGATTTTTGGAGGAGAAGTAAAAAATACAGCTTTAATTACTTTTCTTACTGCATTTGCTTTTTTGATAGTAGCATTCACTTCCCCAATTCTTTCTGGTATAGCAGATTATGTAGGTAATAAAAAGTCTTTTATGAGATTTTTTTGCTATTTAGGATCTTTTGGTAGCATAGGTTTATATTGGTTTAGTTTAGAAAATATATACATTAGTTTACTATTTTATTTATTTGGTTTGTTAGGTTTTTGGGGTAGTTTAGTTTTCTATAATTCTTATCTACCCGATATTGCTCATAAAGAACAACAAGACCAGTTAAGTGCCAAAGGATTTAGCCTTGGATATATTGGAAGTGTAACATTGTTACTATTTAATCTAGCTATGGTGATGTATCCAGAATGGTTTTGTTTTGATATTGGCGAAACTGAGGCTGATAAAAACGCAGCATCCATTGAAGCCATGCGAACAAGTTTTATTACCGTAGGAATTTGGTGGATAGTGTTTAGTCAATATTCATTTTATTACTTACCAAAAGGAGTCCCAACAGGGAATAAAGTTAAAAGACATATTATTTTTAATGGATTAAAAGAATTAAAAAAGGTATGGGGAAATTTAACGGCTAATTTAGCTTTAAAAAGATTTTTAAACGCCTTTTTCGTTTACAGTATGGCTGTTCAAACAATTATGTTGGTAGCGGCATTTTATGGTGAACAAGAAATTAATTGGGATAATGATGATCAAAAAACTCAAGGACTTATCGTAAGTATTTTATTGATTCAAATTGTTGCGGTTTTTGGAGCTATACTTACTTCAAAATCTTCTTCTAAATTTGGAAATATTAAAACATTAATAATTATTAATGTTATTTGGATGTTTATTTGTTTTTATGGCTATTTTGTTGAAACACCTACCGAATTTTATATTACTGCAGGTGTGGTTGGTTTTGTTATGGGAGGTATACAATCTTTATCTCGATCTACGTATTCAAAATATTTGCCTAAAACAAATGATACAACATCTTATTTTAGTTTTTATGATGTTACCGAAAAAGTAGGTATTGTTTTAGGAATGCTTATTTTTGGCACCATTGATCAAATTACCGGTAGCATGCGAAATTCTATATTATTTCTTTTTGTATTCTTTTTAGCTGGTGTTATTTTATTGTTTAGGGTGCCAAAACAAAAGATATAAAAAAAGAGCAGTACAACTAATATGCTGCTCTTTTTTTAGTTTTTTATTAGTTATTAGTAATACTTCCACTTCCTGCAACTTTAGTATCAGTTTTTGGATTACCTCTATAAACAATATCTCCAGATCCAGCTACTCTTGCTTTTAGATTATCTTTACTATTAACTTTAGCCTCTCCAGATCCGGCAAGTGAAATGTCAGTGTTATTTGATTTTAAATCAAACCCATGTAAATCTCCAGATCCAGCTACTTTAGCATCTAAATTAGTAGTGTTTCCCTTTAAAGTTAAATCACCAGAACCTGCAATTGAAGCTTTTAAATAGTTAGTGTTAATATCTAAAATCACATCTCCAGAACCAGATAGGGAAACTTCAAAATTTTCAGAGTTTATTCGGTCTATATTCCATAAATCACCAGAACCAGCTAACGACATTTCACTGATATCTTTAAATGGAATTGTTATTTTAATTCCTTTATTAAAACTTGTTTTTAAATCGATTCCTTTTTGAGTTTTTATTATGAGATTATTGTCCTTTACTTCGGTTATAATGTATTCTAATAAGTTTTCTTCTCCTTCAATAGATATTTTACCTTCTTCACTATATATTAAGATGAAATCAAAAGAACCAGCACATTTTATACCATCATATTCAGAGGTTGTTCTTGTAATTTTAGTTTTATTACCATTACCTTTTATTTTTTTCCATTGGGCATGAGAGGTTGTTACAAATAGCAGAGTAACTAAAAATAGGACTGTTTGTTTTTTGATTGATGTTTTCATAATTAATTGATTTTAGTTTTATTATTTAATTTTCAAAAAGAGTAACGCTACCATAATCTGATGTTAATGAAATCTTATTTCCTGATGATGAACTACCACGGTAACCAATGTAATGTTTATCAAAAGATTTTACAGTTTTTTTTGTAAACTCTAGGTCGCTATCATTATTCAAGGAAGCAAATTGAAGATTGATATCAAAATCAAATTGATATCTTGAAACATAACCTATTTTAATACCTACATAATTAGATTGTATGGTAATGTTTCCTGCATTTTCATTCATCCTATTTATTCTTATTGAACCATAATCTGCTTTTAATGATACGTTTTTATATACATCACCAATTTTAGTAGTTAAATAATCACCATTACCATTGATGTTATTAGCTTTCCCAATATTTAAACTTCCGTAATCACAGTTATAGTTTAGGTCTTCAACTATTTCAATTTCAGAATTAGAATAATCTGCATTAATATCTAAGTTTTTACTTTTTGAAACGGTAAACCCACTATAATCCGCATTAATTTTACCACTTTTTATGTATTCAAAATAGCAGCCTTTTGTGTAATCAAAATTTAAAATATTATTATCAGCCATAAGTTCTTTTGTAGTTATTTTTCCATAATCACAATTTATTTCGGCGCTTCCTTCTAGTTTAGCTAAATTAATATTGCCGTAATCATTGCTTAATTTTACTTTTCCTGTAATTGGCATTTTAACAACGTAATTAATTTTCATATTAACATTGTTTTTGTTGTTCCAATTCCACCATGATTTTGAACTATTTTTATTGAACTGCGTTTCAGCTGCAACTAAATCAACGGAATTAGAGAATTTAACATCAATATCGTTTAATTTATCTTCAACTTTTTCTTCGTCGTTGCCAGATGTTGTAATTATAATTTCAAATACAATTCTATTTTCATTCCAAGTAATAACGTCAATATTTCCGTAACTGTTATTTACTTTTAGAGTAGCATTTGAGTTTACTGAAAACTCTTTTTTAATAGTTTTGGTTTTTGTGTGTTTGTCTTTTATTTCTGTGGAAGCAGAAATAAATAAGGGCATCATTAATAATGCTAAAAAGATTCTAAATTGTAGTGCTCGTTTCATGATTTGATGAATTTTTTAATTGTTTTACTTTATTAATTTCATTTATAGTATTTTTTAAAATCTCAATTCTATTTTGAAAATTTGAAATCATTGCGTAGATAACTCTGTTGTCGTCTCCACTTTCAATCAAATCTATTTTTAAAGAATTATAATCTTCTTCTAGTTTTTTAATTTGAGATAAAGCATCTTTTATTAAACCTTGAACTTCGGGTAAAAATTCTTGGTTAATGTTATTTAATTCCTCGTTAATTGTTAGTGTGAAAAAATCTTGTGTTTCAGCCATTTTAGGAGAAACACTTGATAAATCTCCTGAGTTATCTTCTTGTTGCACGTAATTAAATATTGATAAAATTAAGGCTACAGATGCTGCTATGCCTATAAAAGGTTTCCATAAATTATATTTATTACTCAGAGTAATTACTTTGGCTTTATGGTTGTTTTGTAACTTGTTTAAAAACCTATTTTCATGGCCATTATCTGGCATTTCAAAATCAAAATCGTGTTTCAATTTTTTAAATAAATCATCAATTTGTTTACTCATAATCTAATTTTTATACAATGATGGATTGTAACTTTTGTTTTAAACTATCTTTTGCTCTCGAGATTGTAGTTCTGCAATTGGCGTAACTTATATTCATAATCTCGCTTATTTCTTCATAATCATAACCTTCAATGAGGTTTAATGTTAAAGCAATTCTATAATTATCTTTTAAGGTTTTTAAAGCGATTAAAGCTTGTTGCGCCTTTAAATTTGTAAATTCATAATCGCTTTCAATACCATCAGCACTATTATCAATTTTATATATCAACTCATCTATCGAAACCTCTTGATGTTTACTGTTTTTTTTATAATGATGAATACTGTTGTTTATAACAATTCGTTTTAACCAAGGACCAAACATGTTAGCCTCTTTTAATGTTTCTATTTTTGTAAAAGCCATTAAAAATGAATCTTGCATGATATCTTCCGCTTCAAAATTGTTTTTCACAATTCTAAATGACGTGTTATACATGGCTTTGTAATATCTGTTATAAATTTCCAATTGTGCAGATTGGTTACCAGACTTACAAAGCGGTATTAGTTGTTCATTATTTAATGTGGTTGGTGTCAAATAATCAAATTCTTATAATATAGATTAACGTTATTTTTATTTGTTACAGTTTTTTAAAAAAAAAATCCTACTAATAAATTTTTAGTAGGATTTTAAAATAATTAAGATTTATAAATAATTAAGATTCTGTGGGTTTCTCAGCCTTTTCAATTGAAATCTTTAATTCTTCACTTTTTTTATCAAGGTCAATTTTAATACTATCGCCTTCTTGTAAATGAGATGCTACAATTTCTTCAGCTAAGGCATCTTCAACATATTTCTGAATCGCTCTTTTTAAGGGTCTTGCTCCATATTGTTTGTCAAATCCTTTTTCAGCTATAAAATCTTTAGCTTCATTTGTTAGTGTTAAATTATAACCTAAATCTTTAATTCTAATAAGAAGTTTGTTTAGTTCAATATCAATAATTTTGTTGATATCTTCTTTTTCTAAGGCATTAAATACAACGACATCATCAATTCTATTTAAAAATTCAGGAGCAAATGATTTTTTAAGGGCATTTTCGATAACGCTTCTGGCGTTAGCATCTTCTTGTGCTTTTTGCGAAGCAGTACCAAAACCTATTCCTGTTCCAAAATCTTTAAGTTTACGAGCGCCAATATTAGAAGTCATGATGATAATAGTGTTTCTAAAATCTATTTTTCTTCCTAAACTATCAGTTAAGTAACCATCATCTAAAACTTGTAATAGCATGTTAAATACATCAGGATGCGCTTTTTCAATCTCATCCAAAAGAATTACTGCATAAGGTTTACGTCTCACTTTTTCAGTTAATTGACCGCCTTCTTCATAACCAACATATCCCGGAGGTGCTCCAACTAATCTAGAAATTGCAAATTTCTCCATGTATTCACTCATGTCAATACGAACAAGCGAATCTTCACTATCAAACAACTCTCTCGATAACACTTTGGCTAACTGAGTTTTACCTACGCCTGTTTGC
Organism: Flaviramulus sp.; assembly: GCF_982512915.1. Taxonomy (NCBI): domain Bacteria; kingdom Pseudomonadati; phylum Bacteroidota; class Flavobacteriia; order Flavobacteriales; family Flavobacteriaceae; genus Flaviramulus; species Flaviramulus sp. Next base: position 71,179 of record NZ_CEWOCJ010000005.1, on the reverse strand, counting down.
CCTAAAAATATAAACGACCCAATGGGCTTGTTAGGATCTTTAAGTCCAGCACGGTTGCGCTGAATAGCTTTAACTACTTTAGAAACTGCTTCATCTTGCCCAATTACTTTACCTTTTATTAAATTTGGTAATTCTGCTAATTTATTGATTTCAGTTTGAGCTATTCGGTTTACGGGAACTCCTGTAATCATGGAAACGACATCTGCAACATTATCTTCTGTTACAATTTCACGATGCTGTTTGGTATCTTCTTCCCATTTTTCTTGAGCGATAGCTAATTCTTTTTCAATGCGTTTTTCATCATCTCTAAGTTTTGCTGCTTCTTCATATTTTTGTTTTCTAACAACAGCATTTTTAGTTTCTTTAATGGCTTCTAACTCTTTTTCAAGCTCAATTATTTGTTTTGGAACTTCAATATTGGTAATATGAACACGAGAACCAGCTTCATCTAAAGCATCAATAGCTTTATCTGGTAAAAAACGTTCAGTCATATACCTGTTAGTTAATTTCACACAAGCCTCAATAGCTTCAGGAGTATAATCAACGTTATGATGTTCTTCGTATTTACCTTTAATATTGTTAAGAATTTCAATAGTTTCCTCAACTGTTGTTGGTTCAACTATAACTTTTTGAAAACGACGTTCTAAGGCGCCATCTTTTTCAATATATTGTCTATATTCATCAAGCGTCGTAGCGCCAATACATTGGATTTCACCTCTAGCTAAAGCAGGTTTAAACATATTTGAAGCATCTAAACTTCCTGTAGCACCACCTGCACCAACTATGGTGTGAATTTCATCTATAAAAAGAATGACATCATCATTTTTTTCAAGTTCATTCATCACGGCTTTCATGCGCTCTTCAAACTGTCCTCTGTATTTAGTTCCTGCAACTAAACTTGCTAAATCTAAAGTTACTACACGTTTATTAAAAAGAATACGAGATACTTTTCTTTTAACAATTCTAAGCGCCAAACCTTCTGCTATGGCAGATTTACCAACCCCAGGTTCTCCTATCAAAAGTGGATTATTTTTCTTTCTTCTACTTAAAACTTGTGAAACGCGTTCTATTTCTTTTTCACGTCCAACAACAGGATCTAACTTGCCTTCTTCGGCCATGGCTGTTAAATCCCGCCCAAAATTATCTAAGACTGGAGTTTTAGATTTCTTATTAGTTTTTCCTGTAGGGGTATTAAAAATATTGTCTTTGGAAGCATCATCATCAGAGTTTGAATCGTCATCTTGAAATTCTGCTTTGGGTTCGATATAATTGTTGTCGTTTGTAATCATAAATTTAAATTGTTCTTTAACATTATCATAGTCAACTTTTAGCTTATTTAAAAGCTTAGTAGTGGGGTCGTTTTCATTTCTCAAAATACATAGTAATAAATGTGCTGTATTTATGGAAGAGCTCTGAAAGAGTTTAGCTTCTAGAAAAGTTGTTTTTAAAGCACGTTCTGCTTGCCTAGTAAGATGTAAGTTCTTTTTTTGATTAGAAGTTACAGATATATTTGGGTTAGCAGGACTTAATATTTCTACTTTTCGTCTTAAATGATTTAAATCAACATCTAAGGCATTTAATATGTTAATTGCTTTGCCATTACCATCACGTAAAAGCCCAAGCATTAGGTGCTCGGTACCAATAAAATCATGACCTAAGCGCAATGCTTCTTCTTTACTAAAAGCTATAACATCTTTTACTCTTGGGGAAAAATTATCATCCATAAATAGTGTCCTTTCTGCATTAAAAATAGTAAAACATTTTACCAACGGCAAAAACTATACCTAAAAAACGCGGCATGATGCTAATTGACGAAAAAAACTTTATTAAATCAAAACTTTTTAAATGATATTTATTAACTAAAAAAGACCTGTAAATTGTTAATAAAAAACAGGAAAAAAGCTTCATAAACTCATATCAAAACTATTGAAATACTTATATTAGCATGTTTTGAAATAGACATAAAACTAAATTAAATTTTATATGGCAGAAGGAGAAAAATTGATCCCTATTAACATTGAGGATGAGATGAAATCGGCTTACATTGATTATTCAATGTCAGTCATTGTGTCACGTGCTTTACCAGATGTAAGAGATGGTTTAAAACCGGTTCATAGACGTGTGCTTTATGGCATGCATGAACTAGGTGTTAGAGCAAATACTGCACATAAAAAATCCGCGAGAATAGTTGGAGAAGTTTTAGGAAAATATCACCCACATGGTGATACATCTGTTTATGATGCTATGGTGCGTATGGCTCAAGAATGGAGTTTACGTTATATGCTTGTAGATGGCCAAGGAAACTTTGGCTCTATTGATGGCGATAGTCCAGCAGCAATGCGTTATACTGAGGCGCGCATGCGAAAAATATCTGAAGACATGTTGGCAGATATTGAAAAAGAAACTGTAGATCATAAATTAAATTTTGATGACACCCTACAAGAACCAACAGTTTTACCAACAAGAGTTCCTGGTTTATTAGTAAATGGAGCTTCTGGTATTGCTGTAGGTATGGCTACCAATATGCCGCCTCACAATTTAACTGAAGTTGTAAATGGCACGATTGCTTATATCGAGAATACTGAAATCGAAATTGATGAGCTAATCAAGCATGTAAAAGCACCAGATTTCCCAACAGGAGGCACCATTTACGGTTATGATGGTGTTAAAGAGGCATTTCATACAGGTCGTGGACGTGTTATGATGCGTGGTAAAGCAAATATTGAAGAGGTTGCAGGTAGAGAATGTATCATAGTTACTGAGATACCTTACCAAGTGAATAAAGCAGATATGATTAAGAAAACTGCTGATTTGGTAAATGAAAAAAAATTAGAAGGTATTTCAACAATACGCGATGAATCTGATAGAAACGGTATGCGTATTGTTTACGTTTTAAAACGTGATGCTATACCAAATATAGTATTAAATAAATTGTTTAAGTACACCGCGTTACAGTCCTCATTTAGTGTTAATAATATCGCTTTAGTAAACGGTCGTCCACAGCTTTTAAATCTTAAAGAATTAATTCATTATTTCGTAGAACACAGACATGAAGTAGTTGTTAGACGAACTAAATATGAATTGCGTAAAGCTGAAGAACGTGCTCATATTTTAGAAGGTTTAATTATTGCATCGGATAATATTGATGAGGTTATTGCTTTAATTAGAGCATCGGCGAATGCTGATGAAGCACGCGAAAAATTAATTGAACGTTTTAAACTTACAGAAATTCAAGCCAAAGCTATTGTTGAAATGCGTTTACGCCAACTTACAGGCTTAGAGCAAGACAAACTTCGTGCTGAGTATGAAGAATTGATGAAAACTATTGAAGATTTAAAAGATATTCTAGACAAGAAAGAGCGAAGAATGGAAATTATTAAATCTGAATTAGAAGTAATCAGAGATAAATATGGTGATGAGCGTCGCTCAGTTATTGAATATGCAGGAGGTGATTTAAGTATAGAAGATATGATTCCAGATGAGCAAGTAGTCATTACTATTTCTCATGCGGGTTATATCAAACGAACGTCTTTAACTGAATATAAAACTCAAAACAGAGGAGGTGTAGGTCAAAAAGCTTCAACCACCAGAAATGAAGATTTCTTAGAGCATTTATTTGTTGGAACTAACCATCAATATATGTTGTTCTTTACTCTTAAAGGAAAATGTTTCTGGATGCGTGTTTATGAAATACCAGAAGGCAGTAAAACATCTAAAGGAAGAGCAATTCAAAATCTCATAAATATTGAACAAGATGATAAAGTTATGGCTTTCATTTGTACTCAAGATTTAAAAGATGAAGATTACATAAATAGTCATTATGTTATTATGGCTACTAAGAATGGTCAGGTTAAGAAGACTTCTTTAGAGCAATATTCACGTCCTAGAACCAATGGCATAAATGCTATAACTATTAAGGAAGATGATGAATTGTTAGAAGCTAAGTTAACAACAGGAAACAGTCAAGTAATGTTAGCCTTAAAATCTGGCAAAGCTATTCGTTTCGAAGAAGGAAAAACTAGACCTATGGGTAGAAGTGCTTCTGGGGTAAGAGGTATTACTTTGGCTAATAGTAAAGATGAAGTTATTGGTATGGTTACTATAGAGAATCCACAAGAAGAAACTGTTCTAGTAGTCTCTGAGAACGGTTATGGTAAACGAACTTTTATTGATGATCCAGAAGATGGTGAGGAAGTTTATAGGATAACTAACCGTGGAGGTAAAGGTGTGAAAACAATTTCTATTACTGAAAAAACAGGTGATTTAGTAGCCATAAAAAGTGTAACAGATAATGATGATTTAATGATAATTAATAAATCAGGTATTGCTATTAGACTTGCAGTTGAAAACTTACGTACTATGGGGAGAGCTACTCAGGGGGTGAAATTGATTAACTTAAAAGGCAATGATTCTATCGCAGCTGTTGCAAAAGTAATGCGAGAAGAGGAAGTTGAAGCTGATGAAATCTTAGATGAAAGTAACGATTTACAAGATGGCACAACTCTTGATAATTCCATAGAAGAAAATAACACAGAAGATTAAACTAAATTTTATTAAAAATGAAAAAACAAATTATCATTGCTTTAGCGTTTTCAATAAGTGCATTTTCATTTGCACAAAAAAAAGAATTGAAAGCCGCTGAAAAAGCAATTAAAAGTTCTAGTTTTTCAGAAGCTAAAGAATCATTAAAACTTGTACAACCAATGTTGTCATCACTTGATGATAAATTAAAATCTCAATACTATTATTTAAACGCTTTATCCCTTTTTGCAAATGGAACTGCAAACAACCAAGATATTGATAAAGCAATTGAAAGTATTGAAAACGTAAATTCTGGCTTCACAGCAGAGATTGAACAATTAAAAACAGATATGCTTAATAATTTCTTATCAAAAGGAAATGACGCATATGAGAAAAAAGATTACAAAATAGCATCCACTTATTTTGAGTCTGCTTATAATGTTAAAGTATCAGATACAGTTTTTTTATATTATGCAGCAGCAACATCTGTTAGTGTTCAAGACTATGATAGGGCTTTAATTTTGTATCAAAAACTTAAAGATTTAGGTTATACTGGTATTGAAAAAGAGTATTTTGCTACTGAAGTTGAATCTGGAAAAGAAGTAGTATTAGATAAAAATACTAGAGATTTATATGTGAAAGCGAAAAGTCACATAAATCCAGGAGCCCGTAACACAGAATCGAAAAAACCTGAAATAGTAAAAAATATTGCTCTAATTTATGTTAGTAAAGGTGATGATGAAAAAGCTTTAACAGCAATGAAAGATGCAAGAGTAGAATCTCCTAACGATATCAATTTATTGTTGTCTGAAGCTAATGTTTACTATAAAATGGGTAATACTGAGAAGTTTAAAGGTTTGCTTCAAGAGGCTACACGAATGGACCCTACTAATCCAGAATTACAATATAACTTAGGAGTAATTGCTTCTGAATCTGGTGAAGTTGATGAGTCTAGATCATACTATTTAAAAGCCATAGAATTAGATCCTACCTATGTAAATGCTTATATTAATTTATCAGCATTAGTATTAGGACAAGAAGAGCCAATTATTAAAGAGATGAATGGTTTGGGTAGTTCAAAAAAGGATGATTTACGCTATGATGAATTAAGAGAAAAAAGAAAAAATTTGTATAAAGAAGCAGTTCCTTATTTGACAAAAGCATTAGATTACGATGCTAAAAATTTAAGTGCAGCTAAAACTTTAATGAATATTTATAGTATCCTTGGTGAAACTGATAAATATAAAAAAATCAAAGAGTTAGTTGATTCTATTGAAGCGGAGTAAATTAATTATTATAATATAAAAAAGCCACTTTTTAAAAGTGGCTTTTTTATATTATTTTTTTAATAACCCGTAATTTATGGGTATGTATTTTTTTATCTACATTATAGATTCCTGAATGATCTAGACGATCAATTCTAACTTTGCCATGAGCGTGAATGATATAATTATCCTTCATAATAATACCAACATGGGTAATAATGCCTTCATTATTATCAAAAAAAGCTAAATCACCAGGCTCACTTTCTTCAATAAAACTTAAAGCATCTCCTTGGGTTGCTTGTTGAGAAGCATCTCTTAGTAATTTATAACCATTTAATTTATAAGCCATTTGTGTAAAACCAGAACAGTCAATTCCAAAAGATGTTTTTCCACCCCATAAATAAGGCGCATTTAAATACATAAAAGCTGTTTTTAGAATATGCTCTTTTGGTTCTTTTTTGGATGTTAAATTACCTTCGTATTTGTGATTTAAAATATGTAATCCGTTAAGAGTAGAGCCCAAAAGGATAGGATGTAATTGCGCGTTGCTATCTTCGATAAACTCAACTAAATCTAGAGAAAGTTTAAGATTTTCTTTATTTAAAATATGGTATTGTTCATCCGTTAATTCAAAATATTGCTTGTTATCAACCCAACCTTCATATTTATCAAATGTAAGTCTGATTTTACTCCAATTTTTACGTTGTTCTAATACTTTAAAAATTTCACCATACAGAACTTGTGAAACTAACTCACTAGTATCTGCAGGTTCATTTCTTAAAGGAACAATGCTTAAATTACAAATTCCGTATTGCATTAAAATAACTTAATTTCGTTCAATAATAACTGCAGAAGCACCACCACCGCCATTACAAATGGCTGCAGCTCCAATTTTAGCGTTATTTTGTTCTAAAACATTCATAAGGGTTATTAAAATTCTAACTCCCGAACATCCTAGAGGATGGCCTAATGATACAGCACCACCATTTACATTAACGTTTTTATCATCTAAACCTAAAATTTTCATATTGGCTAATCCTACAACAGAAAATGCTTCATTAAATTCAAAATAATCAACATCATTTAATTTAATTCCAGCTTTATCTAATGCTTTTGGCAAAGCTTTAGCAGGAGCAGTAGTGAACCATTCAGGTTCGTGAGCCGCATCGGCGTACCCTTTTATAATTGCAAGAACTTTTAAACCCAATTCATCGGCTTTAGCTTTACTCATTAAAATCATTGCACCTGCACCATCATTAATAGTTGAAGCATTAGCAGCAGTAACAGTGCCATCTTTTGAAAATGCAGGTCTTAATTGTGGTATTTTATCTAAAATTACATTTGTAAATTCTTCATCTTTGGATATTTTTAGAGGTTCTCCACGACGTTGAGGTACTTCAACAGGTACAATTTCGTTGTTGAATTTACCAGCCTCCCAAGCACTTGCAGATCTTTTGTAAGATTGAATAGCAAAAGCATCTTGATCTTCACGCGAAAATTTATATTCAGTTGCACAAGCATCAGCACAAACTCCCATGGCATTTTGGTCATAAGCATCAACTAATCCATCTTTTTGCATACCATCTATAAGAGTAGTTGGTCCAAATTTAGTTCCAGTTCGAGCATATAAATAGTGTGGTATCATACTCATATTTTCCATACCACCAGCAATAACAATCTGGGTGTCTCCAATTGCAATGGATTGCGCAGCCTGCATTACAGCTTTCATTCCTGAGGCACATACTTTATTTACAGTTGTGCAAGGCACGGTGTTAGGTATCCCTGCATAAATGGCAGCTTGTCTAGCAGGTGCCTGTCCTGTACCAGCTTGAACCACATTACCCATTATAACTTCTTCAACTAATTCTGGCTTTAAATTAATTTTATCTAAAGCACCTTTTATAGCTATGGCACCTAATTTTGGTGCAGGAATAGTTGATAATGATCCTAAAAAACTCCCTATTGGTGTTCTAACTGCTGAAACTATAACAACTTCGTTAAGCATTTAAATTATGATTTAGTTTAGTACTTGCGAAAATAACGATTTTAATAGAAATTTGAAGGATTCCAACCTTATAAAAAATGGTAATAGCTTATAATTTTATTACATTTGATTTCCTTAATTTTTTAAATGAAAGATTCTATAAATAAACTTTACAGAAACCATTCCTTGATTTATAAAGGCTTATTGTTTATTGCTACCACCTTTTTAATTGTGTATTTGTTTCCTAAAAGCGGAAAGTTTAAGTATAATTTTGAAAGAGGAAAGCCTTGGCAATCTGAAAACTTATATGCCCCTTTTGATTTTGCTATAAAAAAAACAGAATCAGAAATAGCTTCTAATAAAAAAGAAATAACGGATAATTCTCAGTTATATTTTACTATTGATACTAAAGTTAAAGGTAAAGTTGAACGCGACTTTGACTTGCAATTCAAAAATATTTTTTCAGATTCAATTACAAGAAAATTATCTGATAATTTATATGATGTTGGTAAAAATATCATTTCACAATTATATGAATTTGGGATTTTAAACGAAAATCATGACTTTGATGACGAAAGAAGCGTTTCTATTTTAGATGGTAGAGAAAAAATTAACACCTGTTTTTTTTCTAATTTAGTTCAGCAAGATGACATTTCACCATTAATCAATAAAGCACTTCTAGAAACTAGTTTTTCTAGATACAATACAGAATTTATTGCTTTGTTTTTTGATATAATACAGCCAAATATGCTGTTAAATAAATCTTTTACAGATAAAGCTTTAGAGGATGAAATTTCAAAAATTGCTTTTACTCGTGGTAGTATTGCAAGAGAAACTTTAATTATTTCAAAAGGAGAAGTGATTGATAATGAGAAATATCAAATTCTAAAATCATTACAATTCGAATATGAATCTCAAGTTTGGAATAAATCAAATTATTTATTAGTGCTATTTGCTTACACGGTATTGGTAGCTTTAGCTTTATTGATGCTACTATTGTTTTTGAGAAAATACCGTATGGAAGTTTTTGAAAATAATACCAAAGTAACTTTTATCTTTTTCAATATTTCTTTGATGATTTTTATTACAACTTTGGTAGTAAATTACGATTCAAAATATATTTATATAGTTCCTATTTCAATTTTACCACTGGTTTTTAAGGCATTTTTTGATGCTAGATTAGGTCTTTTTGCCCATGTACTAACAGTATTATTATTAGGATTTATTGTACCGAATAGTTATGAGTATATGTTTCTTCAAATTATTGCAGGTATTGTAACTATATTAACAGTTTCAGAATTGTACAAACGAGCTAATTTATTTATTTCCGTTGGTCAAATTACTGGTATTTACATATTAGCTTATTTTGCTTTTTTTGTTATTCATGAAGGTACCATAGAAACCCTCAAATGGGAAACTTTTATTTGGTTCATTTTATGTGGATTGGCTACTTTATTCGTTCAACCCTTAATTTACGCGTACGAAAAATTATTTGGTTTAGTATCCGACGTTTCTCTTTTAGAATTGTCTGATACAAATTCTAAGTTACTTAAAGAGCTTTCTAATAAAGCTCCAGGAACTTTTCATCATTCTCTTAATGTTGCCAATTTAGCTGAAGCAAGTGCTAATGAAATAGGCGCAAACGCTATGCTAGTTAGGGTAGGAGCTTTATACCACGATATTGGTAAAATGAAAAACCCTACTTATTTTACTGAAAATCAATCTACAGGTATAAATCCACATGATGAAATGTCTTACAAGGAAAGTGCAAGAATAATTATTGATCATGTGATTGCTGGTATTGAAATAGCTAGAAAAAATAATTTACCAGATAGAGTTATAGATTTTATTCGTACACATCATGGAACAAGCCTTGTTTATTATTTTTATGCACAAGAGGTAAAACAATTTTCAGAAGCTGAAAGAGAAGATTTTGCTTATCTGGGTCCGAAACCATTTAGTAAAGAAACAGCTATTTTAATGATGTGCGATAGTGTTGAAGCTGCATCTAAAAGTTTAAAAGAGCCAACAACTGCTAAAATTGAAGCTTTTGTTGAAAATATTATAAATAAACAAATTGAAGATAATCAATTTTTGAATGCCAATATAACTTTTAAAGAAATTGAGTCTATTAAAAAAGTGCTAAAGTACAAGCTAGCAAATATTTATCATTTAAGAATAGAATACCCGGAATAATATTTTAAAAAAACAAATAAAATAGTTGCGTTCTTGTTGTGGATGAATTACATTTGCAACCGCAATTTTATTGCAAGAGTTCTTATAAAAAATTAGGAGAGGTGCCAGAGTGGTAATGGAGCAGATTGCTAATCTGTCGACGGGTAACTGTCGCCAGGGTTCGAGTCCCTGTCTCTCCGCAAAACAGATAACCAAAAATCGGGGTGTAGCGTAGCCCGGTTATCGCGCCGCGTTTGGGACGCGGAGGTCGCAGGTTCGAATCCTGCCACCCCGACGAACCTAGAAATAGGAAGTATCAAAACACTGTTAATTGTATGATTATCAGTGTTTTTTGTTTTACATCATATTATTTGAATTCAAACGAATCTATAAAAGAGCTTTCCAATTTTGGAAACAAGTCCTAAATGTAAAAATAAAGTAACCAAATACATTGATTTAACTTTTGTTTTTAATGCAGTTCTAGAGCTTCTATACTTGTGTATTCTTTTCCTCTAATTTGTTCAAATTCGGTAATCATACTTTTTAGTTTATCTGGTTTTTTTGTTGCTAAATTATATTGTTGAGATGGATCTTCCTTTAAATTAAAAAGCATAAACTCACCTGAATTACCTAATTCAATATTTACTTGAGTCTCAATTTTTGGCCCATTGTAAGGTGGTATTAATACCCAATCACCTTTTATTAAGGCAGTTCTTGAAGTTGCTTCTATAATTATTCCATCTCAAACATTTCAACAACATTATCACCATTAGATTTTTTATAACCTCTAAACATTCCACTAGAATTGAAGTCCCAATAAACATTCCCACCTTTATCAAGCAAAATCATACCACCCTCGCCACCTAGTTTTCCTATTTGATTAAATAGTACCTCGTGTAAAGCTTCCTGAGGATTCAAGCCTTTATATTGAATTAAATTTGATACCTCGTGAGCAGCTACTGTTTTCATAAAATATTCTCCTGTACCAGTGGCTGAAATTCCACAAGTTAGGTTGTTGGCATAAGTTCCTGAACCTATAATAGGTGAATCTCCAATTCTTCCATATTTTTTATTGGTCATTCCACCTGTAGAAGTTCCAGCTGCTATATTGCCATTCTTATCTATAGCAACGGCTCCAACAGTTCCAAATTTATGATCATCAATCAGATGGTTATTTTCTAAATAAGCAGTACTATGTTCTAACTTTAATAGTTCTTTTCCTTGTATTTTTTTTAATTGATTGAATCGTTTTTCAGTAAAAAAGTATGTACTATCAACCATTTCTAAGCCATAATTCGCCATCAAAATTTCAGCACCTTTGCCTGTTAGTAAAACATGATTTGTGCTATCCATAACAAAACGAGCTGCTAAAATTGGATTTTTAATGTGGTTAACACCAGCAACCGCTCCACAATTTAAATTACTTCCATCCATAATAGCTGCATCCATTTCTTGATTACCTTCACTGTTATAAACAGCGCCTTTTCCAGCATTAAAAAGAGGAGAATCTTCCATGATATTTATGGCAGCTTGAATAGCATCTAGTGAAACTCCACCATTTTCTAAAACAGTATAACCTGCATCTAAAGCTTCTTGTAATTTTTTTGTGTAAGCTTCCTGTTGCTCTTGACTATGATTTTCTCTGGTTACACCACCTGCACCACCATGTATAACTATGGCTAAAGAGTTAGCTTCTCTTGTAATAAGTTTTTCAGTTTGTTTAGTATTTTCATTACATGATGATATCATGCTTACTAAAACAAATAACAATATTGTGTTTTTCATGATTCAAATATTTAGTTTACATTGTTTTGGAAAAAAATATAGCGTTCATTAATAATTTATTGGTACCATACCAAAACCCTCTAAAATTAGTATTGTCAGTAAATACAATAATTTTACCACTACCTGATCTTTTTACCTGAAATGGGACTGTACCTTCTAAATCTTCTAATTTTTCCTTAGAAATATATCCACTTAATAGCGGAGATTTTGAATATTTTATAGGGTTGTTATAGCTTAAGCTATCAGGTTTAATAAATATTTCAGTATCCCTAAATACTGCTAATTTGTCATTTTTGTATCCAAAGTTTATAGGGTGAGATCTATCAATATCTGTTTGAAAAATAGCACCACTTATGCTTTGAGCACCTCTAAAATCTTCTTTTTGCTCGAAACTTATATTTTTTGCTTTAACTTTAGTTTCAATAAAATCTAGTTTTAAAAACTCATTGGAAGTAAGCCATTTTACTGCGTTTTTGTACCCTATCAGTGTTCCGCCATCTTTTACCCAAGTTTTTAATTTAGTAATGGTTCCTTTATCTAAATTCATTCTATTGCTAGGTAAAATTATAGATGTATACTTTGACAAATCTAAGCTACCTAAATTAGTTACATCTAATTTGGTAATATGCATGTGGTATCTCTGATCAAATAAGTGCCAAATTTCTCCAGCATCAGTGGAAGTTACACCATCTCCAACCAATAATGCTACTTTTTGTTTTTCTATGGTTTTAAATGAAGTACTCCCTAGATCGATACCTATAGTTAATCCAGTTTTTACAGCAGTTATTTTAACATAACTTTCAGAAGCAATTTTATTTAAAATCTCAAATAATTCATTTTCATTTAAGTTTTGGTTTTTAACAGGAATTAAAATGGTCCCGTAATCAAAGGTTTCATTGTTTAAAGTAAACGGCTGTAAGCCTACTTTTGCTCTAATGCCATTCTCTAGTATTTTATTTAAGGCTTTAGGCGCATAATACTCATGCCATGGCATTAAATAAGCATAATCGCTTTTGTTGGTAGCTACACCATTTTTTAACTGTATATTTTCTGCTAAGTCTCCAAAGTTGGAAGTAGATTTTAATTCTGCATAATCTAAATTGAATGCCATAGGGTAGGTCCAGGCAGAAATATCATAAAAAAGACTATCTGTAAACGTTGTTCTTTTATCAAACATGGCTTTAATGACAGTACTTCTTTTTTGATTCAAAGAAACAATATAACTGCTTTCCTTCTTAAACAGTTTGCCATTTAAACTAATATCGCTATTGGGTTTATTCAATTTGATGTTATGCCTTTTTAATATTTCAGCGAAATGAAATGTTCTGGCTTCATCTTCATTATTACCAAAAACAAATCCCTTGGTTGTATTCTTTGAGTTTTCTTTATTTTCATTACTAAAAAATTCTCTTTGATAATCTAAAAGTTTTAGCCGCATTTGGTTTGCTGCTTCGAGAGTTGATAAAGCTGTTGTAAATTGATTTCTTATGGTAAATGGAAAGGTTAACAGTCCGTTATCACTTTCTTGTACATGACCTCTAGAACTCGCTTGCTCAAATAAAATACCAATAGCACCATTGATATCAGGGAAAGTTGACCCCTTACCATAATAAAAATCATCATATCGTTCTTCAGTAAAATAAAGAGAACCTATACTATTTAAGGCTTTTGCATGAAAATTTCCTATTTCTTTTGTTAATTCTTGATTAGCTTTAGGGGTTAAAGGATGGACTCTTGATTGAACACCAGGTTGAAAAAAAAATGTAGAATTAGTTCCCATTTCGTGATGATCTGTTAAAATATTAGGCATCCAATTATTATAAGTTAGAATTCTTGCTTGAGATTCTGGTAATTGAGCTGGTAACCAATCTCTATTTAAATCAAACCAATAATGATTACTTCTGCCTCTAGGCCAAACCTCGTTATATTCTCTATCGTTAGGGTCTGGATTCAACATCTCACTTTTATTTACATTTACCCATGATGCAAATCGTTGTAACCCGTCTGGATTAAATGATGGGTCTAATAAAATTATAGTATTTTTAAGTAATTTGTCTATTTCTGGGCCTTTAGCAGCAGCTAAATAATATGCTAATATTAGACTAGCGTTTGAGCCACTTGGCTCGTTTCCATGTATTGAAAAACCTTGGTAAACAACAATTGGCATAGACTCTAAACTCAAATCATTACTACCTGGTTCAGTTAATTTTAAATGATTTAACCTAATAGATTCTATATTTTTTTGATTTTCTGGTGAAGTAACGGTTAGTAAAATCATTGGTCTACCTTCAAAAGTTTTGCCTCTGTTTTCAATAGAAATTCTATCTGAAATAGTGGCTAGTGTTTTCATGTATTCGACTAATTTGTCATGGGTTACATGCCATTCTCCAACTTTAAAACCAAGGACACTTTCAGGAGTTGGTATTTTTTGATTATAGGTTACATTTTGAGGTAAATGATAAGATAATTCAAATTGGTTTTGAGATTGTAACCCTAGAGATAATAATAAGATTAGAACAAAATAATAGTTTTTCATAGTGCTTTAAATTTTGAAACTAAAAATACGATTATACTTTTATTTTTGATGTATTTATTTCTTAATTACTATCGTCATCTGTAGTATGACGATATTTTCATTGATCGCAATACTATGAATCAACTAAAATATATTCATAAAAAAAACCACTAAAAAGCTAAATATGTTTTTAGTAGTTTTCTCCTGTAAAATAATTAATCTTAATAATCTTTTGCAGATTGAACTAATTAATCTTGAATTTTTGAAGACAAATTAATGCGGTAATCTATCTTTTAATAAACCATAAACGTAAGTTCCTATAACAGCAAAAAGGATTACTATTAAAATTGGGAAAAATCCAGCACCTAGAAGTGTAAACATGGGTCCGGGACAAGCGCCTGCTAATGCCCAACCTAAGCCAAAAATAATACCTCCTATTAAATAGCGCGCAATACCTTTATCCTTTGGAGTAAAAATGATTTCTTCTTTATAAAACGATTTCAGTTTTTTACGTTTAATAATTTGTACAAAAATAATACCCACTGCTAAGGCAGAACCAATAATACCATACATATGGAATGATTCAAACTTAAACATTTCATAAATACGAAACCATGAAGAAGCTTCGGATTTAAACATGGTAATACCAAATACAATCCCTATTAATAAATAAATTAGTGTTCTTATCATAGCTTAAAAAATTAATGGAAATAAAAAATGAATCATAACCAATCCGCCTATAAAAAAACCAATCACAGCTATTAAAGAGGGGAGTTGTAAATTACTTAAACCAGATATTGCGTGCCCAGAAGTACAACCTCCAGCATATCTAGCACCAAAGCCAACAAGTAAACCGCCTAGAGCTAATAATGTAATTCCTTTTAAGTTGCTAAATACAGAATTATCAAAAAGTTCGGTAGGTAGATATGCTTTACCTGCGCTATTAAAACCTAGCACCTTTAAATCAGATATAGTTTCTGGATTTATATTAACGGCAAAATCATTTGTTAATAAATGAGATCCAATAAAACCACCAATAATAGCACCTAAAACAACTACTAAGTTCCATTTTTGAGATTTCCAATCGAATTTAAAAAAGTCTGTATTTTTTCCTGCACCACAAATAGTGCACATGGTTCGTAAATTTGAAGACATTCCAAAATTTTTACCAACCATAATTAATAAAAGCATTATAAATGCTATCATAGGGCCAGAAATATACCAAGGCCAAGGTTCAAAAATCCAATTCATTCGTTATAATTTTTTACAAAATAAGAGTTTTTTTTTAAGTTTCGTTGTAACATATGTTACTTAAAAATTCTTAAACATCTTTACCTTTCATCATTTTATTCCAATACAAAAACGGTAACATATATTTTTTAAGAATCCATAGTCTCCAATGCTCTTTCGAAGAATCAAAAATTAGCATTTTTTTTAATTGTGGATCTGGAGTAAAATTACTTTTATAATCAAATTCTGCTAACACCATTTTACCATAATCTGTAATTAACGGACAAGAAGAATAGCCATTATATGATTTGGTTCCTAGTTTATTCTGACTCATTAGAAGTGAAATATTATCAACTACAATAGGCACTTGCTTTCTAATAGCAGCACCAGTTTTTGCAGTAGGTAAAGCAGCCACATCACCTAAACCAAAGATATTTACATATTTATTATGTTGTAAAGTATGATGATCTACATCTAGCCATTTAGCATCGTTTACTAAAGGAGAATCTTGTATAAATTTTGGAGCTACTGATGGAGGAGCTGTGTGAAGCATATCGTAGTGTATACCTACTAAATCACCTTCTTCAGAAATTTTAATATCTTTATGATTTATTTCTGATTTATTATCACCCAGGGCATACCATGCAATTTGTTTTTCAGCATCTATTTTTTTCAAGAGGTACCCAAAACGAAGATTAATATCTTTTCTTGCATTAACTTTCAAGAGTGTTTCAGCAACTGATTTTACTCCAAATATGACACCGCCATTAGTTGCAAAAACAATATTGGTTTTATTTTTAACACCATTTTTTCTAAAATAATGTTCAGCTAAATACATTATTTTTTGAGGTGCACCACCACATTTTATAGGAGTTGTAGGTTGCGTGAATAATGCGGTCCCTCCTTTAAAGTTTTTAAGCACTTCCCAAGTATTTTTTGGATCAGTATAATTACTACAAACTACACCTTTATCCATGGCATCTCCTAAACCTGGTACTAATGAGAAATCATAAACCAAACCGGGAGCTACAACTAAATAATCATAGGTAATATCACCACCCGATTTTGTTGAAACCGAATTTTTTTCAGGATTAAATCCTGAAGCATAATCTTTAATCCAATCTGTACCTTTAGGAATAATATCACCCATGGGTCGTGCTGTTTTATCATAATCGTAGGTGCCTGCACCAACTAATGTCCATGCTGGTTGATAATAATGCGTATCAGCGGGTTCAATAATACCTATTTTGAGATTTCTATCTTTATGAAGTAGTTGAGCTGCTACCATAATACCAGCGGTTCCTCCTCCTATAATTAATACTTGATAATGCTTATCCATGATTTTAGTTTAGTTTTTGTTGAAATTAACTAGTTAAAGTTAATACATAAAATTTTTAACCGAAGTAACTTTTGTTACAAAGGGTTTAATTTTATTTATAATATTTTTAAAAGGTTTTACTTTTTTACTTTACAAGTATTTAAACCAACAAGTGTATAAAGCGGGCAAAAACTCACTAAACTTGTTATTACAAATATGGCTGATAATGCAAGTAAAACATAAGCTAAAGTGCCTTCAATAAATCCTTTCCAATATAAAATCACTACAATTAATGCTACAATTAATCTTATTAAGCGGTCTGAACCTCCCATGTTTTTTTTCATAATATTTAAATTATTTAATTAATAAAACTATCAATATGCAAATAATTATACACATAAAGCATACAATTACTAATTTCATAAACTTATTTATTCGGTTCATAAATTATTATACTTCAAACAAGTAATACTAATTTACTTATTATTCATCTATGTTTCTGAGTTTAATCTAAAGGATTTGAAATTATTTTAAAGATCTAAATAAGTTATTTTAATTTTTGTAACATTTGTTACAAAAATTATCTTTTAAAAATCATACCTTGTTTCTTATATTTTCCAACTAATTAAACTAAAGCATTTTGAAAAGAAGAAATTTTATAAAAAAAGCAACCTTAAGCAGTTTTGCAACCTTAATTGGCACTGAGATTGTTTTTGGTTCAAACTTATTTCAGGGTTATCAGCCATTAGCTTTACAAGACCCAGATCCTTTTAAAATGTTTAATAAAAATAAAGAAATGGTTGTGCTGAATGATAAACCATGGAATATTGAGGCACAAGCACATTTATTAGATGATAAAATTACTCCAAATCCATTCATGTTTATTAGAAATAATGGACTGATTCCAGAAACTATAGATGTGAAAACATGGACACTAACTATTGATGGAGAATCTGTTAAAAAACAAAAAACATATACTTTGCAAGAATTAAAATCAAAATTTAAACATCATACGTACCAATTAACTATTGAATGTGGAGGTAATGGAAGAAGTGAATTTAGTCCGCCCGCAAAAGGTAATCAATGGACTGTTGGCGCTGTTCATTGTGCTAATTGGACAGGAGTTAGATTACGTGATGTTTTGGAAGATGTTGGTATAAAAAATGATGCCGTTTACATTGGTTATCATGCCGCAGATGTTCATTTAAGTAGAGATCCTGAAAAAGAACCAATTTCAAGAGGAGCTCCAATGATAAAATCACTTCAAGATGAAACACTTTTGGCTTTTAAGATGAATGGTGAAGATATTCCTGTAGGACATGGTTATCCATTACGTCTGGTAGCTGGTGGATGGCCAGCTTCAGTTTCTGGCAAATGGTTACAGAGAATTAGTGTGAGAAATAAAATCCATGATGGAGAAAAAATGGAAGGATCTTCATACAGAGTACCTTGTGAACCTGTTGCTCCTGGAGAAAAGGTAAATGATGAGGCTATGTGTATTATCGAATCCATGCCTGTAAAGTCCTTAATTACATATCCTAAAACTGGCGCAACAATTAATGAGGGTAAATCTCTAAATATAAGAGGGCATGCTTGGGCTGGTGAATTGGAGGTCTCTAAAATGGAATATTCTATTGATTTTGGTGCTACATGGCAATTTTGTAAACTAGAATCTCCTATAAATCGATTAGCATGGCAACACTTTAGTGCGAATATTAATTTTCCTAAAAAAGGATACTATGAAGTTTGGGCTAGAGCAACTGACACCCAAGGAACTTCTCAACCTATGTTATTACCTGGTTGGAATCCTAAAGGATATTTAAATAATGCATGTCACCGAATTGCAATTAAAGTTAAATAGATGTCTCAAAATGAAGATTTTAGGAAAGGAATAAAAAAAGTTTATCATCAGTTGATGTTACTTTTTAGCCTTTTTATAATTGCAGGTGCCTTATTAGTTTTTTACATGATAGACCCTAGTTTCTCAACTTTTAGATTTACTGAAGGAGATACTTACATTGCAGCTCCAATAGAGGTATTAGACGATAATAGAATTGAAAATGGTATACATGTTAGAACTGGACTTATAGATGCCGAAGGTTTAATGGCGGTAGTAAATAATTGTACAAATTGCCATTCATCAAAATTAGTAACTCAAAACAGAATGAGTAAAGAACGATGGAATGCAACGATTAGATGGATGCAAGAAACTCAAAATTTATGGGATTTAGGTAAAAACCAAGAAATTATAGTAACGTATTTAGTTGATAACTATCCAGTTGAGGAAGTAGGAAGAAGAGCTAATTTAGAAAATTTTGATTGGTATGACCTTGAGGATTAACATATTAATTTTATTATTTTTCAATTTTGGATGTAAAAAGCAAGCCAATCAAAATCTTAATATAGAAAATGATGAAACTGTATTAGTAACTTCTGAATACTTAATTGAAGTTGAGGATTTTATAAACATAGCTAATAATCCAACCATCAAAATAGTAGACTTTAGAAAGCCTGAATTCTTTTTAAAAGAACATATAAAAGGAGCTGTCAATATTTGGAGAAATGACATTGAAAACAATTCGTATCCTTATAAAGGTATGATGGCTAATAAATTCCAAATTGAAGAATTATTTAGTAATTTAGGTATTAATAATGATGATACAATTATCATTTATGATGATAATGGATTGTGTGATTCTTCAAGATTATGGTGGATATTGCAGAATTATGATTTTACAAATGTAAAACTGTTTCATGGTGGTATAAATTCTTGGAAATTAAATAATGGTGATGTGTCATCACAAATTGGTGAAATTGAAAAATCAACATTTAAATTACCTAAAACAACATCAATGAAATATTATATTTCTAAAGAAGAAATGATGGAAGCTGTAAATAGAGGTAGAGTTATTTTGGATACCAGATCGCAAGAAGAGTTTTCTGGAAAACGACAGAAAAATGGTGCTTTTAGAGGTGGTCATATTCCTAACAGCCAATTAACTGATTGGTCTGGAGCTATCAATTTTCATGGTGATATGAAATTAAAATCTAAAGAAGAGCTTCTAGAAATTTATAAAAATTTTGCTTCTAATAATGATACTATAATTGCTTATTGTCATAGTGGTGTTCGTTCAGCACATACCACCTTTGTTTTAACTCAATTATTAGGTTATAAAAATGTAAAAAATTATGATGGTTCTTGGATAGAATGGAGTTATTTTAACGACTTACCAATAGAACAGGATACTATAACTACAATATTTAATTAATTATGAAAAAATATATAAATGCATTTGTAAGCGCTTTTAATGGGACTATTGATTGGACTTGGAAGTCTATAATTTTTGAAGTGCCTTGGTATACTAACTATTTTTGGGGATTAATTTTGATTTCTTTGTTTGTTTGGTTTTTAGAAATGGCTTTTCCATGGCGAAAAGAGCAATCAATATTCAGAAAAGATTTTTGGTTGGATGGATTTTATATGTTTTTTAATTTTTTCATTTTTTCAATAGCAATAAGTGGTTTTTATAAATTATTACAAGTAGCTTTTCTTGATATTGGTATAACAAACAAAACATTAGCCATTTTTGATCCCTCTGATTGGCCTATGTGGATACAGTTATTAATATTTTTTGTTGTCCTTGATTTTGTTCAGTGGTTTACTCATACGTTATTACATAAATATCCTGTTTTATGGCGTTTTCATAAAGTTCATCATAGCGTCAAAGAAATGGGCTTTGCAGCTCATTTGAGATATCATTGGATGGAGAATATACTTTATAAACCTTTAAAAACTTTTGGGGTAATGATATTGTTTGGTTTTGAGCCAGAACAAGCTTATATAGTACATTTTTTAGCAATTACTATTGGACATTTTAACCATTCTAATATTAAAATTACTTGGGGTCCACTCAAGTACATTATTAATAATCCAGTTATGCATTTATACCATCATGCCTACGATTTACCTGAAGGAAAATATGGAGTAAATTTTGGTATTAGTTTAAGTTTATGGGATTATATTTTTAATACAAATTATATTCCTGAAGATAGCGGAACTATTCAACTCGGTTTTCCTGGTGATGAAAAATTCCCTAAAGATTTTATAGGACAAAATACTTATGGTTTTTCTGAGAAAAAACCATAAGTGCTAAACAAATTTTAAATTATTTTTTGATTAGTTTTATAAATAACTCTTTGTCTTTTCTACTGGGTACAGAGTTGTAACAAGCATTCATAATTTCAATATCGAAATAAGGTTTAAAGTACCCAGTATAATCATCTTTATTACCACCAAAAGGTGGCTGGTTTGTGTTTAATTGTTTATTAAAAAGTAAACCAACTATTTTACCACTTCTATTTAAAATCTCATGCATTTTTCTTGAATAATTAACCCGTAAATTTGGATGTATAGCACAGAAAAAAGTTTGTTCAATAACCAAATCAAAAGAGGTATTTAAGTCAAAAAAATCTTGATGAATTAAATTTGGATTCGGAAAAGACGGAACACGCTTTTTAAGATTTGATAAAGCAGTTTTTGAAAGATCTATAACATAAACATTTTTAAAGCCTTGTTTATGCAAATATTCAGCTTCATATGAATTTCCGCAACCCGGAAACAGTATTTTGAGGTCTTTGTTTTTAAGTTGGTCAAAATAAGTTTTTAGAGGTGTTGAAATTTCTCCTAAATCCCAACCTACATCATTATTTAAATACCTATTGTCCCAAAATGCGTCGTTAAGTTCTAAATTCATAAAACTATTTATATTTTATAAGTTAAAGTTGTTTCCCAGATTTTATTGTTAACGAATAATTCATTTCTTTTAACATAAACATCTTGATATCCAGTTCGAATATTTACATGATTATTTGGTTGAATTACAAAACCAATAAACATCCAATTTTGATCTAATTTTTCTAGACTTAAACTATTCCCAAAATCTAAAAAGGCTTCATCATAAACAACAAAACTCAACGATTTTTCTTTTTCAATATTTATTACAGGTAAACTCACTTGAAATTTATATCTAAATCTATTTCTATATTTTGTTCCAGAAATTAAAAAAGTCTGATTTTCATTTTGAATAATATTATCTATGTAACGTTCTTCAAATCGTAATCTATGATTTAAGATAAAGTTAATAAACTTATGTTTTAATATTAATTGCTGAAAAATATTTTTTTCAATAGCATCAACAGGAATGCTAAATTCTGAATAACTATAATTTTGGATATAACTATAGCCAAAAGCTATATCTAAATCTTTTTCAAATTTATAGTGAATTGAGGGTCTGATAATAAATTGTTCCCAATCAGAAAAAAAAGAGGTGCGTCTAAAATGAAACTCTGTATTTACAGACCACTTTTTACTGAAATTTTTTAAAATAGTTAGAGAGTTCCAACTACTATAATGTGTGGCTTTATTTTCTTGTGAATGTGAAATATGAGTGATTAAAAGTATTGATAATAAAATAAAAGTATAGTTAATTATTTTGTTCATTGAAATATTTCATTTTCAATTATTTTCATTTTTTAAATGCGTTTTAAACCAATCTGGTTCATCAATTTTATAATCGTATAAATAATCTGAAATAAGATTTATATCTTTTTTTGAAAATTCTTGATAAGGCATTAAACCAAATCTTTTAACAGCACCATGCATTTTACTTTTATTTTCAGTTGGAAGCTTAACAAAATTCCAAATGTTTTTTTAAAATCTTCTTTAGTAATATTATTATTAAGGTAGTGTATTTTTACGGCTACCATTGGAGGTGCTAATCTATTTTTATGAGTCTCTGAAGGATTATCATACATAACAATTTTTTTCCAACAAAACTCTTCCTGGATGATTATACGTTGCCTCGTTTATTTTTAATTTAGTTTTATAGTTCTTATTTTTTGACTCTTTGCAACCTGAAAACAAAAGTGTTGATAAAAAAACGACTAGTAATGCAAGGTAATGGGATTTCATTTTCACGAATATTTGAATTAATTATTCAATTTTCCAGAAGCGCAACTAACGAAAGATTTTGCTTTTGAAATTATAGAGTTTTTAGTATCAATTTCAGGATAACCAAGTTCTATTAATTTGTTTTTAACTGAAACTAAATTTTCTTTGTTTTTTGAAATAAAGCTTACGCTTGACTCTGCTATATTGACTGTAATATTTGAAATATTTTCTAATAAAGATAATTTTGATAAAATGGTTTTAGCACAACCATCACATTTTAAATTTTGTATTTGGATTGTAGTTTTCATGATTTTAAATATTTTATAAATGTATGTATTGTAGTTTAGTTTAACAGTAACTTTGGTTACACTTACAAATAAAAAAAGACAACCAAACGGTTGTCTTTTTTTATTTGTAAATTTGTTATAATTATTTCTTAATCCAAGTACTCCACCCTCCAGAAAAATCATAAATTTCAGTAAATCCTAGACCCTCCATTATTTTACTAGCTTTATTACTTCTACCTCCAGCATGACAGTAAATATAGACTGGGTTGTGTTTATCTAATTCCTGTATTTTTTGTTTAAAATTATCTTCATTGGCTATATTGATATTTATAGCATCATCAATGTGACCCGAATTATATTCATTTTCAGTTCTAACATCAATTAACTGAACATCTTTACCTATCACTTCATTTTTTAAAGTAGGTAAATCAATAATATTTATTTTTTTACTTACTTGACTGTTACAAGAAGTGAAAATGATCAATAAAATTAAAATTAGAAGGTTTTTCATCATATTTATAAATTAAAAAAAGGAGTAATAAAATAATTATTACTCCCAAAGTTACTATTAATCAATTCTTAATTAAAATTTTAATTAATTTTTATAATGTTGAAGGGCAAACGTAATCAGAAACTTCAACACCAGCTTCTTTTATTTCTTTAAAACCACCCTGAATATCAATTAGATTATGAATTCCTCTGCTTTTTAAAATAGAAGTAGCTATCATACTTCTGTAGCCTCCAGCACAGTGTATATAAAAAGTTTCTGTTTCTGGATATTCAGCTAAATGTTCGTTAATATAATCAAGTGGGGTATTATTGGCATCAATCACATGTTCTGATAAATATTCGCCATTTTTTCTTACATCAAAAACAGGAACTAATTTGTTTTTCTTGATGTCATTAAATTTATTTGCAGTTATTGAACTAACAGAATCATATTCTTTAGCTGCCTTTTTCCAAGCTTCAAATCCGCCTTCCAAATAACCAATAGTAGCATCAAAACCAACTCTAGATAAACGAGTTATGGCCTCTTCTTCACGACCTTCAGGACAAACCAATAAAATTGGTTGTTTAACATCTGCAATTAAAGACCCTACCCAAGGTGCAAAACTTCCATCTAAACCTATGAAAATAGAGCGAGGAATATGACCTTTTGCAAAATCATCTTGATGGCGAACATCTAAAACAACAGCTTCAGTTTCGTTAGCAGCAGCTTCAAAAGCATCTGCACTTAAAACCTGTGCGCTTCTTTTTAAAACATCTTGAAAATCATCGTAACCCTCTTTATTCATTTTTACGTTTAAAGGGAAATATTGAGGTGGTGGTAATAAACCATGAGTTACTTCATCTATAAATTCTTTTTTAGTCATATCAGCACGTAGTGCGTAATTAGTTTTTTTTTGGTTGCCTAAAGTATCTACGGTTTCTTTACTTAAATTTTTACCACAAGAAGAACCTGCTCCATGCGCTGGATATACAATAACTTCGTCTGATAAAGGCATTATTTTGGTTCGTAGGCTATCATATAAAAAACCTGCTAAATCCCTCTCAGTAATTTCTCCCATTTTTTGTGCTAAATCAGGACGACCAACATCGCCTAAAAATAAAGTATCTCCACTAAAAATAGCATGATCTTTTCCGTTTTCGTCTTTTAATAAAAAGACAGAACTTTCCATAGTGTGACCTGGTGTATGTAATACGGTGATATTAACATCACCTAATTTAAATACTTCACCATCTTTAGCAATAATTGCATCAAAGCTAGTTTCAGCATTTGGACCGAAAATAATAGGTGCTCCTGTTTTTTTGGATAGCGTCACATGACCACTAACAAAATCAGCATGAAAATGAGTTTCAAAAATGTACTTTATTTTTGCTCCATCTGATTTTGCTCTGTTTATATATGGTTTAACTTCTCGTAATGGATCTATTATAGCAACTTCTCCTTTACTTTCAATATAATAAGCACCTTGTGCTAAACATCCTGTATATATTTGTTCAATTTTCATTTTTGTATTTTTTTCAAAGTGTAAAGTTAAGAATAGTGAATTAATTGTACAGTAACTTATGTTACAAAAACTTATATGTGTAAAAAAGCACCTATTTACATTACAAATAGGTGCTTTTTTAAAAATTCATATAATCACAAAAGTGTTGTAGGGCAAACGTATTCGGATTTTTTGATAGTTGTATTTTCTTTAATAGCGTCAAAACCTCCAATAACATCAACAAAATCTTTCCAACCGCGTTGTTTTAAAATAGAAGCTGCTATCATACTTCTATAACCACCAGCACAATGTAAAACAAAAGGTTTGTCTTTAGGGAACTGAGATAAATGTTGATTTATTTGATTTAAAGGCACATTTATAGCATCGATAATATGCTCAGATTGAAACTCACTATTTTTACGAACATCAATTATCAATGGTTTTTTAGAGGGTATTTGTTTTTCGAGTTCTTTTGATGTAATTCTGGTTACAGTTTCAAAATCTTTACCACTCTTTTTCCATGTTTTGAAACCATTTTTCAAATAACCAACCGTAAAATCATAACCAACACGAGATAATCTAGTGATAGCTTCTTCCTCTTTATCAGGATAAGTGATTAATAAAATTTCTTGTTTCACATCAGGAATCATTTCTCCTACCCATTGTGCAAAATTACCATTTAAAGCAATGTTAATACTGTTAGGTATAAAACCTTTTGCAAAGTCTTCAGCATCTCGAGTATCTAACATTAAAGCACCTGTTTCGTTTGCAACAAGCTCAAAAGCATCTGGAGTTAAGGCTTGAGTAGCTCTATCCATAATAGTATCTAAACTTTCATAACCTTTAATATTCATTAACACATTTTGAGGAAAATATCCTGGTGGTGCTGTTAATCCTGCTAAAAGCGTTTTAATAAATGCCTCTTTAGTCATATTCTGTAAAGCATAATTATATTTTTTTTGATTACCCAAAGTATCAGTAGTTTCTTTACTCATCATTTTACCGCAAGCAGAACCAGCGCCATGATTTGGATATACTATTAAATCATCACTTAATGGCATTATTTTATTCCGTAATGAATCGTATAAATATCCTGCTAATTTCTCCTCAGTTAAATCTGCTACTACATGTTGTGCTAAATCTGGGCGACCAACATCGCCTATAAATAAGGTGTCTCCAGTAATGATACCATGTTCGTTTCCATTTTCATCTATTAGTAAATAGGTAGTGCTTTCCATTGTGTGTCCTGGAGTATGAATAGTTTTTACTTTATAATCACCTACTTCAAAAATTTCACCGTCTTTAGCAATTGTTGCTTGATAAGCAGGTTTTGCGCCAGGACCAAATACTATTTCTGCACCAGCTTTTTTTCTTAAATCTAAATGTCCACTCACAAAATCAGCGTGAAAATGAGTTTCAAAAACATATTTAATTTCTGCATTATCAATTTGCGCCCTATCTATATAAGGTTGCACTTCCCTTAAAGGATCAAAAACTGCTGCAACACCATTACTTTCTATATAATAAGCTGCATGAGCAATACATCCTGTGTAAATTTGTTCTACTTTCATACAATAATATTTATTAGTTTAAGATATAAAAATAGGAATATAAAAGCGTTATTTATGTTACTTAAGTTACACTAAACTAAATAGTTAAAAAAAAATGACTTTTATCATAAAAGTCATTTTTTTTAAAAACCATAAAAAACCAACAATCATTGTTTTACAAAAAACTCCATGTAAAAAATAAACATTGCCATAACCAAAATAAAATAACCAAAACCTTTTTTTAATTTATTTCCATCAATAAAATTACTTAAATAGCTACCAATAAATATTCCTATAAAAGATAAACCTGTGAATAACCCTAGAAATTGCCAATCGATATCCATGGTTAATGCGTCCCCTAAAAAGAATCCTAATAACGATTTAAAGGCTATAATTATTAAAGAGGTTGCAACAGCTACCTTCATTTCTACATTTGCAAGTATTACTAATGCAGGAATGATTAAAAAACCACCACCAGCTCCAATCATACCTGTTATTCCGCCAACTATTAATCCTTCCAAAAGAATTAATGGATAGTTGTATTTTACCTCACCACTCACTTTCTTTTCTTTAGCTTCTTTAAGCATCGAATAAGCTGCAGGAATCATTAAAACAGCAAATAAGCCAAACATGGCCATACGTCTTGTAAAATGAAAACTACTAATACTAAATAAGACATCCGGTAATGCTGGTACTACATAATGTCTAACCAATGTTACACCAATTATTGCAGGAATACCAAACACTATAGAGGTTCTCCAATCTACCAATCCTTTAAAATGTTGCTTTATACCACCAACTAAGGCGCTTGCTCCAACGATAAATAATGAGTAAGCTGTAGCTACTTTTTCGTTTACAGAAAACAAATAGGCCAAGACAGGTACAGCTAAAATAGAACCGCCACCACCAATTAAACCTAAAGATATACCTATAATTAAGGCGCTTATGTAACCAAAAATTTCAATAATTTCCATAAATAGTAAGTTTCCTTTATTTATGACAAAATTATGTTAATGGGTATCTTTACACAGTAACATTGGTTACATACAAAAATTAAATATCTTTAATAAAAATATGATTTCTATAAAGTTCTATTTTACCTAGATTTTCTAGTTTTTTAAGAAGTCGAGAAATAACAACTCTAGATGTATGAAGTTCATAAGCTATTTCTTGGTGGGTGTTATAAATGGTGTGATCTTCGGATACTCTTGATTTTTCTTTTAAATATTTATAAAGCCTTTCATCCATTTTTAAAAAGGCAATACTATCAATAGTTTCAAGCATTTCATTTAATCGATTGTGATAACTTTCAAATACAAAATTCCTCCAGCTTTTATATTTTGCCGACCATTCTTCCATTTTTTGAATGGGTATCATGATAAGTTTGGTATCTTTTTCGGCTACCGCTCTTATTTCACTTTTAGTTTGCCCAAGACAACAAGTTAATGTCATAGCGCAAGTATCGCCCTTTTCTAAAAAGTAAAGTAGCAGTTCATCCCCATCTTGATCTTCTCGAATAATTTTTATAGCACCAGAAACTAATAAGGGCATGGATTTAACATAATCACCTATATCAATCATTTTAAAGCCTTCTGGAATTTCTTTAAAAGTTCCTACTTGATTTATCTCATTAATGAGTGCTTCTTCAAATAAGTGATTATAATTATCTTTTAATTCTTGTAACATGTTATAAAGTTAAAAATTTTCAGAAATATTTTAATTTTTAAATCAAGTTATTGATTAGAGATCATTCAAATTATATGAAATAAATCAAAATAAAATCTTGGTATAAATTAATGTTTAGATTTTTAAAAATTCAGTAACAAAAGTTACAGAGACGCTTAACTATAATTAGTGTATTGAAAATACTTGATATGAACAAGGTACATTAACTTCTTTATAATTCAGTCATATATCTGATATATATCATTTCAAAAATTGCTTTCAATAAATATATTAGTATAATTAAATATAAGTTCAACTAAAACAATAGATCATGTCAACATTAATGAAACGTACAAAAAGAAATGAGGCATCAATAAATAAAAACCGTTTAGTAACTCCATGGAGTAATAGTTTTTTACGACCATGGGGAGGAAGATTATTTACTTCAAATATGGATAATTTAAAAAATCTGATGCGGTTTGATGATATTTTTAGAAATGATTTTTTAGAAGATAATAGTTTGATTCCAGCTTTAAATGTAAAAGAGTATAAAACCAATTTTGAAATTGAATTTGCAGCTCCTGGATTTAATAAAAAAGACTTTAAAATTACTATTGAAGAAGATGTACTTCATGTTTCTGGTGAAAAAGAATTTGAGGAAGCAGAAAATGAAGATGCATTTTCTCGTAAAGAATTTTGCTATAAATCTTTTAAAAGATCTATGATATTGCCAACATCTATTGATTTAGATCAGGAAGTAAAGGCTAATTACAAAAATGGCATTTTAAAAGTTAAATTACTTAAAAAAGAAATAGCTATTGAACAAATACCTAAAAAAAAGGTAATTCAAGTTGATTAATTTATATGAAATAGAAAAAAATTGAATGTAAATACAATCTCTTTTTTAAAACTATTAAAACTAAAATATGAAAACAAAAGAAATAAAATATGAAGCCTGGTTAAGTTCAGAAACCATGCATAATAATTCACTTAATTGGATTTCGGAATTAAAATTTGCAAGAGATGAGCAATTGTTTTTTGATGATTTAGTAAAATCTTATACTCTTCAGTTGATTGATTCATCACATTTCGCAGAAAGCAAAACTATTAGAGATAAATTATGTGATTTACAAAAAGAAACAAACAACTTACTTAAAAAAGTAAATACACATGAAAATGGCCTTAAGGTCATGGTAGATGGAATAAATGACCTAGTAAAAGAAGATGCCTATAAAGACAAACATGAAAGGCTTATTTTAAGATTAAACAACTTTATTAAAAAAAACAGACTCTTTAAAAAAGACTTGTTTTCATTAATAACAGGAATCATTAAAACAGGTAAGCGAAAACGTTTGCTTCAATAATAAATCTATTTCTTATAAAATAAAAAGCCGATAAAATAATTTTATCGGCTTTTTTAATCATAATAAGCGGAGAAAGAGGGATTCGAACCCCCGGAGGTGTGACCCTCAACAGTTTTCAAGACTGCCGCATTCGACCGCTCTGCCATTTCTCCAGGAGCGCCTCACCAAGCTATTTGCCTGAATGCGGGTGCAAATATAGAACCCTTTTTTAATTCTTTCAAATAAAACATCAATTTTTTGAAATTATTTTTTAATCACTTCAATCTTTTAATTTTATAACTTTTTTGCGTTAAAAAGAGAATCAAGTGTTATTTTTGTAATGCTATAAAAAGTATATGGATATAATTAAACAATTAAAGTGGCGTTATGCTACAAAAAAATTCGATTCTGATAAAAATTTATCAGAAAATCAAATACTTACAATAAAAAACGCTTTCAACCTAACAGCAACCTCCTTTGGGTTACAAACAATTTCTTTAATCGTTATTAAAGATAAATTAAAACGAAAAGATCTAGTAGGTCATTCATACAATCAAAAACAGGTTTTAGAGGCTTCACATCTTTTAATAATTTGCATTCAAAATGATATTCATACACAGGATGTTAATGCTTACTACGATAACATAAAAAATATTAGAAACACTCCCGAAACAATCTTAGAACCATATAAACAAAATTTAATTAAAACTGTTAGTGCTATGTCTATTCCAGAGCGTCAGCAGTGGTCTAAAAATCAGGCATATATCGCTCTTGGTAATTTAATGACGGTTTGTGCCATAGAAGGTATAGATGCCTGCCCAATGGAAGGTTTTAATCCTGCTAAGTATGATGAATTATTAGAGTTGGAAAAAAAAGGATTAAAATCTGTGTTACTTTTACCGGTGGGTTTTAGAGCAGAAGATGATATATTTTCTCAATTCGAAAAAGTTAGAAAACCATTAGAAAGAACTATTTTAGAATTATAAAATAAACATTTGGGCGTTACCCTTCGGGTCGGGCTTTTCGCGCTACACGCTAGCTAGCTTAAATCCCTAACGCAAACAAAAAAAATAATTATGCCAGGATTTGAACTATTTGGTGAAGCAGAAAGAAAACAAGTAAACGACGTTTTAGATAATGGTGTATTAATGCGCTATGGCTTTGATGGAATGCGAAATGGCCAATGGAAAGCAAAAGAACTAGAATCTCAACTTCAAAAAACATTTCAATCTAAACATGTGCAATTGGTATCAAGTGGTACAGCTGCCGTTTCTTTAGCATTAGCCTCAGCAGGTGTAGGAGCAGGCGATGAGGTAATTATGCCAACATTTACATTTGTAGCTAGTTTTGAAGCTATTATAATGCTTGGTGCAATTCCTATTCTGGTAGATATTGATGATACATTAACATTAAGTCCTAAAGCAGTTAAAGATGCTATAACTCCAAAAACAAAAGCGATAATGGTGGTTCAAATGTGTGGTAGCATGGGAGATTTAGAAGCTTTAGAAGCTATTTGTAGCAAACATAATTTATTGTTTATTGAAGATGCATGTCAAGCTATTGGCGGCACCTACAAAGGAAAACCACTGGGAAGCATTGGCGATTTAGGATGTTTCTCATTCGATTTTGTAAAAACAATAACTTGTGGTGAAGGTGGCGCGGTTATAACTAATAATGAAACATATTATGTAAATGCCGACCATTATAGCGATCATGGTCACGATCATATTGGTAGCGATAGAGGTGCTGAAACACACCCATTTCTAGGATATAACTTCCGAATTTCAGAATTGCACGCCGCAGTAGGTTTGGCACAAGTAAAGCGTTTACCAGATTTTTTAGCGATTCAGAAAAAAAATTACACCATTATTCGTAATGCTTTAGCTAAAATTCCAGAAGTTATTTTTAGAACCGTTCCAGAAGGAGGCGTAGAAAGTTATGCTTTTTTAAATTTCTTTTTACCAAATTTAGAAATAGCTCGAAAAGTCTCGGCTGCTTTTAAAGAAAATGACTTAGATGCTTGTTTCCATTATTATGATAACAATTGGCACTATATTAGAAAGTGGGATCATTTAAAAGATTTAAAATCACTATTTCCAATTTCTAACGAAGTTAAAAAAGGGCTTGAATATCTGCAAACTAAAGACTATCCTAAATCAGATCATTTTATAGGTAGAAATATTTCTTGTTTAATAAAACTTTCATGGACAGAGGAGCAAGTAAAAGAACGCGCAAACAAAATGGCTGAAATTATTAAGTCTTCAATATAATATATATTTGGTTTTTCCATATGTATAGTTTTTGTTGGGGTTAATAATGAATAAATCCAACATCTATATTGTAATTTTATAACTTAATAAAAGACTATGAATTACAAGTACATTAAAATTTCTATTTTAGTATTACTAATAAGTCAGATAACAACTGCGCAACAAATGCCAATTGATTTTTCTGATGTATCACATGTTTTTAATGTTTGGGGTGGTAGTGTATTTTCAACTAGACCATCACCAACAGATTCTAATAATACCATAGGTCAATTCTTTCATGCTTCTTCAGCTGCTGAGCAAGGTTTTTATATAGATTTAACTAGACCAATAAATTTGGATTCTAATAATACAATCACATTAGCTTTTTATGCTGAAGATCCTCAACAACACACTGTTGGATTGAAGTTAGAACAAGGAGATAATGCTAATATTCAAATAGACTTGAATGTTACTTCTCAGAATAGTTGGACAACCTTATCATATGATTTTTCAACCATAGGAGGAAATGGAAATTACAGTAGATTAACTATTTTAATAGACATTGGTAGTGCCACACCTGGGGCTTATTTTATTGATGATATAACTGATGGTTCTACACCAACAGATCCTAATGCTATTGATGTTGTTTATAATGATTTAGTTTGGTCTGATGAATTTAATACACCAGGAGATGTTAACTCATCTAATTGGCATAAACAAACACAAGTTATAATTCCAGGAGTAGGTTGGGCTAATAATGAAGAACAGCATTATACTAATCGTTTAGATAATTCTTTTGTTGATAATTCAGGCGCTCTTAATATAGTAGCAAAAAGAGAAACATTTAATGATCAAGGTATTACGAAAAACTATACATCTGCACGTTTAAATTCAGATTTTGCATTTACATATGGAAGAGTAGATGTTAGAGCAAAATTACCAGCATGGGATGGAACTTGGCCAGCGATATGGACTTTAGGTAAAAATATAAATGAAAATGGTGGACTTTGGGATAATAGAGGTTTTGGAACAACGCCTTGGCCAACATGTGGAGAAATAGATATTATGGAACATGGTTTAGGACCAATAAATCATACATCAAGTGCATTGCATACAAATTCTAGTTCAGGAGCAACAATTAATTACCGTTCTCAAGAAATTAGTGATGTAGCAGCTAACTGGCATATTTACTCGGTAAATTGGTCGCCTAATCAAATCACTTTTTTAGTTGATGGTGTTGGGTTTTACACTTACAACCCTTCAGTAAAAAATATAAATACATGGCCATTTACAGAGGATCAATATATTTTGTTAAATGTTGCTATGGGAGGTATTTCTGGAGCTATAGACCCTAATGTTTCTAGCGGAACAATGCTGGTAGATTACGTTCGTATCTACCAAAATACGTCTTTAAGTTCCGATGAAATTAAAAATGATAATTTTAGAATTTATCCAAATCCAACACAAGAAGAAATTTATATAAAATCAAATATCAATATTGATTATGTAGAGCTTTTTGATGTTTTAGGTAATTCCATTTTAAAACAATCAAAATCTACAAACTTAATTAATGTGAGTAATTTGAATTCTGGTATTTATTTTTTAAATATTTATGCTAATAGTTCCAAATTGGTTAAAAAGGTAGTTATTAATTAATATTTCACATAATCAACAATTTCTAAACCATAACCAATTAATCCCACACGCTTGCTTTGTTCTGTGTTAGAAATTAAACGTAGTTTGTGTATGTTTAAATCGTGAAGTATTTGAGCGCCAATGCCAAAATCTCTATTATCCATATCTATTCTAGGAGCTTTTGATATTTTATTTGGTGATTGATTTTCTTTTACAATAGTTAATCTATTCAATAAGTTCATAGATTGTACTTCTTGATTAATAAAAATGATAGCACCTTTACCTTCATCATTAATAACCTGAAACATATTGTGTAATTGCTTATCTACATTATTTGTTAACGTTCCTAAAATATCGTTATTGATAAGTGTGGAATTAATTCTTGTAAGAACTTCTTCATTTTCTTTCCAAACTCCTTTTGTTAAAGCTATATGTATTTGATTATTAGTAGTTTGTTTGTAAGCTCTTAATCTAAAACTTCCAAATCTAGTTTCAATTTGAAAATCCTCTTTCTTTTCAATTAAAGAGTCATGTTGCATTCTATACGCAACTAAATCTTCAATAGATACTAGCTTTAAATCGAATTTCTTTGCTACCTCAATAAGTTCTGGTAAACGAGCCATTGTACCATCTTCATTCATAATCTCTACAATAACACCAGCAGGTTTTAAACCAGCTAATCTAGCAAAATCAATTGCTGCTTCGGTATGCCCAGTACGTCTTAAAACACCACCTTCTTTAGCCACTAAAGGAAAAACATGTCCAGGTCTTGCTAATTCAAAAGGTTTCGTGTTATTGTCTATTAAAGCTTTTATAGTTTTAGCTCTATCACTTGCAGAAATACCTGTAGTAACACCATGACCTCTTAAATCTACAGATACTGTAAATGCTGTTTCCATGGGGTCTGTATTATTTCTAACCATCATGTTAAGTTCAAGTTCTTTACATCTGTTCTCGGTTAAAGGAGCACAAATAAGACCTCTACCCTGTTTAGCCATAAAATTGATGATTTCTGGTGTTATTGTTTCAGCCGCAGCTAGAAAATCACCCTCATTTTCTCTATTTTCATCATCAACAACAATAATAACTTTACCTTTTCTTATGTCTTCAATAGCTTCTTGTATAGAATTCAATTTAAACTTAGAATCATTTTTATGTGTCATATTTTCTACAATCATTTTGTAAAGATATTGCTTATTTTAAGGATTCTAAATAATTTAGTTTTAAGTCTTCCTTTATTTTTTCATTTAAAAAGATATAAGTAATAAAGTAAAAAGGAAAACCTATGATTAATAGAAACAGTTTAGGTTTTTTATTTTTTTTATCAATATGATTGTAAAACCTGAAAGTATTTAATAAAGATTTTAAATAATAAAATACAAATAAAATTAATGATACGATACTAAGTTGAATAGATGGAGACACTAATGAAGGTAATTTATTGTTTTTAAAAACAAAATGAAGTACCAGAAGAATAATCCCAATTACATATAAAATAAAAGCAAACTTTGAATGTGGTTTGTAATCTGATTTTATAATCTTATCTGAAATATCAAAATTTTCATTAATAGTTAAACCCATTAATCGCAATTGTTGAATATCGTTTCCTCTTGAATTTAAAATTTTTAAGGCTTCATATCGACATGCTTTATCATGACCAAGTGATTCGTAATTTTTAATTACATCAATCAATTCCTCATTTTTAAAAGATGATAAAAACCTATAATCAATACTATCTTTTATTTTAATTTTTAATGCTTTTTTTAAGGGGTCTAAAATACTATCAAAATCAAATAAACCTTTATCTGTAGTAGCTCTTCTTGTTAAAAAGACACCAAGTGGAAGCATAATAAGTGTGGAAAACCAACTTGCCAAAATAGGATTGAAGCCCCCTTTTTTAGCGCTATTTGTAGCAAAAATACCAATAAAATGGTAGGTTAAAAAAAGTAATATGGCTATTACCATAGGTAAACCAATACCACCTTTTCTTATGAGTGCTCCTAATGGTGCACCAACAAAAAATAAAATGATACATGCAAAACCTAAAGCAAATTTTTCATGTAAAGATATAAGGTGTCTGTTAAGTTGTTCATTAGATATTTTTAAAGTCGTTTTTTTTGATATTATAATTTGTTTAGAGCCACTTATTGTTCTTAATGTTACATCAACTAATTCAACTTTCTTTTTTGTATTAAATATATCTAAAAGTTCTCCAGAATATTTTATAGAATCTTTGATAGCAATATTCATGGGATTGTTATTTGTAACATTTGATCTTTGATATAAGTTATCAGAAAAAATCTCATATTCTTCTTCACTTTTTTCAACAAGCGAGTCTATAGTTTTATTTAATCCTATAACATCTAACATGTTGTATTTATCTGTTTGAGATTTTTCGTCAAAATCAACATTGTTTAACTGAGATAAATCAATATTAATAATCTTTTTCTCAAATGCACTTTTAGCAAAGGGTTTTTTATTTCTGGTTTTTGGATTATTAGATGTAATATCACTATAATAATTGCCGTCTAATAAAATAAGTTTTAAGACGTTAGAGTTTTCATTACTAACAAATTCTCCAGTTTTTGATTTTATTACAGTTTGGTTAGTTACACCATTGCTACTTTTAAGGTGTATGGTAACATTTTCTAAATAACGATCTCCAATTTTCTTTTCAGCTTTAATGTTGTAATTACCAATTTCGTTAAACTGACCCTCTGCAATAACCATAGCTGGTTTTAATTTCGCTATGTTTTTTCTTAGATTATAAGAGTTAAGTTCGGCCCAAGGGATAACGTTATTTGAGAAGAAAAAGGTTATTACAGCTAAAATTACTATAAAAACACTTAGTCCAGACATGGCACGTTGTAAAGATATACCGGTAGATTTCATAGCAGCAAACTCGTAGTTCTCTGCAAAACTGCCAAATACCATAATAGAGGCTAATAGGATGGTTAACGGTAAAACAAGTGGTATAAGTTTTGGCATAAAATAAACCAAAAACTTAATAATAACTATTAAATCTAAATCTTTACCTGCCAGCTCTTTTATATAAAGCCATATAGTTTGTAAAATAAATATCAGCATGAGTATTACAAACACGCTGATGAAAGTTTTGAGGTACGATATTAGTATGTAACGGTCTAGTATTTTCAAAGGACCTAATCTAATTTGTTGATGTAATAATCATTGTATTTATTTGCATCAAATGTAAATAAGGTTTTTGATAATTGTGTGTTTGTTTTAAAAGAATTAACGGTTAAAGTTGTTTTTGTTCCGTTTTTTCCAGCTTGAATTAAATTATAAATATGTTTTGTTTGTGAATCAATTCCTAATAAAATGTTTTTAATCTCAGAATTAGAATCAATAGGTGTAAGTTTTACATATTGAATTTTCCTACCATTGATATTTTGTTCAATATCTAAAGTATAGGTGTAACCATCTT
Source organism: Flaviramulus sp. (assembly GCF_982512915.1). Taxonomy (NCBI): domain Bacteria; kingdom Pseudomonadati; phylum Bacteroidota; class Flavobacteriia; order Flavobacteriales; family Flavobacteriaceae; genus Flaviramulus; species Flaviramulus sp. The sequence goes on along the minus strand of NZ_CEWOCJ010000005.1, from coordinate 34,271 downwards.
CATAAAATGATAACATTTTACTAGGCGTAATTACGTCATTGTCATCATCATTTTCTGATGAAATAGTAACTTCTTCATCTTCAGTACTAATACTGTATAGTTTTTTACCATCAAAAAGGCGTGTAACACCTAAAATATTCAGACGGTATTTGTCACCTTGCATTACCACATCACCTTTAGTTTCTTGTTTAATATTTTCTGAAAGATTCTCTAAAGTATACTTAAAATCTAGTGAAATATTTTCATAACTCTTAACTTTTTGAGAAACTTCATTTAATATGGCTCTTCCTTTGTTTTGAGAAAATGCATTTAATGAAATAACTATTAATGTAATACTTATATATGTTTTCATTTTATTTTTAAAATTATATTTCATCTTCTAAAAGTTTATCTAAGGCCGTTAAGTCGGTTACCAATACTTGTCTTGCTTTACTACCTTCAAAAGGGCCTACTATACCAGCAGCTTCTAATTGATCTATTAATCTACCAGCCCTGTTATAGCCTAGTTTTAGTTTTCTTTGCAATAAGGATGCGGAACCCTGTTGTGCTGTAACTATTACAATGGCTGCATCTTTAAACAATTTGTCTCGATCTGATATGTCTATATCAAGACTTGTGCCACTTTCTTCTCCAACATATTCAGGTAACATATAGGCTTCAGGATATGCTTTTTGTGATCCTATATACTCAGTTATTTTTTCAACTTCTGGTGTATCCACAAAGGCACACTGTACTCGAATCACATCATTACCTTGGGTAAATAACATATCACCTCTACCTATTAACTGATCAGCTCCTGAACTATCTAAAATAGTACGAGAGTCTATTTTTGATGTCACTCTAAAAGCTATTCGAGCTGGAAAATTTGCTTTAATAATACCTGTAATTACATTTACTGATGGACGCTGAGTAGCAATAATTAAATGAATACCAATAGCACGAGCTAATTGTGCTAATCTGGCAATAGGAGTTTCAACTTCTTTACCAGCAGTCATTATTAAATCAGCAAACTCATCAACAACTAAAACTATATAGGGTAAAAATTGGTGTCCTTCATTTGGGTTTAGTTTTCTTGCTTTAAATTTCACATTGTACTCGGCAATGTTTCGACACATAGCATTTTTTAGAAGCTCATAACGATTATCCATCTCAATACAAAGTGAGTTTAAGGTATTAATTACCTTTGTATTATCTGTAATAATAGCTTCTTCGCTATCGGGTAATTTTGCCAAATAATGACGTTCAATTTTATTAAAAAGAGTAAGTTCTACTTTTTTTGGATCAACTAAAATAAACTTAACTTCTGCAGGATGTTTTTTGTAAAGTAATGAGGTTAATACAGCATTTAGTCCAACTGATTTTCCTTGTCCGGTGGCTCCTGCCATTAGTAAGTGAGGCATTTTTGCTAAATCAACAACAAAGGTTTCATTACTGATAGTTTTCCCTAGTGCTATGGGAAGTTGCATATCTGAACTTTGAAATTTCTTTGAAGCAATAACCGATCGCATTGATACGATGGTAGCGTTTTTGTTTGGAACTTCAATTCCTATAGTTCCTTTACCAGGAATTGGTGCTATTATTCGAATACCCAATGCAGCTAGTGAAAGAGCTATGTCATCCTCTAAATTTTTGATTTTTGAAATTCTAATTCCTGCATCAGGTACAATTTCATATAAAGTTACTGTAGGTCCAATGGTAGCTTTAATACTAGCAATACCAATACTATAGTTTTTTAATGTTTCAACAATCTTATTTTTGTTTTCTTCTAATTCTTCTTGATTGATCTTGATCCCTTCTGTATCGTATTTTTTTAATAATTCTAGAGGAGGGAATTGATATTTTGCAAGTTCAAGAGTAGGATCAAATTGTCCAAAATCTTCGACTAATTTATTAGCAAGATTATCAGTTTCTGAAATTTCTTCAGCTACTTCTTTAATTTCCATTTCAATATCAAAATCTTCCTCTTCTTCCTCCACTTTATGGGGTGTAACTTTTACTTCTAGAGGTCTGTTTTCAGAAATTGGTTTAGAGGCTAAATCTTCATGATTCTTTTTTTCATCATTTGAAAGATCAAAAGCAGATTTAATTGCCTCTGCTTCAACTGATAAGTTATTATCAAAAGAAACAATATTTTCTTCATTTAATTCTGAAAAATCATTCTTTATATTACTTTTAGCCGATTTAAAAATGCTAACAATACTTTCAAAAGTAACTTTAAATCGTATGGCTAAATAGGTTATTAAACCAAATATTAATAAAAGTGAAGTTCCAATTTTACCTATGTAGTCTTGTAGAAATAAATTAACTTCAAATCCTACGGTACCACCTAAAATATCATTTTCATCTTTGAAAAAACCAAAAAATATAGATAACCATAAGATAATTAATAAACCCCAAAACCAATGTTTTTTTAGTTTAGTTCGATTAAGATTCATCAAAACATAAATCCCAGAAAGAAAAATTAATCCTGAAAAAATAAAAGAAGAAACTCCAAAACCGCGTTGAATAAAAAAATCACTTAACCAAGCTCCAGATTTACTTAACCAGTTTTTTGTTTTGATATCTCTAGAAGTAAAGTTAGATAAACTACTTTGATCGACTTCTCCAGTAAAAAAGAAAGAAATAAATGAAACAAAAAATACGATTCCTACAATTACCAAAAAGCTACCTAAAACCAATTTTTGTTGGTTAGAAAGCTTAAAATTTGGCATTTCAATTTTTTTTTTAGGTTGATTTTTAGTTTTACTTTTAGCCATCAATGCTTTTTAGTTTCCACAAAAATACAAATTACTTACGTTATTCCTAGAGGGATTAGTATTTTAAAAAATCTTTGGAAGATAAATTAATAACCCAATAATTGAAGCAAAAATAGATGCGATAAAAACTGCACCAGCAGCAATATCTTTAATCAAACCAATTTTATTATGATGCTCTGGGTGAATAAAATTTGCCATTTCTTCTACAGCTGTATTAATGCCTTCAATACTCATAACTAATCCAATAGCCAAAAGTTGGATAATCCATTCTGTTGATGAAATATTAAAAATGAATCCTGCAATCGTAACCAATAAGGCTATTAAAAACTGAATCTTTATACTAGCTTCAGTTTTTAATAGTAAAAAAGCGCCTTTGAAAGCGTATCCAACACTTTTTAGTCTATTGATTAAAAAAGGCTCTTTTCCAGTCATTGATTATTATGAATGAAGAGATTCTAATGCAGCTTTATAATTTGGTTCATCAGCTATTTCCGCTACTTGTTCAGTATATAAAATGTTGCCGTTTTCATCCAAAACAATAACACATCTAGAATGTAAAGTTTCTAAAGGACCTGTAACAAAGTTTAACCCGTAATCTTTTCCAAAACTTCCGTTTTTGAAATCAGATAAATTAACTACATTTTCTAAACCTTCTGCACCACAAAAACGTGCTTGAGCAAATGGTAAATCATGAGAAATGCATAATACTTTAGTGTTTTCTAATTCGCTAGCTTCTTTGTTAAATTGTCTTACAGATTTAGCGCAAGTTCCAGTGTCTATACTCGGGAAAACATTTAAAACTAATTTACTTCCTTTAAAATCTTCTAAAGTTTTTGATGATAAATCAGTAGCTGTTAATTTGAAGTTAGGTGCTTTTGAACCTATTTGCGGTAAGTTTCCAGAAGTTTCAACAGGATTTCCTCCCAAAGTTATTTTTGCCATTTTTATTGTTTTTAAATTTTTTATAAAAATAGTATAAATGAAATTAAGCAAACTATAGCTTTTTGAAAATTTTAACTATCACTTGAGTTTATTAAATTTATTTTTCCAATAAGTTTTATCAATCATAATATAATTTATTAGAATGTTAAAACATCATTTATGTATTAAGTATTCATTAATTTTATGGAAATTATTTAAATAAAAAAATATCATTTATAATGGATAACAAAATTTATAATCTCAACGATTCAGATGCAAGTCAATGTCCTTTTTTAAGCGGCACTCAAAAGAAAACTGCTGGAGGTGGAACTAACAACCGTGATTGGTGGCCAAATGAATTAAAATTGAATATTCTACGTCAAAATGGTCATAAATCAAATCCTTTAGGTGAAGATTTTAATTATACTGAAGCTTTTAAAAGTGTAAACTTTGCAGAACTAAAGCAAGATGTTATTGATTTAATGACAGATTCTCAAGATTGGTGGCCAGCAGATTACGGACATTATGGACCTTTTGTGATTCGTATGGCTTGGCATAGCGCAGGTACTTATCGTGTCGGTGATGGTAGAGGAGGAGCTGGTTCAGGAACACAGCGTTTTGCACCTTTAAATAGTTGGCCAGATAATGGTAATTTAGATAAAGCTCGTTTATTATTATGGCCTGTAAAAAAGAAATATGGCAACAAAATTTCTTGGGCAGATTTAATGATTCTTGCAGGAAACTGTGCTTTAGAATCTATGGGTTTTAAAACATTTGGTTTTGCAGGAGGTAGAGAAGATGTTTGGGAGCCAGAACAAGATATTTATTGGGGTTCTGAAACTGGTTGGTTAGATAATGATGATCGTTATGATACGAGTGATGGTGATTTAGAGGGGCATTTAGGCGCCGTTCATATGGGATTGATTTACGTGAATCCAGAAGGACCAAATGGTGTTCCAGATCCTTTAAAATCAGCTCATGATATAAAAATTACTTTTGGTAGAATGGCTATGAATGATGAGGAAACTGTAGCGCTAGTTGCTGGAGGGCACACATTTGGAAAAGCACATGGAGCCGCAGATCCAGAAAAATATGTTGGAGCAGAACCTCATGGTGCTTCTATTGAAGAAATGAGTACTGGATGGAAAAATTCTTTTGGAACAGGTGTTCTAGATGATACTATTACTAGTGGATTAGAAGGAGCATGGACACCAAACCCAACGCAATGGGATGCTGATTATTTTGATGTTTTATTAAATTATGATTGGGAATTGACTAAGAGTCCTGCCGGTGCACATCAATGGACACCAACAGCAGCGTCTCAAGCAAGAATGGCTCCTAAAGCTGGTGATGCTAATGGTACTCAAGCCTTAATGATGTCAACCGCTGATATGGCACTTAAAATGGATCCTGCGTATTTAGAAATTTCAAAACGATTCCATAAAGACCATAAAGCTTTTGAAGATGCATTTGCTCGTGCTTGGTATAAATTAACACATCGTGATATGGGACCAATACAAAGATACTTAGGTCCTGAAGTGCCAAAAGAACAATTATTATGGCAAGATCCAATTCCAACTGTAAATTATACTTTAACAGATTCAGATATTGAAAAGTTAAAAAATATGATTTTAGCTTCTGGTTTAACGGTTTCACAAATGATAACTACTGCTTGGGCATCAGCTTCAACTTTTAGAGGATCTGATAAACGTGGTGGTGCAAACGGAGGACGTTTAAGATTAGAGCCACAAAGAAGCTGGGAAGTTAACAACCCAGCTGAATTAGATAAAGTACTTAAAGTTTTAGAAGGTATTAAAAAAGATTTTGTTGGTACTGTTTCTATGGCTGATTTAATTGTATTAGCTGGAACAGCTGGTGTTGAAGAAGCATCAAGAAATGCTGGTTATAATATGAAAGTGTCTTTTACACAAGGTAGAGGTGATGCCTCTCAAGAACAAACAGATTTAGAGTCTTTTGGATATTTAGAGCCTTTAGCAGATGGATTTAGAAATTATATAAAATCTGATTTACAAGTAGCCGCTGAAGATTTATTAGTTGACCGTGCTAATTTATTAACACTTTCTATTCCTGAAATGACCGCTTTAGTTGGAGGTTTACGTGTATTAGGTGCTAATTATGATGGTTCAAATTATGGAGTTTTTACAGAGAAAATAGGTGTTTTAACTAACGATTTCTTTACAAATATTCTTGATTTTACATACACTTGGAGTGCTACTTCTAAAGATGATAGATACTTTGAAGGTCGTGACCGTAGAACAGGTGAAGTTAAATTTACTGGAACTCGAGCAGATTTAATTTTTGGTTCTAATACAGAGCTAAGAGCAGTTGCAGAAGTGTACGGTGCTAACGATGGTGAAGAGCGTTTTGTAAAGGATTTTATTGCAGCTTGGGTTAAAGTTATGAACTTAGATCGTTTTGATTTAAATTAAATAAATTTGATTAATTAATAGCAATTTTAAAAGGGATGTGTTTAAACACATTCCTTTTAATTCAAAAAATTTAAGATGAACGAGAACGAATTATTTTTTAATACTATACAATCTGGTAACGTTACAAATATTAAATTACAACTAAAAAGAAATCCAGATTTAGTGAATATAAAAGATTCAAGAGGTTTTACGCCTCTAATATTTGCTTCTTATTTTGATAAAGAAGAAGTAGTGAAAATTCTAATTGAAAACAATTCTTCAGTTGATGCTAAAGATGCTTCAGGTAATACAGCCTTAATAGGTGTTTGTTTCAAAGGCAACACGAATTTAGCTAATTATTTAATCGATAAAGGAGCCAACATTAATGCAATAAATAATAATGGTGCATCCGCTTTAATTTTTTCCGCTATTTACAATAAGAAAGAAAGTGTTGAACTTTTACTTCAAAATAAAGCAGATATATCTATAACAGATAACTCGGGAAAAACCGCATTCGATTACGCTACAGAAAAAGGCTTTACTTCTATAATTGATTTGCTTCAATAAGAGTTAAAATATCAAATTTTAATTTTCTTTTATCATTTTTATCTTGATTCTTAAAGCAGCAAAAAGTAACGTTGTGAATGGACTCAACCAATTAAAAATTGCATAAATAAAATACTCACCAACACTAACACCTAAAACACTAGATTGGTAAGCACCACAGGTATTCCAAGGGATTAAAACCGAAGTAACAGTGCCTGAATCCTCAAGTGTCCTACTTAAATTCTCTGGAGCTAAACCTTTGTCTTCAAATGCTTTTTTAAACATTTTACCAGGAATTACTATGGCTAAATATTGGTCTGAAGCTATAGCGTTTAATCCCAAACAACTAATAACTGTTGTAGCAAATAATCCAAAAATAGATGAAGCTATAGAAAGTAATACTCTAGTTATTCTAGCCAAGGCACCAATGCCATCCATAATTCCGCCAAAAATCATGGCACAAGTAATCAATAAAATAGTCCATATCATACCATTCATACCTCCTGAAGAGAATAACTCATTTAATTTTTCATTATCTGTAGCTATTTGAGTATCTGTTAAAATAGAAGTAACGATAGCATTAATTTTAGAATTCCCTAATCCAGTTAAAATATCTGGTTGAAAAACAAATGCAAAAATTGCAGCTCCAATAACGCCTGCTCCTAATGCAACTAATGGCTTAGTTTTTAATAGTATTAATACAATAACTGCAAGAGGTACTATAAAAAGCCACGGCGTGATATTGAATGTTGAATTTATTGATTTTAGCAAATCACTTATATCTGCAATTCCTGAAGTTTCAGAAGTCATACTTAAAATTCCAAATGCTAAAAGTGTAATAATTATAGTTGGTACTGTAGTAATAGTCATGTATCTTATATGGGTAAACAAATCTGTTCCAGCAATTGCAGGTGCAAGGTTTGTGGTATCACTTAAAGGCGACATTTTATCACCAAAATAAGCTCCAGAAATTACAGCACCTGCAATCATACCGGTGCTAATCCCTAAAGCACTCCCAATTCCAATTAAAGCTATACCAACTGTAGCAGAAGTGGTCCATGAGCTTCCTGTTGCTATTGATATGATAGCGCAAATAATAACACAAGCTGGCAAAAATATACTCGGACTTAATACTTGTAACCCATAATAAACCATTGCGGGAATCACGCCACTAACTAACCATGTTCCAGCTAAAGCACCAACTAAAAGTAAAATCATAACTGGAATTAAAATACTTTTTAAATTTTCTAAAATTTCTTTGAGCATTCTTTGAAAGGATACTTTATTGAAGAAACCAACAATTGCAGCTACAAAACCACCTATTAAAAGAATAATTTGGTTTGAATATCCACCAAATATTTCTCCATTGGCAAAAAAGATATTATAAGCCAATAAACACATCAAAACGATAACAGGAATCATGGCTTCCCAAATACTTAGTTCTTTATTTTCAATAATATTTTGGTTATCAATTTCTATTTTAGAGATGTTTTTGTTGTCTTGCATGTTATAAATTTTGTTCATGTAATGTTACGATTTTCATCGAAGTTATGCAAATGCTAAGAGTTACTTACATTTGTAATTCATTTTATAGATTTTTATGGATTCACTAACTCAAATTGTTTTAGGTGCTGCTTGTGGAGAAGCAGTTTTAGGAAAAAAAATAGGCAATAAGGCGTTATTTTTTGGTGCTATTGGTGGGACAATTCCAGATTTAGATGTGTTTATAGGTAATTTAATTTATAATAATGAAATTGATGCTATGTTATTTCATAGAGGGTTTATGCATTCTATTTTATTCTCAGTTTTCGCTTCACTTTTTTTAGGGTGGCTAAGTTTTAAAATTTATAATTCTGGTAAATATCTAAATACTACAAATCAAAAAAATTGGATTTGTTTATGGTTTTTAGCCTTGTTTACACATCCCATTCTAGATTGTTTTACGCCATACGGCACTCAGTTGTTTGCGCCTTTTTATAGTTATAGAGTAGCTTTTAATAACATAGCAGTTGTGGATCCTGCTTATACATTTCCATTTTTAGTTTGTATGATAGCTTTGATGTTTTTTAATAGAGCTTCAAAGCAACGGCAATTTTTATTAAAGTTAGGTATTGGAATTAGCTCAGTTTATATGTTATTTACTCTTGGAAATAAACTTTACATCGATTTAATTTTTAAAAAGTCCTTAAAAGAAAATAGTATTAGTTTCAGTCGTTTTAGTAGCCAGCCAGCTATTTTTAATAATATACTTTGGTATGGTATTGCAGAAACAGAGTCTGATTATTTTGTTGCAGACCACTCTTTATTCGACACAAAAAATAGATTTTTAAATTTCAGAAAAATACCAAAAAAACGAGATTTAAAGGCTATTCAATTTGATGATATTAAAAATTTAGCTTGGTTTAGTAATAACTATTACAGTGTCTATCAAATTAATGAAAATGAATATCAATACAACGATTTACGATACCCTCTTTTAGATACAAATAACCCCAATTCTTCTGTTTTTAGTTTTCTTCTTTTTAAAGACGAAAACCGATTAAATATGAAATCTTTTCAGCCTAAATTTGAAAGTTTAGGCGATATGATGTATTCTTTATGGTTGCGAATCAAAGGAATTTAATATTAGCTTAGTACTTTTAATTCTACCATACATGTTCGCATCATTTGATAGGTACGCTCAATATCTGCGTCCAAACCAATAGAAAAACGAATCAAACCATCACTTAAGCCCATTTTTTTCTGTTCTTCCAAAGGTATTTCTGAGGAGGTAGAACTCCCTGGAGCACTAAATAATGTTTTATAAAAACCTAAGCTAACAGCTAAATATCCTAAATTTCTGTTTTGCATCAACTCCATTAATTCATTTGCTTTATCAATCGATCCAACATCAATCGTTAACATGCCACCAAAACCATAAGCTTCATTCATCATGCTTTTAAACAACTCATGAGAAGGATGTGATTTCAGACCAGGATATACCGTTTTCAAGCCATCAGATTCAAATTTTTTAGCTAAAAATAATCCGTTTTTACTGTGTTGTTGCATTCTTATATGCAGCGTTCTTAAGTTTTTTAAAATAGAAGCAGCTCTTAAGCTATCCATTGTAGAACCTAATAGCATGGAAGCGCCATCGTTTACATTTCTTAACTCATTAATAAAATCTTGAGTGCCACAAATGACACCACCTAAAGTGTCACTAGAACCGTTTACGAATTTTGTTAAACTATGTATCACGACATCGGCACCTAAAACGGCTGGTGAAATAGATAATGGTGAAAATGTATTATCCACCACTAATTTTAGATTGTGCTTTTTCGCTATGTTGGCTAGTCCCTTAATATCTGCAACTTCGAGTAATGGATTACTAACAGATTCACAGTATAAAACTTTAGTGTTTTTAGTTATTGCAGCTTCAACTTTTTCTAAATCTGTAATATCTATAAATGAAGTTTCAATATTTAATCTAGGTGTAAAATTTTTTAAAAAGGCATAAGTGCCACCATAAATAGTTCTGCTAGATACAATATGATCTCCCGAACCACATAATTGCAACAGAACAGGAGTTATGGCACCCATTCCGGATGCTGAAACATTGGCAGTTTCTGTACCTTCCATAGCTGCTAATGCTTCACCTAAATACAAATTAGAAGGTGAAGAGTGGCGCGAGTACAAATAACACCCGTCTGCATTTCCTTCAAACGTATCAAACATGGTTTTTGCTGAAAGAAACGTATAGGTAGAAGAGTCTGATATAGAAGGATTTACACCTCCAAATTCTCCAAAGTATTGTAAATCTTGAATATTATTCGCGGGTTTAAAAGCCATGGTTGTATAATTTTTATTTAAACAAATTTCTTTTTATTTAGTTAAATAAACAATGATTAAATTAAAATATAGAAAATAAAACTATATTTATTAAATATTTTAGTTATTAAAACTATATTCATGAATAATATGATTATTTTTAAGAAAATTTTTCAATTATGATATTTGACGCCATTGATAAAAATCTTTTAGAATATTTACAAAAAGATAGTAAACAAACCAATAAAGAACTTTCCAATAAATTAGACTTATCAGTTACCGCTGTTTACGAACGAATAAAAAAACTTGAAAAAGAAGGATTTATTGATAAATATGTTGCCTTAGTAAATAAGGATAAAATCCATAGAGATTTTGTAGTTTTTTGCCATATTAAGTTGGTACAACATTCTCAAGATTTTGTAATAAAATTTGAAAAAGAAGTTGCTAATTTAAAAGAGGTTTTAGAATGTTACCATATTAGCGGAGATTATGATTATTTGTTAAAGGTTTTAGTTGAAGATATGGCAACTTTTAGAGAATTTATGGTAAAAAAACTTACTACAATCAATCATATTGGCAGTACGCACAGCATGTTTGTCATTAACGAAGTAAAGCATACAACCGCCATTAATTTTTAAAAATGAATACAATCAAATATAAAAGTTTAGAGTTTTTTATCATTTTTATACTTACTCCGATAAGTTTTGCAATTAATTATACACTTTGGTTAAAGTTATTAATCGGTATTACAGGTTTTTTCTATATTATCTATATTTTATTTAAAGTTGAAAAAGAAAAATTTAAGATGAAAATTAATTTAAATTGGATAAAATTCTGCAGAGAAACCTTATTTAAATTTATAATATTAGCCTTAATAACAACTTTATTTGTTTATTTAAATGATAATAAATCTTTATTTGAAGTTATTCTTAATAAACCCAAATTATGGATTTTCATTTTGTTTTTTTATACCTTATTTTCAGTTTATCCACAAGAATTGATTTATAGAACGTTCTTTTTTAAAAGATATTCTAATCTTTTTAAAGATGAAAAATTACTTATTTTTATAAATGCTTTAGTATTTTGTTTGGGACACATTTTTTTAGAAAACTTTCTAGTTATAGTTTTGACATTTTTTGGAGGTATTTTATTTGCTTTAACTTTTAAAAAAACACAATCAACTCTTTTGGTATCAATAGAACACGCTATTTATGGATCTTGGTTATTTACTGTAGGTATGGGTAGTATGTTAGGATTTCCTTCTTAAGTATTAAATAAAATCTCATTTCTATTAAATCTTTTTGTTAATTTAGGGCAGCTATTAACCAAATTAATAATTAAAAATGAAAAAATTATCTTACATTATTTTAGGATTTTTATTAGGTGCTGTTTTAACCTATTATTTTTGCCCAAGAGAAGACACTTCGTTTTCTGCAGTTAAGCTAAAAGTACCTAAAGACACCATCAGTGTAGAACAAGCAATTAAATTAAGTGACAATTGGGCAAAAAATAATCCAACTAAAATTGATTCCTTGATACTAGTTGAAGGTGCTAAAAAGGCAACTCGTTCTGTATGGTGGTCTTTAAAAGACATCAACGAGTATTTGCTTTATGCAAAGACAAAATCAGATTCTTTAGGATATAATATGACAGGTGTAAGAGTTTATTTAGGTAATTATGGTAAAGATGCTAAGCCCTCTAAAAAGAACAGAAACACGATGTTTATTGTTCCAACAGGTAAAAAAATGATTTCGGAAGCTAATAGTTTTAATTTGCTTTTTCAAGACCCTAGTGATGATGATATCCCAGCACCAGCTTTAAATGATGGAGTTGGTGGAAATAATGGTTACCAATAAAATTAAGTGGAAGAGTTTTTATTAAACAATTATATGATAATAACACACTCTGTTGAAGCCATGGCAGCTTTAACAGGGTTGTTTTTGTTGAAAAAATATAAAAACACAACAACAAGATATTTTATTTATTTCCTTTTATATATTAGTTTATGCGAATTTCTTGCCAGATATACAAAATTTGTTCATCCTGATAAATTTTTACATTTTTTAATAGGGACTGTTTTTGAAAAAAATCACTGGTTAGCAACCCTATATTGGAAAATAGGAGCGATTATTTTTTTCGCCTTTTTCTATAATAAAGTTTTAGAAAGTGAAATTTTTAAGAAAATATTGAAAAAAGTCAGTTTATTTTTTTTAATTATTTCTGTAATGTGCATTTTATTTAATTGGGATGCTTATTTTTATAGATTTTTCCCAATAATTAGTATTTCTGGTGCTGTAGTTATTTTCCTATGTACTGTGTTTTATTTTATAGAAACCTTAAATAGCAATAGAATATTAACTTTTTATAAAACAATAAATTTTTACATAAGTGCGGCCATTTTTATTTGGTGGTTAATTATTACACCTTTAGTTTTTTACGACGTTTATTTTACTTACGAAATTGGAAACCCAAATAGAGATTGGAGTTTCCTGTTTTTAAGATGGCAAATTTATATGTTTGCAAACATTGTAATGTATATAACTTTTACATTAGCTTTAATATGGTGCAAACCTCAGAAAAATTAGCAAGTACAGCTTCAGAGCGTTATTTATTAGTATACATGATAATAGTTTTAATTATCATTACTTCATTAGTTATTGTGTTTTTTATCGTTTTCCAAAAACGTAAGAACAAGTTATTATTAGAAAAAATTAAACAAAAACAAGTGTTTGAAGAAGAAATAGCGCAAGCACAAAGTGAAACTCAAGAGCAAACTCTAAAGAATATTGGCTGGGAGTTACACGATAATATTGGTCAATTACTGTCATTTGCCAATATGCAGTTAAGTATTTTAAAAATGCAAGTTACAGATGATATAAAAATCAAATTTAAAGATACCTCTGATGCATTAAAAGAAAGTCTTTCGGAAGTGAGAGCGCTTTCTAAAACTTTAAACAACGAAGTAGTTTTAAATGTAGGTTTTGAAAAATCAATTACTACCGAATTAAACCGATTGAAAAAGATGAAGTTCGATTCTGCCGAATTACAAATTATTGGTGATAAAGTTGATTTTAAAAATAGAAAACATGAAATCATTTTATTTAGAATTGTACAAGAATTTTTATCTAATTCAGTAAAATATTCTGAAGCAAAAAACTTAAATATTATTTTAAATTATCAAAATAATAATTTAGAAATTACCGCTATAGATGACGGAAAAGGTTTTGATATAAATACTATTGAAAAAGGTTCTGGTTTAATAAATATGGAGAGTAGGGCAAGTTTAATTAATGCGTATTTAGAATTAAACTCTGAGCCAGATAAAGGCGTTCAGCTTTCAATAAAATATCCAATTAGTTTATTAGCCTAAAAATTTAAATATTTTTTTTAATAGATTTATTTTACCTCTGTAAGGCGGATATCTAAATTTTGGATCTATCCAAGTTCCACGTTTCATTACAGATTTGTGGTGAGAGAATGAATCGAAACCATGCTTTCCATGATAGCTCCCAATACCACTTGCGCCAACGCCCCCAAACGGTAATTTGTGATTACCAAAATGCACTAATAAATCGTTTACAACACCACCTCCAAAACTAAAGGTGTTAAAAATATGTTTGATAAATTTTTTATTTTTTGAGAATAAATAAAGTGCTAAAGGTTTCTCAAAACTCGATATGATATTATAAATATCATCATTTGTTTCATATGATAAAATTGGTAAAATGGGTCCGAAAATTTCTTCAGACATGACAGCGCTATCAAGTTTAGGCTCATCAAGTAAAGTAGGAGCCAAGTAGTTATGGGATTCATCTAAAATACCACCAAATAAAACGGTTTCGTTTTTTAGAAGTTGATTAAGTCGTTTTGTATTTTGTTTATTTATAATTCTAGGAAAATCAGCAGATTTCTCAGGATTTTCACCGTACATTTTTATAATTTCCTTTTTTAAAACTTCAATAAGTTTTGGTTTTATTTCAGATTGTACAATCACATAGTCTGGTGCAATACAGGTTTGCCCACCATTAAAAAATTTTCCCCAAACTAATCTACGTGCAATTAAATATAAATTTATAGTTTCATCTATAATACAAGGCGATTTTCCACCAAGTTCAAGAGTAAAAGGAGTCAAGTGTTTAGCAGCTGCTTCAGCTACAATTTTGCCTACTTTGCTACTACCAGTAAAAAAGATGTAATCCCATTTTTGTCTTAACAATTCAGTTGAAGTTTGAATACCACCTTCAACTGAAGTAACCATAGATTCTGGAAATACATTTTTAATGATTTTCGAAAGAGTTAGAGATGTATTTTGGGTTAATTCACTTGGTTTCAATACGACAGTGTTTCCTGCGGCCACAGCCATTATTAAAGGTTCTAATGCTAATAAAAAAGGGTAATTCCATGGAGCAATTACTAAAACTGTTCCGAAAGGTTCTTTATAGATATAATCTCTAGAAGGAAACGTTAATAAAGATGATTTTACTCGTTGAGGCTTAGCCCATTTATGTAATTTTCTTATAGCTAAATTTAATTCAGAAATCACTAAACTAAATTCACTTAAGTAAGATTCAAATTCAGATTTTTTAAAATCATTATTTAAAGCTTCAATAATTTCTTTTTCTGAAGATAAAATTTCACTTTTTAATTTCTTTAATAAAACCAATCTGAAAGTGATATCTTTAGTTTTCTGAGTTTCAAAAAACAGTTTTTCATTTTCTAATATTTCAGTAATTGTATCCAATTTTTTTATTTAAATATACTAATTTAATAAGAACAGGCATCCCAAATAGGATCTTTTGGTAAAGGCGCAGTAATATTAACAAGTTCATTTTTAACAGGATGTATAAAAGAAATATGTCTGGCATGTAAATGGATACTTGCATCGTTATTACTTCTATCAAAGCCATATTTTAAATCGCCTTTAATAGGACATCCAATACTTGATAATTGAGATCTTATTTGATGATGCCTCCCTGTTTCCAAATTGACTTCTAATAAAAAATAATTATTCAATTCTTTTAATAGCTCATATTGAAGTATAGCCTTTTTACTGCCTTCTATTTCATTTGAAGATATATAAGATTTATTATTTTTTGGGTTTTTTTTGACCCAATGTAAAAGAGTATCGTTATTTTTCGAAGGTCTATTTTTTACAACAGCCCAATAGGTTTTTTTTATGTCTTTAGAAACAAATAATTTATTTAATCTTGGGAGTACTTTACTAGTTTTTGCGAAAATAACTAAACCTGTAGTAGGTCTGTCGAGCCTATGAACGGTACCTAGATAAACATTACCTGGCTTATTGTATTTTTCCTTAATATAGTTTTTTACAACATCACTTAAAGGTTTATCACCAGTTTTATCACCTTGAACAATATCACCAGCACGTTTGTTTACAATAATGATGTGATTATCTTCAAATAATATTTGTAGATTACCTTTGTCGGAAAGTGTTTTTTTAGCCACTAGTTCGCAAATATTTTTACTTGTTACTGATAATTTTCCTTTTTCTATAAATATCTTCAGAATAATTTAGATTTAATATTGCTCATTTTCATTAGGGAAATCAACACTTTTTACATCTTCAACATATTGAGAAATTGCTGATGTCATTTCTTCATATAAATTCATATAACGTCTTAAAAACCTTGGGTTAAACTCGTGAGTCATTCCAAGCATGTCGTGTAATACCAAAACTTGTCCGTCTACTTCATTTCCAGCTCCAATACCAATTACAGGTATGCTAATGCTTTCTGCTACTTGTTTTGCTAATTTTGCAGGAATTTTTTCAAGAACAACACCAAAGCATCCTATACGTTCTAACATTTTTGCATCTTCAATTAAATTGGCTGCTTCTTGTTCTTCTTTAGCTCTAACAGTGTAAGTTCCAAATTTATAAATAGATTGAGGTGTTAAACCTAAATGTCCCATAACAGGAATACCAGCGTTTAAAATTCGCTTAATAGATTCTTTAATTTCTCGACCACCTTCCATTTTTACAGCATGTGCACCACTTTCTTTCATGATTCTAATAGCAGAACGCAGCGCTTCTTTTGGGTCACTTTGGTAGCTTCCAAAAGGCAAATCAACAACAACTAATGATCTATCAATAGCTCTTATTACTGAAGATGCATGATAAATCATTTGGTCTAAAGTTATAGGCAAGGTGGTTTCATGTCCAGCCATAACATTACTTGCAGAATCTCCAACAAGAATTACATCTACACCCGCACCATCTACAATTTTAGCCATGGTATAATCATAAGCTGTAAGCATTGATATTTTTTCGCCATTGGCTTTCATGTCAATAAGTGTTTTTACAGTTATACGCTTATATTCTTTTTTTGCTACAGACATATATTTTTGTTTAAGTTGTGTTGTAAAAGTAGTAAATTTTATTAATGACTAATTAGCAATCGCTCATATTTACACCTATGGCTAAACCGCCTTCTGAGGTTTCTTTATATTTTGTACTCATATCTTTTGCAGTTTCCCACATAGTTGAAACCACTTTATCTAGCGGAACTTTTACGTTCTCAGGATTTGTATCCATAGCTAATTCTGCTGCATTGATAGCTTTTATAGCACCCATTGCATTTCTTTCAATACAAGGTATTTGCACCAATCCTCCAATGGGGTCGCAGGTTAATCCTAAGTGATGTTCCATGGCTATTTCTGCAGCTACTAAAACCTGTTCTGGTGTTCCACCCATCAACTCGCATAAAGCACCAGCAGCCATAGCAGAAGATACTCCAATTTCTGCTTGACATCCTCCCATTGCAGCACTTATGGTAGCCCCTTTTTTGAAAATGCTCCCTATCTCTCCTGAAGTTAGTAAAAAGCGTTTGATGTCATCATAATTACCATCATGATTTTCTATAACTAAATAGTACATTAAAACAGCAGGTATTACACCAGCACTACCATTAGTTGGTGCTGTAACTACACGACCTAAAGAAGCATTTACTTCGTTTACAGCTAATGCAAAACAACTTACCCATTTTAATATTTGCCTGAATTTAACTTCGGTATTTCTTATGGCATAAATCCATTCAATAGGATTACTATAAGGGGTTTCGCCTTTTAATGTTTCATGTATATCGAAAGCCCGACGCCTAACATTTAATCCACCTGGTAAATTTCCTTCTGTATGGCATCCAATATACATGCATTCTAACATGGTATCCCAAATTCGTTTTAACCCTGCATCAATTTCATCTGCTGATTTAATAGATTTTTCATTTTCAAATACAACTTCAGAAATTGATTTATTTAAATCTTTACAAAATTTAAGAAGTTCAGTTCCTTTTTCAATAGGATAGGGGAAGGAACACTTTATTTGAATATTTTTTTTATGTATTGTTCGTTCTTCTTTAACTACAAAACCACCACCAATAGAATAAAAAGTTGATTTTAATTTTTTACCCGAAATTATAGCAGTAAAAGTTAATCCGTTAGAATGAAAAGGTAAAAAATTTCGATTAAAAAGAATATGTGAATCTGGATGGAATTCTAGATTTTTTTCCCCATTAAGTAATATAGACTTTTTTTGTTTAATTACATTTATAATATCAATTATGGTATCGGTATCAATGGTTTCTGGATCTTTTCCACATAGACCTAACATGATGGCATAATCTGTAGCATGTCCTTTTCCTGTCAAGGATAAAGAACCATATAAATCTACAGTTACTGCTTCTACAATATCAAATTCTTTAGCATCCTTAAGTTCTTTAATCCAGCGTTCCGCAGCGCGCCATGGCCCTAAAGTATGAGAACTCGATGGGCCTACACCTATTTTTAGCATATCGAAAACTGAAATACTCTCCATGTACTACATCGTTTTAGTTGTACAAATATATAGTGTTTTTTCTAGTCGGTTAGTTAATATTTTGTTGAATTTTTTTAAATATTTTGCGCAAATTAAAGCAGTGTAAAGCCTACATATATTAATGAGTAAGGACTTGTAACCTATAGCCCGATCCCTCCAGTGTTGCACCATTATAATTCACTAAAAAACTAATTAAAAATTTTGAATATGACACTGTGTCAGCATTTTTGAGTTGGCATAAAGATTGAAATAAAGTAAACGACACAAAAAAATGAATATTTAAAAAAAAATAAATAAAAATATTATGAGTAAAATTATTGGAATCGATTTAGGAACAACCAACTCTTGCGTTTCTGTAATGGAAGGTAACGAGCCAGTAGTTATTCCTAATGCAGAAGGAAAAAGAACAACACCATCAGTAATTGCTTTTGTAGAAGGAGGCGAAATTAAAGTTGGTGATCCAGCAAAACGTCAAGCAGTAACAAACCCTACGAAAACGGTTTATTCTATTAAACGTTTTATGGGTAATAAATATTCTGAATCTAAAAAAGAAGCAGAACGAGTACCTTACAAAGTTGTCAAAGGAGATAATGATACGCCACGTGTAGATATTGATGGACGTTTATATACGCCTCAAGAATTATCGGCTATGATTCTTCAAAAAATGAAGAAAACTGCTGAAGATTATTTAGGAACTACAGTATCTGAGGCTGTTATTACCGTGCCAGCTTATTTTAACGATTCACAACGTCAAGCTACTAAAGAAGCTGGAGAAATTGCTGGATTAAAAGTAAGACGTATTATAAACGAACCAACTGCTGCAGCTTTAGCTTATGGTTTAGACAAAAAAGGTAAAGACCAGAAAATTGTTGTATTTGACTTTGGTGGAGGAACCCATGATGTATCTATTCTAGAATTAGGAGATGGTGTATTTGAAGTACTTTCTACAGACGGAGATACACACTTAGGTGGTGATGATGTTGATCAAAAAATTATTGATTGGTTAGCTGATGAGTTTAATGCAGAAGAAGGTTTGGATTTAAGAAAAGATCCTATGTCTTTACAGCGTATTAAAGAAGCTGCTGAAAAAGCAAAAATTGAGTTATCATCTTCTGCACAAACAGAAATTAATTTACCATATGTTACGGCAACTGCTAGTGGACCAAAACACTTAGTACGTACATTAACACGTTCTAAATTTGAACAATTAATTGACGATTTAGTAAAACGTACTATTGAGCCTTGTCAGTCTGCTTTAAAAGCTGCTGGATTAAGTAAAAGTGATATTGACGAAGTTATTTTAGTAGGAGGTTCTACACGTATACCTGCTGTACAAGAAGCAGTTGAGAAATTTTTTGGAAAAGCTCCAAGTAAAGGTGTAAATCCAGATGAAGTAGTATCATTAGGTGCTGGTATCCAAGGTGGGGTATTATCTGGAGATGTTAAAGATGTATTGTTATTAGACGTAACTCCTTTATCATTGGGGATTGAAACTATGGGTAACGTTATGACGAAACTTATTGAAGCAAATACCACGATTCCTACAAAAAAATCGCAAGTATTCTCTACAGCTGCTGATAATCAACCTTCTGTAGAAATACACGTTTTGCAAGGTGAAAGAGCTATGGCTGCCGATAATAAAACAATTGGACGTTTTCACTTAGATGGTATTCCACCAGCTAGAAGAGGTACACCACAGATTGAAGTAACTTTTGATATTGATGCTAATGGTATTATTAAAGTTTCTGCAACTGATAAAGCGACAAATAAAACACAAGATATTCGTATTGAAGCATCTTCTGGATTAACTGAAGAAGAAATCCAAAAAATGAAAGCCGATGCTGAAGCTAATGCTGAAGCTGATAAAAAAGCTGTTGAAAATGCTCAAAAATTAAATGAAGCGGATTCTATGATCTTTCAAACAGAAAAACAATTAGAGGAGTTTGGGGATAAATTATCAGAAGATAAAAAACAACCTATAGTTACTGCTTTAGAAGAATTGAAAAAAGCTTATGAAACAAAAGATTTAGAACTTATTACACCAGCTTTAGATAAAATAAACGAAGCATGGAAAGTTGCTTCTGAAGAAATGTACAAAGCACAAGCTGAATCACAACAAGGTAGTAGTGAAACTCCAGGACCAGATGCTAACCAAAACGGACAAGCTGAAAGTAGTGATGTCGAAGACGTTGACTTTGAAGAAGTTAAATAAATATAAAATCACCTAAATTAAAAAAAGCGCTATCATTTATTTGATAGTGCTTTTTTTATGCAAAAACATTTTATTTATAACTAAAGCATGGGGAAAAGTAACCGCTGCAATGAAAGAGAAAAAAATACCGTAAAACATTTTATCATCTTTAAAAAAATAATAAACAATACTAATACCAGCTAGAGATATTATCCAGTAGGGAAATGCATTCATGCAATATTTTATAATTGTTTTTTTATTAAAATCTTCATAAATAAAAGAAACTTGTTCAAATAAAGAGGGAATACTATGCCAAAAAATAAAATATATAGTAAAGCCCCAAATAAGAGTAGATACCTTAAAAATAACAGCAAAAACAACGAAATAAAATAATTCTGTAAAAAAAACAACCAGTAAAGATTTAAAATTATTAATTATTAAGTAAACGTTGAAAATCAAATAAGTTATTAAAGTGATAATAAAGGAATAATTAATTAAGGTATCGGTAATATTATAATTTGCTATAGAGTTAACAATTTCTATAACTTCTTTAGTATTTAGAATGAATAAAGTTTGCAAAACTAATAGCCCATAAATAAAGTAGAAAATATTATAAACAGATTTAGGGAGATTAAGATTTTTATTTTCCCAATGTTGTTCACCAAAATGGAATGCACTAAAAATTATAAAAAGTATTAATGCGATTAGTGGTAAATAATAAAAAATCACAACTGCTGAAAAAACAGTTAATAGATATATAGATAAAATTTTTATTAAAGCACTTTTATGTTGTGTTTTTGATATCGTATTTATTAGCAAGACATCATTCGAACCATGCAACATACCAAACGAAAAAATCAAAATAAATCCTAAAATTATTTCAGTAGTTCCAGATAGGTAGGATGTAATCCATAAACCTACAAAACTTAAAAGAATTGAGATATTATATATTTTTTGCATTGATTTTGTTTATTTTATAAAAATAATTATAAAATTTTATAAAAATAATATTTTTTTTGTTTGATTTTTTTTATATTTGATTGAACAATTAACCATTTAAACAATTTTTTATGACAAATTTATTTTTATTAGGAGACATTACGTCTAAAATGGATCCTACAGATTATGTAGGCTTCACTTTCTTTGTTGGATGTATGGCTATGATGGCCGCTTCAGCTTTTTTCTTTTTATCATTAAGTCAATTTGATAAAAAGTGGCGTACTTCTGTATTAGTTTCTGGACTAATCACATTTATTGCAGCAGTACATTATTTTTACATGAGAGATTATTGGGCTGCTAACATGGAATCTCCTACATTTTTCAGATATGTAGATTGGATTTTAACAGTGCCATTAATGTGTGTTGAGTTTTATTTAATACTTAAAGTTGCTGGAGCTAAATCATCTTTAATGTGGAAAATGATTGGATTATCTGTTATTATGTTAGTTACAGGTTATTTTGGAGAAGCTGTCTTCACAGATCAAGCTGCATTGTGGGGTGCTATATCTGGTGCTGCTTATTTTGTAATTGTATATGAAATCTGGTTAGGAAGCGCTAAAAAATTAGCAGTTGCAGCAGGTGGAGAAGTATTAAAAGCACACAAAATTTTATGTTGGTTTGTGCTAGTAGGTTGGGCCATCTATCCATTAGGTTATATGATGGGTACAGATGGTTGGTATAATAGTATGATACCTGCTGGTAATATTGATGTTGCATATAACATAGCTGATGCTATTAACAAAATAGGATTTGGTTTGGTTATTTATTCTTTAGCAGTAAAAAAGCAAGAAGCATAATTTAGTTAGTATAAAATTTGCTTTTATACAAAACGTCATCAGGCATCTGATGACGTTTTTTTATTTATATAATATAGAGCGTAATGTTTTATTTTGCTCTTTATCAATTTAATAAAAATATTAAATCGATTTACTATCTAAACCAATTTTCAAAATTTTATTATGGCTATTATTTTTTAAACTTATTTGAGAATTTTCTCTATTTGTTTTTAGTAGAGTACGGTAAAATATATCTATCATGATAAATTGTATACCCTTAATAGTATAAAAGATGCATTTTCTAATAAAAGGAGACAACTTTACATTTTTAAAAACTTAGTATTTTTAATATTATAATCATAACTTGTTACAATTTCCCCATTATCTCTGTCTGATGAATCATTTTCAAAAACTTTTATACTAGCGTTGTCGAGTTTTTTAGATTAAATATTATCTGTATAAGTTAAACTATTTAATATCGCTTCTTGCGAATAGTTCAGATTTACAATAATAATGCTAAGAGCACACTAATCATTTAAAATCACACTTCAATCTAGTTATATTTATACTATAAAATAATTTATTTTTTGATATTTAATTTTATTTTCATTTAATATACCATTAAATATTTTGTTTTTATGATCAGGCCCACTTGTTATGCATGCATAATAATTTATTATATTTGTTAAATATAAATTATTACAATGGAAACGAAACTCACAAAACTCTTAAATATAAAATACCCAATAATACAGGCTCCTATGTTTTTGGTTTCTAATACAGCTATGGTAATTGAAGCTATGAAAGGCGGTATTGCAGGTTGTATTCCTGCGTTAAATTATAGGACTTTAGAAGAATTAAAAACTGCTATCCACGAATTAAAAGTAGCTAAAATATCAGGGGGGTCATTTGGCTTTAATTTAATCGTTAACAAATCGAATATTAAATATAAGGAGCAATTAAGAGTTATTTGTGAGGAAGGATGTGATTTTATAATAACCTCTTTAGGGAGTCCTGAAGAAACCATAAAACAAGCTCATAAAGTAGGTATTAAAGTGTTTTGTGATGTAGTTGATTTAAAATTTGCTAAAAAAGTTGAAGATTTAGGTGCAGATGCTGCTATTGCAGTAAATAATCAAGCTGGTGGACACCGAGGTAACTTATCACCTCAGGAATTAACAAGCTTATTAAGTAATGAATTAACAATACCCGTAATATCTGCTGGAGGTGTTGGTTGTAAAGCTGATATTGATAATATGTTAAGTTACGGAGCCGATGGTGTTTCAGTAGGAAGTCCGTTTATAGCATCTATTGAAGCTGGTGTTACTGAGGAATATAAACAAGCTTGTGTGACCTATGGAGCTGATGACATTGTTGTAACGGAGCGTATTTCTGGTACGCCATGTACGGTGATAAATACACCATATGTACAAAAAATAGGTACCAAACAAACATGGTTAGAATCTGTGTTAAATAGAAATAAAAAGCTAAAAAAGTGGGTAAAAATGATTCGGTTTTCTATAGGTATGAATGCTACTAAAAATGCAGCTACAAAGGCTACATATAAAACAGTTTGGGTTGCAGGACCAAGTATCGCCTATACTTCTGAAATTTTACCTATCAGAGAAATTATCAAACGTTTGGTTAGTTAACTAAAGCTACATTTTTAGTTTTGCTTTTTTTTTATTTTTACAAACAAATAAGGCAAAACAAGTACTCATATTTAATCCACCTAAAGAAGCCGCAATAGCTTCACCAGTATCTAAACCTCAATTAAATCTTTCGCTATCATAAATTTCTTTAGCAAATCTGGCAATTGTAGCAGTACCAAAACTATACCAAAAAGCTTTTTTCTTATTCTAAGTTTTTGAGTAAATAATACCGTATGTAGCACCAGAAATTAAAGCGCCAGCTGTAAATTCTTTCTTTTGATCTTCAGTTGATAGTTTTGCATTGGCATTAATAAATCCTAAAAAGAAGATATAGAGAATAGGAATGATATTTTTTAATTTAATTATTTTAGATTTATTCTTTGAAAATCTAAGTTAAAATAGTAATTGTAAAATACCATAATTATTGATTGATGAAAAATTATAAACAAAACTTTGAACTTATAATTGGTGATTCTGCTGATTTAAACAATAAGTTGAAGTTATATTTTAATTTTTATAGTTTTATTGAAATAAAAGATGAAAATAATCACTTAATTTTTCTCAAAAATTATTCATTATTTGATGGTTGGAAAATAAATCCTTTAAAATGGGAAACCAAAATTAATGTTAATCTTATTGAAGAAAATTAGATTAACATTAGTTATAATGTTTTTACTCTAGGGTTTGGATTTTTAACACCAATTGTATTTTCAGAACTGTATGTAAAATTCATAACTAACCTAGGACAATATATAAATTACAATAAAAATTATAAAGAAAGTAATTTAAGGCATGTTAAATTAGCTAAAAAGCGTATGTTAAAGTTTATTGGGTTAGCTTTATTAGGAATATCAATTGGTGGTTATTTAGGATTTGTTTTTTCTGATTATACAGGGTTAAATTTAATTAAGATTCTAGGCCCTATAATAGGAGCAAAAACAACTGAAAAAATGATTAATTACTATTTATTAAAAGATGTATCACAAAAAAATTCAATAAAATTAATTTAGTTAATAACCTTAATATCCCTTAAAAACCTTCATTTTACCAAGTCCCATTCCTCTTTTAAAATCCCATAACAGCAGGTACTTCTTTTAAAACCATCAAGCATTAATATATTTTTACGCAAAAGCCCTTCAAAGGTGCCTCCAATTTTATAAACAGTTTTTCTATAGGTTATGTTACGCTCATCTATTCTAAATTCAACTTTATAAAACCCAAAGTTTCAAAAGCATATTGTACCTTTAAAAACTTCATATTTTTATTTAATCCAGTTCCGTAAAATTGTTTCCAAATCCATGTAGAACCAATTTCTAAAACTTTATTTTTCCAATTTATATTCATAAACCTTGTACTTCCTTCATAGGTGTTTTTTTCTTTATCATAAAAAATAAAAGGCATAGCATTGTTAAGATTTTAATTATCAATAGCTGTTTGCACATAAATTTTTAAATCTTCTATTGTATCAATTTTAGATAGGGAATATTGAATAAGTTTTTCTCATTGAGAAATTTCAGTTAGATGTTTAAAATTCACTAAACCTAAAGGTATTAGTTTTACACGATTATTTTCTAAAGTTGGTGCCTTCATTTTATGGGTTTGCTAATAGTTAAATTTGTCTAAATGAAATAGAAATTTAATACCTATTACCTATGCATTTTGTATTTTTACAAACGCGATTTAAAATACATTTATTATATGCAATTATCTAAAAAAGAGGTGTTGGAAAAGTCTACTAAAGCTTTTAAAAACACCCTAATGGAAACTCTAAATATTGAAATGGTTGATTTTGGTGATGATTTTTTAATTGCCAGAATGCCTGTTAATTCTAAAGTTTATCAACCAGATGGTATTTTACACGGAGGCGCAACAGTGGCACTGGCGGAGAGTGTAGGTAGTTTTGCAGCTCATATTTTTGTGGATACAGATAATTTTTTTGTCAGGGGTATTGAGATTTCTGCAAACCATTTAAAAAGTGTTAAAGAAGGTTTTGTTTATGCTAAAGCTACTTTTTTACATAAAGGTAGAACCACACAATTATTGGATATAAGAATTACAGATGATCATGATAATTTAATTTCTATTTGTAAGCTTTCAACGATTTCTTTACCTAAAAAAAATTAATGACCTCGGAAGCATTTTATTCAAGTGTTGAAATGCAGCACGAAAAACATTTACCATTTGTTGTTTATAGAAAGCCTAATGAAGAAAAGGTTTTTGGTTTACTGCAAAAGGATGATTCACTATTTTGTATTGAAGATTATACGGAAAAAGGCTTTGTTTTTTCTCCGTTTGATGAATTAGAAAAATCGGTTTTAATTCCCGTTGATGCCTCTGAATCTATTAGTTTATCAGTACCAATTGTTATGTCTTCAAAAACAGGAATCTCATCTACAAACGAAAGTCATTCAATAGTATTTAAAGATTTTCATATAAATCTAGTAAACAAGGGTATTGAGGCTATTAACAATGGCGCTTTTAAAAAAGTAGTGTTGTCGAGGCAGGAAATAGTTCAGCTTTCAGATAACAACCCAATCAATATTTTCAAAAGGCTTTTAAATACTTATAAATCAGCATTTGTATATTGTTGGTATCATCCAAAAGTAGGTTTGTGGTTAGGAGCAACACCAGAAACATTACTTAAAATTGATGGTAAACAATTCTCTATTATGGCATTAGCTGGTACACAAGATTATAAGGGTACTTTAGATGTTGTGTGGCAAAATAAGGAAAGACAAGAGCAACAATTTGTAACAGATTTTATTATTGATAACTTAAAACCATCAATTGAAAACTTTAAAGTATCAAAAACAGAAACAGTTAAGGCCGGTAATTTATTACACTTAAAAACCATTATTTGTGCAGAATTAAAGGATAATATGCCATTACTTCACATTATAAGAGCGCTACATCCTACACCTGCAGTTTGTGGTTTGCCAAAATTAGCTGCAAAACAATTTATTACAGAAAACGAGGGTTACTATAGGACATTTTATACTGGATTTTTAGGTGAATTAAATTTTGAAACATTCAAAGCTCCAAGATCTGGAAGACGGAATATTGAGAATAGAGCTTATGCCATTACAAAAAAAATTACGCAGCTCTATGTAAACTTAAGGTGTATGCAAATACAAAATAATCAAGCCGTTATTTATGTTGGCGGCGGCATAACTGAAAGCTCAATTGCAGAGAATGAATGGCAAGAAACCATTTCAAAATCTTTAGTGATTAAAAACGTTTTGTAATTCGCTTAATCACTTCCTATTTATTATTTTTGCAGTAAGATTTAAGTTTACATGACTTACCCGAAAATTCCTCTTGCTCAAACTGTTATTCAGCTTTGTAAAGAAAAAAATATTAAGCACATAATTATATCTCCTGGTAGTAGGAATGCTCCTTTAACTATTGGTTTTATTAATGATACTTTTTTTAGTTGTTACAGCATTGTTGATGAGCGTTGTGCTGCTTTTTTTGCATTAGGAATTGCTCAACAATTGCGAGAACCTACAGCAGTTGTTTGTACCTCCGGTAGTGCACTTTTAAATTATTATCCAGCTATAGCTGAAGCGTTCTATAGTGATATTCCTTTAATTGTTTTATCAGCTGATAGACCCAAACATTTAATTGGGATAGGTGACGGACAAACTATAAATCAGAAAAATGTCTTTGATAATCATATTTTATATTCTGCTAATTTAAAATTGGATTTAAAAGATGAAAAGAACATTCCTGAAAATGAGGAATTACCCATATTAAAAAATTTAGAAGATAAGTTTGAAAGGTTTTTAGGCTTACAAAAAGATATTCAAACTTTTAATGAAGAAGAAATTAACAATGCTATTAATTTTGCAATTGTTAAAAAAGGCCCTATTCACATTAATATACCTTTAGATGAGCCGCTTTATGAAACTGTTGATAAGTTAAGTGTATCTCCTAAAATTTTTGATTCCACTTCAAAACCTAATGAAATTGAAGATTATGTTTTGAAATCTTGTTTTGAAGACTGGAATAATGCTACAAAAAAAATGATTTTAGTAGGTGTTAATTATCCTAACGAAATTGATACAAAGTGGTTTGAAGAATTGGCAGAAGATGATAGTGTTATAGTTTTTACCGAAACCACATCTAATCTGCATCACCCTTGTTTTTTTAATTGTATCGATCAAATTATAGCACCACTAACACCAGACGAACAAAAGCAATTACAACCAGATATTTTAGTAACCTTTGGAGGACTTATTGTTTCAAAAAAAATAAAACAGTTTTTGAGGAAATTTAAACCTCAACAACACTGGCATATAGATAATAAAACTGCTAACGATACTTTTTTCTCATTAAGCAATCATTTAGAAACAACACCGAATGAATTCTTTGAAGCTTTTTTGCCAAAAGTAACTCACTATGTAAAAAGTGATTACAGGGAGATTTTTGATACCATAAAACAAAAAAGATTAAAAAAACATAAAGAATATATAAATAATATTCCTTTTTCAGATTTCAGCGTTTTTGATAAAGTTTTGAAGTCTATACCAAGTAATTATTCACTTCAGGTTAGTAACAGTTCAGCAATTCGATATACACAATTATTCAATTTGAATAAAAATATTGAGGTTTTTTGCAACAGAGGAACTAGCGGAATTGATGGAAGCACATCTACCGCAATTGGTAGTGCTGTTGCAAATAAAAAATCAACGCTTTTTATTACGGGTGATTTGAGTTTTCTTTATGACAGTAATGCTTTGTGGAATAATTATATCCCTAAAAACTTCCGGATTATTGTAATTAATAATAGAGGAGGAGGTATTTTTAGAATTTTACCAGGTCATAAAAACACCGAAAACTTTGATACTTACTTTGAAACAAATCATAAATTTACTGCTGAACATTTATGTAAAATGTTTGGTTTTAAGTACAATAGTGTTATTGATGATGCTTCTTTAAAATCAGCTTTAAAATCATTTTACAGCTCAACCAATCAGCCTAAACTTTTAGAAATTTTCACTCCTAAACATCTAAATGACGAAGTGCTTTTAAATTATTTTGAGTTTATTAAGTAAATATGTGACTTATAAATAATTAATGTTTCTAAAAAATAGTTATATTTATTATAGTTAACTATTAAATAGTTTTTATTAATACATTAAAATGAAATCATTATGAGTAAAAGAGATGAACTTATTGCAAATTATGCTGCTGATTTAAAAGAAAAATGTGGCGTTATTGCAGACATGGATTTATTAACAAAAGTAACAATTGGTTGCGGACCTTCAATTTACAATGCAGATTCTTCAACAGTTTCTGGTTCAGACGAAAAAGAATTAGCTACAGTTAAAAACAATTTCTTGATTAAAAAATTAGGATTAAAAGATAGTCCTGATTTAGATAAAGCTATTGATGCAGTTATTGAACAATATGGAAAATCTAACCGCAATAAGTACAGAGCAGTAGTTTATTATTTATTGACTAAACATTTCAAAAAAGAATCTGTTTATTAATATTAACAGAATAAAATATTTAAAAAGCGTTACAATATTGTAGCGCTTTTTTATTTTAAAAAACTAATATGATTACCTTTGTTGTATGATAAAATTAGGAGAAGTTAATACACTAGAAATACTTCGTGAAACAGATCATGGAGTCTATTTAATTGATAATGAAGATAACGAAGTATTGCTTCCGAATAGATATGTACCCGAAACTTTTAAAATATGGGATAAGTTAGACGTTTTTGTTTATTTAGATAATGAAGAACGCCCTGTAGCTACTACAGATATACCTTATATTATGAAAGGTGATTTTGCTTTACTTCGTTGTAATCAAGTAACTGATTATGGTGCTTTTTTAGATTGGGGATTGGTTAAAGAATTATTTTGCCCATTTAAAGAACAAGCTTTTAAAATGAAACCAGGAGGTTGGTATTTTGTGCATTGTTATTTAGATGAAAAAACGGAAAGGTTAGTAGCCTCAAGTAAAACTAATGGATTTTTAGAAAATAAAAATTTAACCGTTAAGGAATTTGATGAAGTTGATTTAATTGCGTCGCATCCTTCAGATATTGGAATGAACGTGATTGTAAATAAAATCCACACAGGATTAATTTACAAAGACAGTATTTTTAGAGATATTAGTGTAGGCGATAAGTTAAAAGGAATAGTTAAAAAAATACGTACTGGTAATAAATTAGATATTTCATTAGGTCAAATTGGTTATAGAAATATAGAACCAAATGCTAAAAGGATTTTAGAAGAGTTAGAAGATAATAGTGGTTTTTTAAACTTAACAGATAAATCAGATCCTGAAGCTATTAAAAATGTATTACAAATGAGTAAAAAGAACTTTAAAAAAGCCGTTGGAACACTTTATAAAGAAAAAAAAATTGAAATTAAAAACGATGGTATTTATTTATTAAGTAATAACAATTAGAGGCTTTTTAATTTACCAATTTTAAAAAATAATATCAATCCATGATATATAATGATACTATTGTAGCTTTAGCTACGCCCTCTGGCGCAGGTGCTATTGCAGTTATTCGATTATCTGGAAAAGATGCCGTTATATTAGCTGAAAAACAATTTAAATCAGTTTCAGGAAAAAAATTAGCAAATCAAAAAACCCACACTATACATTTAGGACATGTATTAGATGAAAACCGCATAATTGATGAAGTTTTAATATCTGTTTTCAAAAACCCAAATTCTTACACAGGTGAAGATGTTGTTGAAATTTCTTGTCATGGTTCAAACTTTATACAACAAGAAATTATTCAATTATTTTTAAGGAATGGTTGTCGAATGGCAAAAGCTGGAGAATTTACTCTACGTGCATTTTTAAACGGTAAGTTAGATTTAAGTCAGGCAGAAGCTGTAGCAGATTTAATTTCAAGTGATAACGAAGCATCGCATCAAATAGCGATGCAACAAATGCGTGGTGGTTTTTCATCTGAAATAGCAAAACTTCGTCAAGAGTTATTAAATTTTGCATCACTTATAGAATTAGAGTTAGATTTCTCAGAGGAAGATGTGGAATTTGCAGATAGGAAACAATTTAATGATTTAATAGAAAGAATTACCTTTGTCTTAAAACGATTGATAGATTCTTTTGCAGTTGGGAATGTTATTAAAAACGGCATTCCAGTTGCCATAGTGGGAGAGCCTAATGTTGGTAAATCTACCTTATTAAATACGTTGTTAAATGAAGAAAGGGCTATTGTTTCTGAAATAGCAGGAACTACAAGAGATACTATTGAAGATGAAATTTCTATAGGTGGAATTGGTTTTAGATTTATTGACACTGCAGGAATTAGAGAAACTAACGATGTAGTAGAAAGTATTGGAATAAAGAAAACATTTGAAAAAATTCAGCAATCTCAAGTTGTTATTTATTTATTTGATAGCTCTCAATTTGATATACATAGTAAAGAGTTTAAAGTAGAGCTTGAAAAAATTAAAAATAAATATCCTTTAAAACCTCTCATTATAATTGCTAATAAAGTAGATAGTATCGAAGCAACTCAAGTTGAAAATATTAAAAATGAGATACCAGAAATATTGATGTTAAGTGCAAAAACAGGTTTAGGTGTTGAAGAATTAACTAAAAAGCTTTTAAATTTAATTAATACGGGCGCTTTAAGAAATAATGAAACCATTATAACAAACTCCCGGCATTATGATGCTTTGTTAAAAGCCTTTGAGGAAATTCAAAAAGTAAAATATGGTTTAGATACTAATTTATCAGGGGATTTATTAGCTATAGATATTCGTCAAGCTTTATATCATTTTGGAGAAATCACAGGACAAGTGACTAATGATGAATTACTGGGTAATATTTTTGCTAATTTTTGTATTGGGAAGTAACTTACCTTCTTTTGCTTGTTAACTTATTGTTTTTCTTCACTTTATATTCTTTTACTTGTTGCTTATTTGCTCTTTTTTCATTAAATTTGTTGTGTATCTGTTGCCTTAAATACGGATTTGTTGCCCAAATCTGTTGGCAGTAGGATTGGCGAAATGATGCACCATATTGCCCCACGTTGCACCATAACGCTACATAAAGCACCATTTATGAGCAGTAATTTATTCATTCCAAAATCCTGTAAACATTGCGGTAAGGCCTTTACTGCTCGTACTACTGTCACTAATTATTGCGGCGATACCTGTGCGAAGAAAGCTTATAAAGCACGTAAGCGCAATGAGAAAATACAAACTACACTTGATAAGGCTGTGCAACAGCCAAGAGAAATCGTTAATCACTACAATCAAGATGCTGTAAACAACAAGGATTTTTTAAGCGTTACAGAAGCTTCTCAACTCATTGGTGTAAGTAGATGGACCATTCAAAGAATGATTCAACAAGGACGTTTAAAAGCGGTTCCCTTTGGTAGAAAACATATAGTTGCTCGTTGGCAAATTGAAAACCTTTTTAATTGATTTACTATGAAAGTTACATTAAGACAGCGCAAAAAGAATGACAGTATTAGTTTGTATTTGGACTACTACCATAAGGGCAAAAGAAAAACAGAGTATTTGAGATTATATCTTACGCCTAATCCTCAAACCAAAACAGAAAGAGAAGTCAACAAGAAAACCAAGCAATTGGCTGAAACCATTTGTGCACAACGCCAAATTGAAATCCAAAACGGCATTTATGGCTTTCGAGATATTGAGAAGTTAAAAGGAAGCTTTATTACCTATGTTTCAACATTGGTAGAAAAGAAGAATACAAGTGCTGGAAATTATGGCAATTGGAATAGCATGTTAAAACATCTGAAGGCTTTCTGTCCACATGATGTCAGTTTTCAGGATATTGACAAAATATTTGTTGAAAGGTTCAGAGATTATTTGGACAAGGATGCCATTGCAAGAGCAGGAAAAAAGCTTTCTCAAAACTCCAAATATTCCTATTATGGGAAATTCGCAGCTGCTTTAAAACATGCAGTAAAAGATGGAATTTTAAAAATGAATCCTGCCACTGGTGTTGAGTATTTTAAACAAGGGGAACCTCAACGAGAATTCTTAACGCTTGATGAATTACAACGAGCTGCCAATACAGAATGTGAGTTGCCTCTACTAAAGAAAGCTTTTATATTTTCAGCAATAACCGGATTAAGATGGTCAGACATTGAAAAGTTAATATGGTCAGAGGTACAGCATTCTAAAGAAATGGGATACTATATACGATTCAGACAAAAGAAAACAAAAGGAGCGGAAACATTACCTATTTCTGAACAAGCTAGGGAATTACTAGGAGAAGAAGGAGAGCCAAAAGATAAAATCTTCAAAGATTTACATTATAGTGCCTGGTCTAATTTAAAGTTACAACAATGGATGATGAAAGCAGGAATCACAAAAAGTATTACCTTTCATTGCGCGCGTCATACGTATGCAACTTTGCAATTAACTTTGGGTACTGATATTTATACAGTATCAAAATTATTAGGCCATAAAGAATTGAGAACAACCCAGATTTATGCAAAGGTAATCGACGACAAAAAGAAAGATGCCGCCAACCGTATTCAATTGGATTTATAATGAATAACATATTTTCAAATTTAGTTTCCATTACTAAAGGTTTACATCGGGACCATAGGTCAGAAAGAGAATACCAAATCTTACTTCCAGATATAAAGCTAGATTCTATTGCTACAAATGGCATTTTCAAATTAAATTTTAAAAGACCCTTAAGCAGCAAAAAGCAATATTATCAGAAATTGATTTTTAATCAAACTGAAACGGAAATTCTTTCATTTGTCACTGACTTTCCCCAAAATGCAACGATATATGAAAATAAATATACCTACACAGTACTATCGAATAAATTTGATAAGTATCTAAATGATATTGCAAAATACGTTGGTGACAGGGCTATAACGGACGATTTAGGAAATGATGACAATTATATCATCCATTACCTTAAAGTGTCAGCCATAAGGCTATATGTTGAATTGCAAGAGCAATACGGCCAATATTCAGAACACGATTTGTTTACCATTCCAGAAATTGCGGAAAAGTATTTCAATGATGAGGAATTGGATGAATAATTAATTAAAAAAATTAATGTTCCCAAAAAAGAAGTGGTTCAAAAACCTTTGAAACCAGTTAGAAAACCAAAGACGTCATTTGGATTTAAAAGTAATGATACAGCGAAATTATTGACTGTGTTGCGATTAATTAATTTAAAAATTGATTTCTTACAAAAACAAACATCTGTAGAGCAACTTCACAAACTGTTAATCTCGGAAGATTTCATTCAATTAAATTTCAAAATTTATTAAACTAATTTTCAATTGTCACAGTTGTAAATGGATGTAATTATATATCCTTTTTGTTAAAAGTTAAACTTCATAAGACACGTCGGAATACCTAGA
>NZ_CEWOCJ010000004.1:0-224629 GCF_982512915.1 Flaviramulus sp. | reverse complement strand
TTTTATTAACACAAAGTTCCTTTCACATTTTTGGTTTTTTTTAATTTATTAAAAAGTTTTTATAGATTTTTAAAAAATGATGTTTCTTATAGTAATTTAAAACAAAAATATAATTAGAGTAAGCATCTACGGTACGAAATAAATAGTAGGATACAAGCCACTTGTGCGTTGTATGGAATAATATTTTATTGAAATATAAAGGTTTTAACTTATAAATATCAATTTTATAATAAATATATTATATTAGTTAAAACAATATAACTCTTTAAATAAAATCCTAACAAGAGAAATGCAAAAAGAAAACCTAAATACAACTGATAATATTTCTGTAATTGATATAAATCAGAATAATCAAGTTGCTTCACAAATAGAGAAAGATAAAATTATAGAGAGACATTTACGTTTTCAAGACTTATTAATTAGTATTTCAACAAAATATATTAATTCAGATTTATCAGATATAGATAAGTTAATACGAGAATCTTTACAGCAAATTGGTGAGTTTGTTTTGTCAGACAGGAGTTATATTTTCTCTTATGATTTTGTAAACAATACATGCTCTAATACCTTCGAGTGGTGTGCTAAAGGCATAGACCCAGAGATAGATAATTTACAAAATATACCAATAGATTATATTACGCATTGGTTAAATGCACACAAAAAAGGAGACGCATTTTATGTTGAAGATGTTAGTCTTTTACCAAAAGATGGCGAGTTTGGTTTACGTGCTATTTTAGAACCTCAAGGCATAAAAAGTTTAATAACTATACCTAAAATAAAAAATAATGAGTTAATTGGTTTTATTGGTTTTGATTCGGTTAAAAAATTAAATGCCTATACTGAAAACGAACAAGAAATCCTTTTTGTTTATGCTAATATGTTGGTTAATGTCCTACAGAAAAAAGAATATGAAGAACGAATAAAAGCCCAAGAAAAGAAAAAAGAAGAATTGCTTAAAAGTTTATCAAATCAAAATCAAGAGCTTAATGAATATGCGCATGTGGTATCACACGATTTAAAAGCACCATTAATTAACATCTTTACCTTGGTTAGTTGGTTCATGGAAGATCATAAAGTCATTTTAGATGATAAAGCATTAAAATCATTAAATCAAATATTGTTTAATGTAGAAAAAATGGATTTTTTAATAAAAGGAATTTTAGACTATTCTACAATTGATAAATTAAAAGAAGATGACAAACTCGTAGATTTTAATTTCATAATAAAGGAAGTATTACAAACCATGTTAATACCAGGTCATATACAAGTTTCTATTCAAGAAAACTTACCTAGTTTGTACGGAAACACTTGGAGGTTTAAACAGGTTTTTCAAAACTTGATTCATAATGCGATAAAATTTTGCGATAAAGAAATCGGACTAATAGAAATAGGATGTAAAGAAAATGTTGCAAACTATGAGTTTTTTGTAAAAGATAACGGTATTGGTATCAAGTCAGATTATTTTGATAAAATATTTAAAGTCTTTACCAAGTTAGAAAGCACAGGATTGTCTTCTGGAATTGGATTGTCTATTGTTAAAAAAATTATCAGTTTTTATAATGGTTCTGTTTGGTTAGAAAGTCAGGAAGGTATTGGAACCACTTTTTATTTTAGACTTTTAAAGGATTTTTAATAAGTATAAAATAATTTATAATCACGTCTAAATCTATTTTAATTATTAATCATCAACAGGATTGGTTAAAAAAATTAACATTATACTTAATCTAACTACTTATAAGGTTAGGGGTTAAAATAATTAGTGTTGAATAGAGAAATTGACAAAAATTAAAAACTTAGACCTCTAAATTGTTCACAAAAAGTTATGCTACTTTTTTCTTTTTCTTTTTCTTCGGTTTATTGATTGCTATACAATGAAATCCCCCGCCATTTCTATTTAAGTCCGCACAATCTAACATAACTATTTTTTTTCCAGGAAAAATAGTTCTGAATTTATTTTCTATCTCTAGATCTTTAGAAATAGCATCTTCACTTTTAATCTGTTGTCCATAACTTGGTACAATAACTTTATGCTTTGTCAAAATAAAGTTTAAATAACTGTTAGACCGAATAAAGGTTCGTGTTACATTAAAATTTGTTTCATTTTCAAAAAACAACGGAGCCATAGGAACTCTTATAATATTTAAAGGCTTTCCATCTTGATCTGAAGCATTTTTAAGAATATTATAATTTTCCTCTAGCCGTTCATAGGCTATTTTCATAATAGGGTTGGTAGCTACCTCATTACTGTTTACCTGAGCGAGCAAAACGGTATTTGGTGAAATAAACCTGCAAAAACTATCAATATGATGTCCTGCACCGCTGGTGTAAATGGCGTCAATAAACGGTAAGTCCATTAATATTTCATCTTGTGGAAGCCCACTTTTAACCAAATAATTTTTTTTATACCTAATTTTTTTTCAGTTCTTTAGTGATGTCGTCTTTGGTAACAGTTGGATTTCTTAACTCTTCGTGCTTTTCAACCATTATGGCGAGTCCTTTACCATTTAATTCTCTAGCGCCCCCTATACTTATAATATTAGAAGCCAGCAACCTCTCTTTTGCTAGAGCTTGATATTCATAAGGAAACATGTTTTCCCCATAATACTTGAAACTCAAAGTTTTGGACTTTCCACTTTCATTAATTAAAAAAACAGGACCAAAATCCCTAATCCATATATTATCATCAGATATAAGTTGTAGTTCAACGTTATCCATACGAACACCAAAAGCCTCAAGCACTTTATGCACACTCTTACTCATTGATATCTCGGGAATGTACAAAGTAACATGCTCATCTTCAGCTAAATTCTTGATAAAATTGAGATAGATATTAGCATATTGGTCAGAACAAACTACTAAATGCGATTCGGTTTCATCAAAATCTGTAGTAGGTTGATAATCTTGATCATAAAAGATAAAAAACCAAGTTAAACTTGCTGCCATTACCAGACAAACAAGTCCAATTATTTTTGTTTTCATTTCGGATATTCCTGTTAGTTGGAACTAAGCTAATTTAGATAAAAATTTTATTTATATAATCACAAATGCGTAAACATAAATGAGCGCTTATTTATCAAATAGGATTGTTTCCAAAATTATATGCAGCCTTTAATTTTTGTTTCTTTGTTTCAATACACTATTTTAAATAATAAATTGATTATCAATATAATGAAACAAAAAAAAGGATTAATTGAAATTCTAAATATAACAAGTGCATAGAATTTTATTTTTACTCACATATTTAATTATTTGCAAAAACTTCAAATGTGTTCGTGAATCTCCTAAAAAGTCGATTTCTTAAAATTTATGCTCTGGTGGCAAGCTTACGAGAATCGTATAAAATTTTTTATGACGTACATTTTATCGAATACGCGATTTTTAATAAGAGCAAAAAGGTTAGCTTTTATTTTGGCGTTGGCAAGCGATGGAAGTTATTCGCAGATTTTTATTGTTTTAATAAGGAGCTCATGAATGCTACGCATTTGTGTGTAAAATAAATTGCCAGAGCAATTTGATTTTATAAAACAATCGAGCGCTTGGTAGCGGCTATTTTACATAACGGCTAATTATAGATACAAATGTTTTTTAAACGCTGCGAAGCAAACCGCTTAATAGTTTAATGACCCAACTTCCAATTAATCTTATGAAAACGAATGCTTCAGGGATATTTTACATAATATTGAATTATAGCTATCAAATGGAAACAATGCCCTAAACTACATAATGAAAATTTGTACTATAATTTATATTATGTAAAATAGAATATTTTATTACCTGTGTTAAAATTATGATAAGCTCCTACTATAACTATTTTAAATAGAATCTATAGCTTATATTTGTAAGCCCTAAAATTATCAGAATGTTATGAAACCAAAGTCTAAAACAAAGATTGAAAAATCTCGTTTACAATTATTACATCAGTATTATAATTATACCGGGTTTTATTCGTTTGTATGGCTAGCTATAAAAAAAGCACTTCCGTATATTATTATTATCGTTGGTATAATTTATACTTTAAATCATTTTTTTGATATTAACAATGCCTTAGTAACACTAACAGAAATTTTACCGGCTTATGGTGTTTTAAGTTTCTTTTTTGTTTCAGAAACCCTTTTAGGTCTGGTTCCACCAGAAATTTTTATTGCTTGGTCTGGCAAAATGTA
The DNA here is from genome assembly GCF_982512915.1 of Flaviramulus sp. Classification (NCBI taxonomy): domain Bacteria; kingdom Pseudomonadati; phylum Bacteroidota; class Flavobacteriia; order Flavobacteriales; family Flavobacteriaceae; genus Flaviramulus; species Flaviramulus sp. The sequence goes on along the minus strand of NZ_CEWOCJ010000004.1, from coordinate 220,466 downwards.
CAGTCCATGGTTTTACTTGAGTATTTTAGCTATACTATCGTATACTGGCGGATTATTAGCTTATTGGATTGGGCATGCTATTACTAAAATACCTTCTGTACATAACTATTTGGAGGTTAAAATGGAAAAACAACTCAAAAACTCAAAAAAATGGGGTAGTTTTTTAATTGTGGTTGGTGCCTTATTACCGCTACCCTTTTCAATTTCTTGTATGGCTGCGGGACTTATCGAGTTTCCTTTTAAAAATGTGGTTCTTTATGGTTCATTACGTTTGCTTCGTTTTGTAATCTACGGATTAATCATTTTTAATGTGTTTTAAAAAACTCTTAAATTGAGGTCTGTTATCTGGTAATTGTACCCTATTTTTGCATAAAAAAACACATGTTTTCATTTGTAAATATTTTTAGAGTTGTAGCGTTTCTTGAAGGTGTTTCTTATATATTATTGCTATTTATAGCTACGCCTATTAAATATATAGCAGATAACCCTATATATGTTAAATTTTTAGGTATGCCACATGGTGTATTATTTATTGCCTACATCGCATTGGCTTTCGCATTTAAAAAAGATTTTAAATGGAATAACAAAACTTTTATACTGGTACTTGTTGTATCCATCATCCCTTTTGGAACCTTTTATATTGATAAAAAGTATTTAAAAACAGCGCATAATGACTAATTACAAACATTTAATTTATGATTATTTAGTTTCACACAGTGTTACTGAAGTTGTAGCTAAATATTTAAATATGCTAGCGCTACTAATAGTTTTAATCCTTGTTATAGCTATAGTAGATTTTACAATTAGAAAATTAATACGAAGCACTTTTACACAATTTGCTATCAAATCCAAAACTAATTTTGATGATTTATTAATTACTAACCGCGTACCTAGAAACATAGCACACATCATTCCTTTGTTAATAGCTTTAGAGTTTACACCATTAGTATTTGCTGATTTTCCAAACTCAGATATTGTTATAGAAAAAGTATTGCAAGTATTTGCTCTTATTTTAACTCTTTGGATTGTAAGAAGCTTACTTAACACCCTTAGAGATTATTTTAAAACATTACCCCGATTAAAAGATAAACCTATTGATAGCTATATTCAGGTTTTTATGATTTTTGCTTGGGTTGCTGGGTTTTTATCAGCAATTGCTATAATTACCAACATTCCTTTCATGCGGTTTTTAACTGGAATGGGTGCTATTTCTGCGGTAGTTATTTTAGTATTTAAGGATACTATTTTAGGTTTTGTAGCAAGTATTCAGGTATCTATAAACGATATGGTTCAAATTGGCGATTGGATTACTTTTGAAAAGTATGGTGCCGATGGTGATGTTATTGAAATTAACTTAGCCACTGTTAAAGTTCAAAACTTTGATAAAACCATTACAACCATTCCTACTTATGCCCTAATTTCAGATTCTTTTAAGAACTGGCGTGGTATGACGGATTCTAATGGAAGACGGATAAAAAGAGCTCTTTATATAAAACAAAATGGTATTAAATATTTAACAGAAAGTGACGTAGAAAAACTTAAAAAAATTCAACTTATAACGTCTTATTTAAATAACCGTCAGAATGATATTAAGTCCTACAATACTGAAAATACGATTGATAAAACCATCCTAATAAACGGTAGAAATCTTACCAATATTGGTGTTTTTAGAAAATATATTGATTCCTATTTAAAAAATCATTCAGCTATTAATAAAGACATGATGATTATGGCACGCCAATTAGCACCTACTACTCAAGGAATACCTTTAGAGATTTATGCGTTTAGTAGTGATAAACGATGGGAAAACTACGAGTATATCGTGTCTGATATTTTTGATCATCTTTTAGCATCGCTACCTTATTTTGAGTTAGAAGTTTTTGAATTACCTAGTCACTCAAGTTTTAGTAAAAAAAATAAGCTTATTAATTAAAACAAGCTCATTTGTTTAATATTATTTAAATCTTATTAGGAGATAAAATTAAATTGATACGTTCTAAACAATCTTTGTAATGATATTTTGTAACCGTGTTTATAGCTCTATTTGAAGCACTTGAAACGATAACTTTTAAAGTATTAAGTTCACCCCTTACAAAAGCTCTAATGTCTGATTGTGATACATTAAATTGTTTTGGATCTCTTGAGCTTAAATCTCCTGTCATTAAATTTGCCATTTGATCTATATATGCGCGTTGTAAATTACGACGATACACATCTACATTTTTAGTAACATTAGCTTCTGCCCAAATACCTTTTCTAACATCCTGCATCATTTCTAAAGTGCCATAGTTATTAGTATTTATAGCCTCATGATCAGATAAGCGCCCTAAACGCTCAAAGCTTAACAAACTCGTAAGATACCTGTTTTGTAGTTGCCCCAAACGGTAAATATAACCTGCATAATCAATATTTGAAAGTAAGTCTTTGTCAACCAACCAATTAGTAGTTTCAAAGGCGTTTTTATGAAGCCATTGCACCGATGCTTTTTGTAGTAATTTTGGAACTGCTTGAAATGGCACACCCTCTTGATTAGGATTTAACAAGTTTTCATAAACCCCTCCAACATTAGTTAGTACATGGCCTATATAACGATTGTAGCAGCCTAAAAATTCACCATATAATTCCTCTAAATCTTCGTAATTATTAGTTGCATCACTGGTCCATTCTGGTAAATGTTCAGCAACATATTTTAGGTTTTTTAGAGCATAATCTCCAGCTTTTAAAGCATCATTTCCAATATCTTCTGTTTGAGAGTTAGGATTAAATCGACTACTTTGTTTTCCAAACATATATTTCGGATCTCCTGCTTTTTCAAGAATCCAACTATCTAAAGTTTTAACTTCTTTTTCTGGTGTATCAGCTCCTGGAATGTATCTGTAGCCCCAATTAATAGCATAATCATCATAAGGTCCCATCTGACGGATAAAACGGATGTTTTTATCACCTGGTTGAGCTATATAATTAAAACGCGCGTAATCCATAATGGTAGCTGCAATACCATTTTTTTGAGTAAAGTTACCATCTCTATAGCTTTCAACATCATAGGCTTTACTAGCACCCATATTGTGAGGTAAACCTAAAGCATGCCCTACTTCGTGAGCAATAACCATTTTCATCATTTCTCCAATCTCTTCAGCAGGCGTGTTTAAGGTTCTAGCTAATGGGTTTGCAGCACCGGTTTCTAATAAATAACGGTTTCTGTAAGAGCGTAAATGGTTATGATACCAAATAATATCACTTTCAATAATTTCTCCGCTTCTTGGGTCAGACACGCTTGGTCCAACGGCATTTCTAGTTGTACTCGCAACATATCTAACAACAGAATAGCGAATATCTTCCGGACTAAAATCTGGATCTTCTTCCTTTGTAGGTGCATATTTAGCAATTATAGCATTTTTAAAGCCAGCTTTTTCAAAAGATTTTTGCCATAACTCAACACCTTCTTTCATGTATTTTTTTAAATTATCTGGTGTGGCAGGATCTAAATAATAAACAATGGGTTTTACTGGTTCTACAAGTTCTCCTCTAGCATAAGCCTCAGGGTCTTTCGGCTCTAAACGCCATCTTCTAATATATGTTTTAGTATCAGACTTTAATTCTTTACTTCCATAATCTATTTGATCTATTGTAAACCAGCCCACTCTTTCATCTGCAAAACGAGGTTGCATTGGTTTTTCTGGTAATAAAATCATAGATTGATTCATTTTAAGACTAATAGATTCTGTACTACCAAATGATGGTGGTTCAGAGGCATTGTAAGTCATATCTTGAACTACTTCAATATTCTCTGGAAAACTTTTTACTGAATTAATAAAACTACGCGAAGCGTCCAGATTTTTTACTTTATAGGTGTTTCTTAACTGTGATGACAATCCACTTAAAGCTTTAACATCAGTTACATAAAATTTAGTAACATCTATCACAACTGCAGTTGAATCTTTGCTTAAAGCTTCAATATCAAAAGCAAATAATGTGGGCTCGTAATTATTTGATTTTACAGAAATACTAATGGGTAATTCATCATCAGCTACTGCATTATACGATTTTTCTTTGATTAATATTTTATCTTGAAAACGTTCCCAAGTCACTAAACGCGTACTAGTTTTAGATCCTGCATTTACGTAACCATTACCTAAATCTGCAGGTAATTTAGCAATACGACTTACCAAAAGCATATCTTTACCTAAATGTTCATTTGGGATTTCGAAAAAATAAGAATCATCTACTTTATGCGTTTTAAATAAGCCATTATCAGATACAGCATCTCTGGTAATAACCTTATCGTAAGGTTTAATTTTGCCTTCTTTCTTTGTTGGAGTTGGTTTTGGAACTTCAACTTCTGAGTCTTTTTTCTTCTTTCTAGTAGATTGTGCTTCTATAAAATTAGGTGTTAAACTTAAAAATAATGAAAACACAAAAAGCAATACTTTTTTCATAAAAATTGGTTTTTGTTAATTTTTCAATAAAAATAACCAATAGAATGTTTTTGCAATCTCTTTTCACAAAACTTTAAGTAGTTAATTAAAATATTACTAACACTAATAAAAATACACTCAAAAAAAATGGATTCGGTAAAACTTACCAAATCCATTTATAATTAATTGTAATTCTTTTAAATTATATATTTGCAGCTAACCAGTCTCCTACTTCTTTGGTGCCGTAAGCTTTTCCGCCGTCTGCCAAATCTTCAGTAACGATACCTTCAGCTAAAGCTTTATTAACTGCATCTCTTATAGCTTTACCCTCTTCATGCAAATTAAAAGCAGTTTCAAACATCATGGCTGCCGATAAAACTGTTGCCATTGGATTTGCAATATTTAATCCAGTTGCTTGTGGATACGATCCATGAATTGGTTCAAATAAAGCAATATCTGTTCCCATAGAAGCTGATGGCATTAATCCCATAGACCCTGAAATAACAGATGCCTCGTCCGTTAAAATATCACCAAATAAATTTTCAGTAATTAAAACATCATAACTATTTGGCCATTGTACCAAACGCATCGCTACAGCATCAACAAACTCATAACTCACAACAACTTCTGGATATTCTTTTTCCATAGCTTGAACAGTTTCACGCCACAAACGAGAGGTTTCCATAACATTTGCTTTATCAACGCAGCATAATTTTTTAGAACGAGTCATAGCCAATTCAAAACCTTTTTTTGCCAAACGTTGTACTTCTACTCTTGTATAAACACAGTTATCAAAAGCTGTTTCTCCACCATCTCTTCTCCCCTTTTCTCCAAAGTAAATACCACCAGTTAATTCACGTAAAAAAACTAAATCCGTACCTTCAATACGTTCTTTTTTTAATGGCGATTTATCTAATAACGATGGAAACGTAAATGTAGGTCGCACATTAGCGAATAGGCCTAATTTTTTACGCATTTTTAATAAACCTTGCTCTGGACGAACCTTTGCGGATGGATCGTTATCAAAACGTGGATGTCCAATAGCACCAAATAAAACAGCATCCGATGCTATACATATATCATGTGTTTCGTCTGGATAAGGCTCACCTACCGCATCAATGGCAGCAGCACCAGTTAACGCTGGTTTCCAAGTAATTTCATGTCCAAATTTAGCAGCAACAGCATCACTTACTTTTACAGCTTGTTCAATAACTTCAGGTCCAATACCGTCTCCGGCTAAAAGGGCAATATTAAATTTCATTTATATAGTCTTAATTAGTAATAATATTTAGCATTTTTTCGGTCGCTTTAATTGCCGAAACTGTTTGATCAGAATCCAAACCACGAGTTTTAAATTCCTTTTCAGAACTTTTCCATGTAATTATAGTTTCGCATAAGGCATCCGATCGACTTCCAGGTGGTATTCTAACGGCATAATCAATTAAATCTGGCAAAACTCGATTCTTTCTTTTAAAGATGTTCCTAATTGCATTCATAAAGGCATCAAACTGCCCGTCACCTTGGGCGTTTTCTTCATAAATCTTATCATTAACAGTAATTGAAATCGTAGTTGATGGTTTTAAACCTTTAGAATGTGTTAATACATAAGAATTAACTTTCACCTTTTCCTCATAAGTTCTATCTAAAACATCAGAAATTATATAAGGTAAATCCTCTTTTGTAACCACTTGTTTTTTATCACCTAATTCAATTATTCGTTGTGTTACTTTTTTTAAATCGTCATCATTTAGTTGAAGTCCTAATTCTTGTAGATTTTTTTGAATATTAGCTTTTCCTGATGATTTACCAAGAGCATATTGGCGTTTTCTACCAAAACGTTCAGGCATTAAATCACTAAAATATAAATTCTTTTTATTATCCCCATCAGCATGAATACCAGCAGTTTGCGTAAAAACATTAGCACCAATAATAGGTTTATTAGCAGGAATCATAATACCAGAAAAGTTTTCTACCAATTTACTTACAGTGTATAAAACTTTTTCATTCACACCAACCTCAATTTGTGGCATAAAATCATTAATTACAGCAATAGTACTAGCCATGGGAGCATTACCAGCCCTTTCTCCCATACCATTAATGGTTAAATGTAAACCATCAGCACCAGCTCTTAAACCTTCGATGGCATTCCAAACACCTAAATCATAATCATTGTGTGCATGGAAATCGAAATGCAAATTGGGATATTTATCCTTAATTTCCTTAACAAATTCATAGGACTCTATTGGTGTTAAAATACCAAGTGTATCTGGAAGCATAATACGTTCTATAGTTTGCGTTGATAAAAATTCTAAAAACTCAAAAACATAGTCTTTAGAATTACGCATACCATTACTCCAATCTTCTAAGTAAACATTTGTTTCAATCCCTTTAGTTTTAGCTAAATAAATATTTTCTGATATTTCTTTAAAATGCTGATTAGAAGTCTTTTTAAGCTGGTGTATTAAATGATTTAATGACCCTTTTGTAAGTAAATTTTGAACTTTTGCTCCTGCGTTTATCATCCAATCAATAGAGACACCTCCATCAACAAAAGTTAGTACTTCAACTTTGTTTAGATAGCCATTTTGACTTGCCCATTTTGTAACATCTTTTACTGCCTGAAGTTCACCTTCTGATACCCTTGCAGATGCTATTTCAATACGATCTACTTTTAATTCTTCCAATAAAAGTTTGGCTATGGTAAGCTTTTCAGAAGCAGAAAACGACACACCTGAGGTTTGTTCACCATCACGCAGCGTCGTATCCATTATTTCAATTCTCTTTGAATTCATTTATTACAGCAACAAACTATTTGCAAAATTTTCTATTTCACCTTTTATGTTTTGTAAATAATCAATATCATCAAAACCATTAAGCATGTTATCTTTCTTGTAACTGTTAATTTCAAATGATTCTTGAGCACCCGTTGAAAGTATGGTTATGGTTTGGTTTGTAAGATTAATTTCAATTTCTGTATTAGGATTTTCGTAAATAGCATTAAATATTTGTTCGGAAAATTTAGGCGATACTTGTACTGGTAAAACACCAACATTTAAACAGTTATTTCTGAAGATATCTGCAAAAAAACTAGATACCACACATCTAAAACCATAATCGTAAATTGCCCATGCAGCATGCTCTCTTGAGGAACCTGAACCAAAATTCTTACCACCTACAAGAATTTTACCACCGTAGATTGGATTGTTTAAAACAAAACTTTCTTTAGGGGTATTATCACCATTGTATCTCCAATCTCTAAATAAGTTATCTCCAAAACCTTTGCGTTCTGTAGCTTTTAAGAAACGAGCAGGTATAATTTGATCTGTATCTACATTCTCTAATGGAAGTGGTACTGCGGTACTTGTTAGTATATTAAATTTATCGTAAGCCATAGTTTTTAGTATTCAGTTGCCAGTGTTTAGTTGGCAGTCAATAATTTATTTTAATAATTTCCATACAGCATCAATTTTCGTTTAATGTGATTTAAAACTGTTAACTGTATACTTCGAACTTACAAAAGTTCTCTTGGATCTGTTACGACTCCAGTTACAGCTGCGGCTGCAGCCACTAAAGGACTTGCTAACATGGTTCTTGAACCAGGACCTTGACGGCCTTCAAAGTTTCTGTTTGACGTGCTAACTGCATATTTTCCAGCAGGTACTTTATCATCATTCATAGCTAAACAAGCCGAACAACCAGGTTGACGTAAAGAGAAACCTGCTTCTGTAATAATATCTAAAATACCTTCTTCTTTTATTTTATCTTCCACTTCGTGAGAGCCAGGAACTAACCACGCTATAACATTATCTGCTTTCTTTCTACCTTTGACAATTGATGCAAAAGCTCTAAAATCTTCAATTCTCCCATTAGTACAACTTCCCAAGAAAACATAATCTACTTTTTTTCCAATCATGGAGTCGTTTTCATCATAACCCATATAATCTAAAGATTTTTTATAAGTTGCAACGCCACCTTCAATAGCTTCAGCATTCGGTATGTTTTTAGAAATACCCATGCCCATTCCTGGATTTGTTCCGTAGGTAATCATAGGTTCAATTTCGCTAGCACTAAAAGCTAATTCTTTATCAAAAGTTGCATCAGCATCTGTTTTTAGTGTTTTCCAATGCGTTACAGCTGCATCCCAAGCATCATCTTTTAGAGATAATGGTTTTCCTTTTAAATATGCAAAGGTTGTTTCATCTGGAGCAATCATACCACCACGTGCACCCATCTCAATAGATAAATTACAAACCGTCATACGACCTTCCATAGTCATATTTTCAAAAATATCACCTGCATATTCAACAAAATATCCAGTTGCGCCAGAGGTTGTTAACTTTGAAATAATAAATAAAGCCACATCTTTAGGTGTTACTCCTTTTCCTAATGGCCCATTAATGTTAATGCGCATTTTTTTAGGTTTTGGTTGCATGATACATTGTGTAGAAAGTACCATTTCGACCTCTGAAGTACCAATACCAAAAGCTATAGCACCAAAAGCACCGTGTGTAGATGTATGAGAATCGCCACATACAATTGTTGCTCCAGGGAACGTAATTCCATTTTCTGGCCCAACAACGTGTACAATGCCGTTTTTTTTATGTCCTAACCCCCAATGGCTAATTCCGTATTCATTTGAATTATCTTCCAAAGCTTTAAGTTGATTAGCAGAAAGTGGATCTTCAACTGGTAAATGTTGGTTTATAGTAGGTGTATTATGATCAGCAGTTGCAAATGTGCGTTCTGGATATAATACTTTTAACCCTCTACTCTTTAATCCTAAAAACGCAACAGGACTCGTTACCTCGTGAATAAAATGACGGTCTATAAAAAACACATCTGGTCCACCTTCAATCTTTCTTACTACATGGGAATCCCATACTTTATCAAACAATGTTTTGCTCATAAATAATTTTGTTTTGTATACCTTACGCTAGTTGATAAAATAGTCTTCTTTTTAACAACCAAACAAGAAAACAAATTTAAAGTTTATTACGATTATTTAAAACTTTAAAACTATTAGTTATTTAATTTTTATAAAATTACCAATAGATGAACTATAAACTGAATTTTATTCAATAGAAGCCTAAATTTGTTTATAATATTTAAAACAATTCTATTTAAAATTAATTTCATGTTAACTTCTAAATTAAAAAGAAAATTGTTGATAAGGTAGTTGATATTTATACTTAGTTTCTTCTATTTTTGGTTTCAATAATCTATACTTTTATTAAAAACTCCAAAGATATGAATAGCAGAGATTTTAACTTAAAAAGTATGCGTCCTGAAATTTTAAATGCTACAATAAATAATGACATGAGCAGTAATGAGCGTTTTCAAAATTTAGTATTACGACCTGTTATAAAATTTCAAAATGATTTATTAATTGAAGCATTTAAAAATTATATTGTTAAACACAAGTCTGTTTTCTATAGTTTTTCTACAGAAAAACGTTTAGTTTACATTGACAATGCGATACAAAAAGATATAAAATTTCGTAATTCTTTAAAAGGTATGATTATAGGGGTATTTACTGTTGAAGAATACAGTATTTATATCAAAAATTCATCAGCATTAAATAAGCGTATGATGAATATTGTAAAAGATCGACTTATTAGTAATATCCAACTTTTTGAAAAACCAGAACTTTTAAAAGCCTTTTAATATTTAATGATAATAAAAAAACAACTTCTACAAATTTGTAATGAACGTGTAGATAAGCGTATTAATGATTATAAAGAAGAAATCAATTTAATAAAAGATGCCATTTCAAATAACGATAAATCTAATGATTTAGATGATGATTCTGGAAATGGCAAGTTATTGAACGATTTGGAAAAAAATCTGGTTCATCTTAATGATGCTCAACAAACTAAAACGCATTTACAACTTGTAAAAACAGGTATTATCAATAATGATGTTATTCTAGGAAGCCTTGTTAAAACCAATCTTATGAATTTTTATATTTCCACAAGTATTGGTAAAATTGATTTAGAAAACGAAAGTTATTTTGCTATTTCTTTAAGCTCACCAATTGGTCAATTATTAAAAAATAAAAAAGTTAATGACCAATTCGAGTTTAATCAATCTAAGTATATTATTAAAGAAATTATATAAGAGATTCTCCATTTAAATCTGTGGTTAAAACATCGCTCATATAATCAAAATATGGGCGAATGGCTTTAAAAGACAAATTTATTTGATTCACAAAACTTTCATCTAAAACTTCTTTATCGCTAAATTTTTTAACGAAGATGTATTGTTTCTTTTTTATTAAGTCTATGGCATTGTGGTCTTTACTGAATCCTTTTGGAGCCGTTTTAACTTCATCACCCACAAAACCGCCCCAAACACTACTAAAATTTTCATCTTTTAAAATGGCTCTTATATCACTATCATCCATTTCAAATTCTTTTCGTATTCTAAGTAAATCTGCAGGTGCAGGTTCCCAAAAACCAGTAGCTATAAAACTCTCATTATTAGGTTGAATATGAAGATAATAACCACCTCTTAATTTAGGTTTTGCTCTATGAAAAGAGCCTCCAAAATGAGTTTTGTATGGTGATTTATTTTTTGAAAAACGTACATCTCTATAAATTCTAAACATTTTCAGTTTATCTAAATCATCATGTTCTTTTAAACTTGAAAATACAGCATTATAAAAACCCTTTACCTCTTTTTCAATTTTTTTATATTCGAGTTTATGATCATTAAACCAATCACGGTCATTGTTTTTCTCTAACTTTTTAAAAAAATCTAAGGCTTCTTTTGGAACTTGTAAACTCATAATATCATATTTCTTTTTAAAACTACAAAAATCAAGTTGTTATTCAAATTCTATATTGTTTAAAATTAAACCTGAAGCGGGAGCGATATATTCTAATTTAATAAATTGGTCTTGTTCTAAACTTTGCTTTATGGTATCTATTGTTATTTTTCCTTTTCCCAAATCAATAAGCGCACCCATCATCAAACGTATTTGATTACGCATAAAACCTTTACCTTTTACTCGTAAAATATATGATTTTTCAGGAAAGTAATTGGCGGTGTATTTAGTATTTTCAACCAGTTCACATAGTAGGATATCTCTATTGTAAATACCATTATTGGTGGGTTTAAAGCAATAAGATTTAAAATAATGTGAACCTTCAAAAAGTTTAGCGCCTTCTTTCATTAAATCAATATCTAAATCATCTAAAATAGTGGTCATTATTGGTGCACAAAACGGATGGCATTTTTCACCATAAGTAAATAAATATAAGTATTCTTTAATTTTTGAATGGTTAATGATATTGAATTTTGAATCGACTTCTAGAATACTAATTGCTCTAATATCTTGTGGTAAGTTTTTATTGAAAAGGTTGAGAAAAGCATTTTGGTCTTCTAGTGGTTCTTCTAAAAATAATTCAAAAGCAGCACATTCTGCCGATACCATCGCATCGGTTCTACCAGAACTTAAACTCTTAAAATATTTACCTTCTAGAATAAAATTCAAGGTTCTATCAACCATTAAATGCAATGTTTTTACATTAGGTTGTTTTTGCCAACCATGAAAACGATATCCCAAATACTGAATTTTTATAACGTAAAAGTGCTTCTTCATGCTTTTTTTAAGAATTTGAAAAGTAAGTTATTTATAATTTGTGACAAAGAATTTATAACTTGTATTGTTTACTTTAGTCAATTTTTTAGTTAGCTCATCTAAAACTAACAATTTGGTGTATATAAAATAAAAAAAATCATGAAAGCACTAATTAACTTTATTTGTATGCTACTCATTTCAATTAGTATTTATGGGCAGTACAAAGACTCCAAAGAGAAGTTAGTTGCTATGTCTGACACTTACCAAAAAGTCTACAAACAAGGGTCGGTTTACTATGAATTGGGAACTAACAAACCTTTTACAGGAGTTTTATATGCTAAATACGATAATGGAAATTACATGACTATGCAAGATTATGTTGATGGTATAGGTAATGGAAAATGGATAGATTTTGACCCATACGGTATTAAAGTTTGTGAAGGAACCTACAAAGACAATCGTGTTGAAGGTCCTATAACTTTTTATTATGAAGATGGAAATGTAAAATCTAAAGGGCAATATTTACATTGGAAACAACCCATAGGCAAATGGATTTATTACGACAAAAAAGGGAATGTAGTATCTACGATGACCTATACCCGATAATAAATTTTCACGAAGTTATTTATGTCTACTTTTTAATTCATTTTCAATATCTTTTAAGCTAAACCCCTTAGCTTTCAACAAAATTAAGTAATGAAAAAATAAATCGGCAGATTCATAAAGAAATAATTCATCATTGTTATCCATGGCTTCAATAACCGTTTCAACAGCCTCTTCGCCTACTTTTTGAGCTATTTTATTTATACCTTTTTCAAATAAACTAGCAACATAAGAGGTTTTAGAATCTTTATTGGCAACACGCTCTGATATGATATTTTCTAAAGTTGAAAAGAATCCATAATTAGCCTTGTTTTCTTCTCCCCAACAGTTATCCGTTCCTTTATGACATATTGGTCCAACAGGATTTACTTGAATTAAAAGGGTGTCGTTATCGCAATCGTTTTTAATATCAACCAGATTTAAAAAATTACCACTTTCTTCACCTTTAGTCCACAAACGTTGTTTACTTCTACTAAAAAAAGTAATCTGTCTAGTTTCTAATGTTTTTTGGTAAGCTTCCTCGTTCATAAACCCCATCATCAACACATTTTTTGTAGATGCATCTTGGATAATAGCTGGAATAAGTCCGTTTGAGTCGTATTTAATATTCATAATTTTATTTCGTTTCAATGCCAAAAAAACCTTTCGACTGCGCTCAAGGCAATATTATAATTTAACTATAGTCTTACTTCTATATTATAAGCTTTTAATTCTTTTTTTAATTCTGGAATGGGTATTTCACCAAAATGAAAAACACTTGCTGCCAATGCTGCATCTGCTTTTCCTTCTTTAAAAGTGTCGATAAAATGTTGCACTTTCCCCGCGCCTCCAGAAGCAATTATGGGAATGTTTAATTCAACTGATAACTTAGCTAATGCTTCATTGGCGAATCCGTTTTTTGTACCATCATGATCCATGGATGTGAACAAAATTTCACCAGCACCTCTGTATTCAACTTCTTTAGCCCATTGAAATAAATCAATATCTGTTGGAATACTACCACCTGCTAAATGCACTTTCCAATTGCCATCAATCTGTTTAGCGTCAATAGCAACGACTACACATTGACTTCCAAATTTTTCAGCTAATTCATTAATCAATTCTGGACGTTTTACAGCTGAAGAATTAATGGAAACTTTATCTGCACCACATTTAAGTAAGGCATCAACATGCTCAACAGACGAAATACCACCACCAACAGTAAAAGGGATGTTAACCTGTTCGGCAACATGCAAAACCATATCTAAAGTGGTTCCTCTTCCTTCTAAAGTTGCTGAGATATCTAAGAAAACCAATTCATCTGCACCTACATCTGCATATTGTTTTGCGAGTTCAACAGGGTCTCCAGCGTCACGCAAATCAACAAAATTGACACCTTTTACGGTTCGTCCATTTTTTATATCAAGACATGGTATAATTCGTTTTGTTAACATATTTTTTTTATTTCTGTGAAAGTATGTTATACAAATTTCTCTAATTGTTTGAGTGTAATTCTGTTTTCGTATATAGCCTTACCTATAATAACGCCTTCACATCCAATTTCTTTCAAAATGGGTAATTCGGAAATATCTGAAATTCCTCCTGAAGCAATTAATTTTATAGACTGCCCACTACTACTATTTGAACATTCTTCAATAATTTGTTTATATAAATCTACAGAAGGCCCTTCGAGCATACCATCTTTAGAAATATCTGTACAAATTACATATTGAATACTTTTCTTTTGATATGACTTAATGAACGGAATAACCTCTTCCTCACTTTGTTCCATCCAGCCACTAATAGATATTTTACCAGCATCACTATCAGCTCCTAAAATAATTTTAGCAGCTCCATATTTAGAAATCCATCCTTCAAAAGTTTTAGAATCTTTAACTGCAATACTACCTCCTGTGATTTGTTTTGCACCAGAATTAAATGCTATGTGTAAATCTTCATTAGTTTTCAATCCACCTCCAAAATCAATTTTAAGACTTGTTTTAGAAGCTATTTGCTCTAAGACTTTATAATTGACAATGTGCTTTGCTTTTGCTCCATCTAAATCTACTAAGTGTAAATACTCAATACCTGAAGCTTCAAAAGTTTTAGCGATTTCTAATGGACTTTCACTATATATTTTTTTGGTGCCGTAATCGCCTTTTGTTAAGCGAACACATTTTCCTTCTATAATATCAATGGCTGGTATAATTCTCATATTATAATTCTAAAAAATTCTTTAAAATTTGTTCTCCTGCTAAACTACTCTTTTCTGGATGAAATTGAACCCCATAAAAATTTTTATGCTTTAAAGCTGAAGCATAATTTAATCCGTAATCTGTTGCGGATATAGTTTCGTTACAATGTTCGGCATAATAACTATGCACAAGATACATGTACTCATTTTCTTTAATACCACTAAAAAGATTTGACTTTAGCTCTTTTATAACATTCCAACCCATTTGAGGTACTTTTAAATCATTAGGAAATCGTTTAACATCTGTTTGAAAGATGCCTAATCCCTTGGTATTTCCCTCTTCAGTAGATTTACATAATAATTGCATCCCTAAACAAATTCCTAAAACAGGTTGTTTTAAGGTAGGTATTAATGTATCTAATCCACTTTCAACTAACATTTTCATAGCCGTACTAGCCTCACCAACACCTGGAAATATAATTTTATCTGCATTTAAAATTTCTTCCGGATCGTTAGATAAAATAGCATTAACCCCCAGTCTTTTAAAGGCAAATTGAATACTTTTAATATTTCCTGCACCGTAATTTATAATTACAAGTTTCATCATAACATGCCTTTAGTTGATGGTAAAAACATCTTGTTTGCATCTCGTTTTACTGCCATTTTCATAGCTTTTGCAAAGGCTTTAAAAATACCTTCAATTTTATGATGTTCATTGGTGCCTTCGGCCTTAATATTCAAATTACATTTAGCACCATCAGTAAATGATTTAAACAAATGAAAAAACATTTCGGTTGGCATATCGCCTATTTTTTCGCGTTTAAATTCAACATCCCATTCTAACCAATTACGTCCGCCAAAATCTACTGCCACTTGCGCTAAACAGTCATCCATTGGCAAACAGAATCCATAGCGTTCAATACCCAATTTATTTCCTAAAGCTTTATTGAATAATTCCCCTAAAGCAATCATGGTATCTTCAATGGTGTGGTGCTCATCAACATCTAAATCGCCATCCACTTTAATAGTTAAATCCATAGCTCCATGACGACCTATTTGATCTAGCATGTGATCGAAAAAAGAAAGTCCTGTATCAATATTGTTTTTACCAGAACCATCAAGATTTAACTTGATATATATTTTTGTTTCGTTGGTATTTCTAGTTATTTCAGAAACACGATCTTTCAGTTTTAAAAACTCATATATTTTCTCCCAATCGGTGGTTTTTAAAGCAATGGCGTTAAATACATCTTCTTGAGAAGTTTCAATTTCGTTAGCACCTAAATCCGGATCTTTAGAAAGATAGATGCCTTTAGCACCAAGATTCTTAGCTAATTCCATATCCGTGATTCTATCACCCAAAACAAATGAGTTCTCTAAATCGTATGCTTCAGAAAAGTATTTAGTTAATAAACCTGTTCTTGGCTTACGAGTAGGTGCATTTTCATACGGAAATGTTTTGTCAATAAAAACTGCATCAAACACAACACCTTCTTTTTCAAAAGCGTTTACTATTTTATTTTGTGCAGGCCAAAAAGTATCTTCTGGAAAAGAATCTGTACCTAAACCATCTTGATTCGTTACCATAACCAATTCATAATCCAATTCTCTAGCTATTTTAGCCATGTATTGAAATACTTTTGGGTAGAATTCTAATTTTTCTAAAGTATCTAATTGATAATCCACTGGTGGCTCTAAAACTAAAGTGCCGTCTCTATCGATAAATAATACGCGCTTCATTTATAATGTCTTTAAAGTGCTTAAAAGGGTTTTATTTTCTTGAGCTGTACCAACTGTTAATCGTAATGTGTTTTCACATCCAGGTTGGGTTGTTCTATTTCTTATCACGATGCCTTTTTCGATAAGTTGATTGTAACGTTTATTAGCATCATCAACTTTAACCAAAACAAAATTAGCATCAGATGGATATATTTTAAAGATAAAATTTATAGATTCTAGCTCAGAAATCATCAAATCACGTTCTTTTAAAATATCTTGAATTTGATTAAGAGCTAAATCTTTGATGCTTAATAATTCAATGGCTTTTTTCTGAGTCAATTCGTTTATATTGTAAGGTGGTTTTATAGTGTTTAAAACTCTAATTATTTCCTTGGAAGCATAACAGATACCTAAACGAATTCCAGCCATTGCGTAAGCTTTGGATAATGTTTGGGTTACAATTAAATTTGGATATGTATTTAATTTTGAAATCCAACTCATTTCATTAGAAAAATCAATATAAGCTTCATCAATAACCACTATGCCTTTAAATTTTGAAACTAATTCTTCAATGACTTTGGTATTAAAACTATTCCCTGAGGGATTGTTTGGCGAACAAATAAAAAGCAATTTACTATTAGAATCAGCTGCATTTAAAATAGCATCCAGTTTAGGTTGAAAAGCTTCATCTAAATTTATCGCTTTAATACTTATTGCATTCAAATTAGCTAATACTTCATACATACCATAAGTAGGTGGCAAAATGAGAATATTGTCTTGATTAGGTTCACAAAAAGCCCTAAAAATTAAATCTAAAACTTCGTCACTCCCATTACCTAATAGGATGTTTTTTGTTGAAACGTGTTTAATTTCAGAAAGCATAGCTTTTAATGTTCTTTGATGTGGATCAGGATATCTGTTTACACCGTTTTCAAAAGGGTTTTCGTTAGCATCTAAAAACACCATATTATCAGTAGCACCTTGAAACTCATCACGTGCTGATGAATAAGGTTTTAAAGCTTTAATGATTGGACGAATTAAATTTTGAATACTCATTGTTTTAAATCTTTTAATCGAATAGATACCGCATTTTTATGACCTTGTAATCCCTCGGCTTCGGCCATTAATTCGATGGTTTTACCTATATCCAAAATTCCTTCCTTTGATATTTTTTGGAATGTCATACTCTTAGAAAAACTATCTAAATTAACTCCAGAATAGGCTTTACTAAACCCATTTGTTGGAAGCGTATGATTGGTTCCCGACGCATAATCGCCTGCACTTTCAGGAGTATAATCTCCAATAAATACGGAGCCTGCATTTGCGATATTATTGACGTAAAAATCTTCATTTTTAGAACAAATGATAAAATGTTCTGGACCATACTCATTAATCATGTCTAAGGCTACAGAATCATTTTCAACATAAATAAGTTTAGAGTTTGCTATCGCTTTTTCTGCTATTGTTTTACGCGGAAGTAAAGCCAATTGCTTTTCAACTTCGAATGAAACTTCGTTAATTAAGTTGATAGATGTGGATACTAAAATAACCTGACTATCAATTCCATGTTCTGCCTGACTTAATAAGTCTGAAGCAATGTATGAAGGATTTGCTAATTCATCTGCAACTACTAAAAGCTCACTAGGGCCAGCAGGCATGTCAATAGCTACACCAAACTTAGTTGCTAATTGTTTCGCTACTGTTACAAACTGATTTCCAGGTCCGAATATTTTATAAACTTGCGGTATATTTTGAGTTCCAAAAGTTAATCCTGCAATGGCCTGAATACCTCCTACTTTAATGATTTTTGTAACACCACAAAGTTGTGCTGCATATAAAATTTCTGGCGCCAATGCACCTGTTTTATTAGGTGGAGAACACAAAACAATTTCTTGACAACCTGCAATTTGTGCAGGAACAGCTAACATTAAAACTGTTGAAAATAATGGCGCCGTACCACCTGGAATATACAAGCCGACTTTTTGAATTGGACGCTTTTCTTGCCAACATTGTACACCTTTAGAAGTTTCTACTTCAACTCTATTTGTTTTTTGAGCTGTGTGAAATACTTCAATATTTTGCTTTGCAGTTTTAATGGCATTTTTTAGTTCATCTGAAACACTTGTAACAGCTTTTTCAATTTCTAGAGCAGTCACCACATTAGAGTCTAAAGTAATGCCATCAAATTGCAGGGTGTATTTAGCTATTGCCTTATCTCCATTAAAGCGCACATCGTTAAAAATTTCGAGAACCTTAGTTTCAATATCTCCAACAGTTTGTGTTGGCCGTTTTAAAACATCGTTCCAGTCGTTTTTATCTGGGTTGTATATTTTATTCATTTTAAAATTGACTAAATTTTTTAATCATATGAAATCCCAAAGGTTCAAAACCTTGAGTTTCCCAAAACTTCTTACCTTTTATGTTTTTTGCATAGCAGTTCACTTCCAATCCCTCACAACCAATTTGCTTTGCATAATCAAACAACCAATTCATCATTAAATTACCTATACCATGGCTACGATAATCTGGTTTAACATATACATTATCTGGCTCTAAATGTTTTCCTGCGTAAAGCTTATTTAAAACCCAAAAACCACAAATTCCAATAAGTTCTTCCTTATGATAAACACCAATACATTGGTAACCTCCCATATCTAACATGGCATTGAGTCTTTTTTGCAAAAGAGCATAGGTAAATCTATCTTCGTTAAGCAAAACTACCAATGGAAGAATAGTTTCCATGCGTTCGTATGGAATTAATTCTATAATAAAACATTCGTCCATAAATAAAGTATTATAAAACCATTTTTTCAATAGGACAAACTAAAATACCTTGGGCTCCTTTAGCTTTTAAATCGTCTATAACATCCCAAAACTGGTTTTTACTAATTACAGAGTGAATCGAGCTCCAACCTGCTTCAGCTAAAGGTAAAACGGTTGGACTTTTCATGCCTGGTAAAACACTAATAATATCTTTAACTTTATCGTTTGGAGCATTCAATAACACGTATTTTGAATTTCTTCCTTTTAAAACAGACTTAATTCTGAACTGAATTTTATCTAAAATAGCTTGTTTTTCTTCATCTAAAATAGGAGAAACTGCAAGAACAGCTTCCGATTTCAAAATCATTTCAACCTCTTTTAAATTGTTTTTAAATAAGGTGCTGCCACTAGAAACGATATCGCAAATAGCATCGGCTAAACCTATATTAGGAGCAATTTCAACAGAACCGTTAATGATGTGTAAGTGAGCTTTAACTCCTTCCTTATCTAAATACATTTGTACTGTATTAGGATACGACGTTGCAATACGTTTGCCATCTAAGTCTTTTATGCTTTTGTATCCCATGTTTTTTGGAACAGCAATACAAACTCTACAAGAAGAAAAACCTAATTTTTCGACAATATTAATGCCTTCTCCTTTTTCTATTAAAACATTTTCTCCAATAATAGCAGCATCTACTACACCATCTTTTAAATATTGAGGGATATCGCCATTTCTTAAATAAAAAACTTCTACTGGAAAATTTCTAGCCGAAGCCTTTAGTTGATCAATTCCATTATCGATTGAAATTCCGATGTCTTTCAATAGTTCCATCGATTCGTCGTGTAAACGACCAGATTTTTGTACTGCAATTCTTAATACACTCATTTTGATTTTTTTTATGAGTTTAAAACAATCAAGCTTTAGATTAAAATAAAAACCCGCTTGATTGTCTCAAACGGGTTTTAAATATGTTGATTTTATTCAATACATCTTCACTTCGCTTGAGAGCAAATTTGAAAATGATGATGATGTAATTGAACAATTTTCATTATTTATTTTATTTAGCAAATATCATGAATAAATATTTATAATTAAAAGTTTTTATATTTAAAATTTAAAATATTATGGTTTATTTAATATCTAAATGAATAAAATTAAATATTTTCATAAAACAAACACCTAAAATAAAAATATGGAATTCAAATTTTCTGTTTACTTCTTACTTATTCTTTTTGTAATGGTTAATTTATCTGGCGCCCAAGATACAGCGTCTGATATTCTTAAAAATGCTTCTAAAAAAGCTAAATTAGAAAATAAAAATGTATTTGTAATGTTTAATGCGTCATGGTGTGGTTGGTGCAAGAAGATGGATAAGGGAATGAATAACGAAGCTTGTAAATCTTTTTTTGATACTAATTATGTTATTGAACATTTAACTGTTAAAGAATCTTCTAACAACAAACATCTTGAAAATCCGGGTGCAGAAGATTTATTGATTAAATATAAAGGTGGGAATAGTGGTATTCCGTTTTGGTTAATTTTTAATAGTGATGGCGAATTATTAGCAGATAGTTTTGATGAAAAGGGACAAAATTTAGGTTGTCCATCCTCCGAGGAAGAAGTTGCCATTTTTATTAAAAAGTTAGAAATGACATCTTCGTTAAAACCTGATGAATTAAATATTATTTCAAAAATTTTCACAAAATGATAGTATAAAAAAGCTTGTAATTCAAAAGAGTTACACGCTTTTTTATTAATACCCCAATATATTATTGATTTCCTAAAATAATTGGTAAACCACTGTCTCCAGAACCAATTACAATCACTTTACTATTTGGTGATTCTGCTAATTTCATAGTTGCATCAATACCTTTGTCTTGTAAAATTTTATCAGTTAATGACGCACTTAAAATACGATTTGATTCTGCTTTACCTTGTGCTTCAATAATTACTTTTTCTGCTTCTTTTGCTGCTGTAACTAATCTAAATTCGTACTCTAAAGATTCTTGTTCTTGACGTAATTTACGTTCAATAGCTTCTTTTATGGTATTAGGCAGTGTAACATCCCGAACTAAAACTTCATTTAGTTGTACATATTGTTTGTCTAATATTTTTTTTGTTTCAGCATAAATTTCATCTTGAATAGCATCACGCTTACTAGAATATAGTTGTTCTGGGGTATAACGTCCTACAACACTTCTTGCTGCTGAGCGAATTGCTGGCTGAATAACACGTTGTAAATAATTTTGGCCAAGTGATTGATGCAAATTTCCTAAATCGTTATAAATTGGTTCGTACCAAGCTGAAGCGTCAATTTGAATTTCTAATCCATTTGAAGATAACACTTTCATTTTTTCAAAAAGTTCTTGCTGACGTACTTCGTAGACATAAACCTTATTCCATGGTGCTACGATATGAAAGCCCTCATCCATAGGTGGCTCATCGGTAACAACACCTTTTCCGAAAGTTTCAAATAAAACACCTGCTTCACCTGAGTTAATTGTTACTGCTGATTTTGATAAAACAACTATTAAAATGATAGCTGCTATTATTAATGGTATTGCAATTTTTGGTAATTTTTCCATTGTCTAATTTTAATTTAAATTAATCCGTT
Source organism: Flaviramulus sp. (assembly GCF_982512915.1). Taxonomy (NCBI): domain Bacteria; kingdom Pseudomonadati; phylum Bacteroidota; class Flavobacteriia; order Flavobacteriales; family Flavobacteriaceae; genus Flaviramulus; species Flaviramulus sp. The sequence goes on along the minus strand of NZ_CEWOCJ010000004.1, from coordinate 198,593 downwards.
ATATTTTCTTAAAAACCACTCTATTCCTAAGCTTAATGCTATAATAGCTAGTAAATATTTCCAATCTATCAAAGGTATGGTATTTTTACTGCTTTTTTGAATTGAAGTAAATCTATTATCATTTATTAAGGCACTTGACAAATCTTTAGTATTATCTATAAAAAAAGTAGTTCCACAACTATTGGTAGCTAATTGTTTCATTTTTGTTACATTGGCACTCAAAAATTGTTGCTCAACTTCATATTGCAAAATTTGAAAACTACCAGAATTTGATAAATTTTCGTTTGAAGCTTTAATAGTAAAAGTGTAACTAGAAGGTTTTAAACTACTTAAATCTACTTGATAATTATTGTTTTTTAAAGTTAAAGGCAACACCTTTTGCTCTTTAGAAACATTATCAACTAAAGTGATATTAAGTGTTTCGCGAGTATCAAACACATAGTTTTTATCAAAAAATTCAGCTTTAATAACAATTTTACTACTGCCATAATAAAATGATTCGTAATCGATATTTAATCTACTTTTTTGTTTATTTGAAGCTAAATATTGTACTAATTTCCCTAAAAAATCATCAAATTCGTTGAAAGACTTTGAATTCATGTAGCTCTGAGCGCGCCATAGCCAAATATTCTCTCCTAATAAAACAGCCTCTCTTGTTCCATTACTTTCAAAAGTAAAAAGTAATGGATCATTAGTAGAAATACCATTCAACGTTTTATTTAAAATAGTTTCGATAGGTTTAGAAAAAATAACTGATCCGTAATTAGATACTAAAGGAGGAAATGATTGAAAATTTATATCATCAACTAAAAAAGGTGCATAACTTTTGTTTAATTCAGCTTGATAATTTTCAGTTTGATTTGTGATTTCAAAATCAAAATCATCATTGACTTTATTTATAAATTCTAAATCTGTTTTAGAACCAATAATAACAAATTTATTTCTGTTTTGCATCTCTAAAAGTTCAAAAATTTGTTTAAATAAATTATTTGGCTGGTATAATATAACTAATTGATAATCATTTATTTGACTAATTATCTCATTTGAATTTAAAAATTGAACCGAATGTTGTTCGTTACTTTCAATACTTTTCTTTAATACACCTAAATCTGGATGGTAAAACTCACTAACAATTGCAATTTTTGTTTTTTGGTCTATAATTTCAACAGCGAAATTTTTAGAATTATTTACTACATTTTTTTCATTTTTTAAAGGAATTATGAAAGCATTATAATTACTTATTCCGATTGAATTTGTAGGTAAAGTGAAATTTAAAACTTTTGAGTTAATATCTTTTGTAAAGTTAACGCTTTGAGAATAAACCGTTACGTTCCCTTTTTTAACAACAAAATCTGAAGTATTGTTTTCATTTCCATTATAAACTAATATAACTTCAACGGGGAACTTGTTTTTTAAATAAGCGTATTTATTTACATTTAATTGTTCAATTTTTAAATCTTCATAAGAAATTGTATCGCCTAAAATTATGGGATAAATAGGTTGTTTGAAAGAATTTGCAATAAATTGATAATCATTTCCATAGGTTTGATTTCCATCTGAAATTAAGATTGTTGGCGATATAGTTTGTTTGTAAACTTGATTTAATTGGCTAAACGCATCATAAATATTTGTCTGTTTTTCTGTAAAAGATAACGAATCAGACACTTTTAATGATTCACCAAAAGTGTAATATTTTAAATTAAACTTTTCATTTAACGCTTTATTATTCATTAAATTATAAACAAAATCAGTTGTTATTAAATCTTGTTTTAAATATTTAATAGAACTAGAATTATCTACAGCTATTATTAAATTTGGTTTTTCTACTGTTAACTTAATTTGTTCAAATCGTGGATTTATCAATAATAATAAAACAGAAAAAACAGTAATGAATCTTAAAAAAGAAAAAAGCATGTTTAGTTTAGACATGCTTTTTTCCTTTTTATAATATTGAAAACTAGCTAAAAATAGTGCTATAATTCCAACTAATACTACATATAATACAGTTTCTGTTTGCATTTAATTAAGTTAGCATTCCGCCATCTACATTTAATGTTTGTCCTGTGATGTAAGCACTCATATCACTTGCTAAAAAAACGCAAACATTAGCAATATCTTCAGGAGTTCCTCCACGTTTTAATGGAATACCAGCTCTCCATCCTTTTACAACCTCCTCATCTAATTTAGCAGTCATTTCAGTTTCAATAAAACCAGGAGCAACCACATTGCTTCTAATATTTCTTGAACCTAATTCTAAAGCAACAGATTTTGAAAAACCAATAATACCAGCTTTGGATGCTGCATAATTGGTTTGACCTGCATTACCTTTAACACCAACAACAGAACTCATATTAATGATAGAGCCTTTACGTTGTTTTAGCATGGTTTTTTGAACCGCTTTAGTCATATTGAATACAGATTTAAGATTAACCTCAATTACAGTATCAAAATCTTCTTCTGAAATTCTCATTAACAAATTATCTTTAGTGATACCTGCATTATTAACTAAAATATCAATACTTCCAAACTCAGCTACAACTTCATCAGCTAATATCTGTGCTTCATCGAAATTGGCAGCATTACTTTTATATCCTTTAGCTTTGATACCTAAAGCATTTAATTCTTTTTCTAATTCATTAGCAGCTTCTACTGAAGAACTATAAGTGAAAGCTACGTTAGCACCTTGTTGAGCAAACACTTGCGCAATTCCTTTTCCTATTCCTCGGCTAGCACCAGTAACTATGGCTGTTTTTCCTTCTAATAATTTCATTTATTTATCAGTTAGTTTGTTAATTAAGTTGATGTTTTCAAATATAAGAAATACAAATGTCAACAAATAAAAAAACCTCACATGATTTGTAAGGTTTTATAATTTAAAATGAATTTTTTAAGCTAAAACTTCAGCTACTTTTTTGCCAATTTCAGCAGGAGAATCAACAACATGAATGCCACAAGCTCTCATAATTTTCTTTTTAGCTTGAGCCGTGTCATCACTACCCCCTACAATAGCTCCAGCATGTCCCATAGTACGTCCTGCAGGCGCTGTTTCACCAGCTATAAATCCAACTATAGGCTTTTTACTACCGCTAGCTTTATACCAATTTGCAGCATCAGCTTCCAATTGACCACCAATCTCACCAATCATTACAACTACTTCAGTTTCTGGATCGTTAATTAATAGTTCTACGGCTTCCTTAGTTGTAGTTCCTATGATAGGATCTCCTCCAATACCAATGGCTGTAGTTATCCCTAAACCTTGTTTAACTACTTGATCTGCGGCTTCATAAGTTAAAGTTCCTGATTTTGAAACAATACCTACATTACCTTTTTTGAATACAAATCCAGGCATGATACCAACTTTTGCTTCTCCTGGCGTAATAACACCTGGGCAGTTTGGACCTATTAAGCGACAATCTTTATTTTTTATATAACTAGAAGCAGTAATCATATCTGCTACAGGAATACCCTCTGTAATTGTAATAATAACTTTAATTCCTGCATCAGCAGCTTCCATAATAGCATCAGCGGCAAAGGCTGGCGGTACGAATATGATGGTTGTATCTGCACCTACTTCTTTAACAGCATCTGCAACTGTATTAAAAACAGGTCTATCTAAATGAGTTTGACCACCTTTTCCTGGAGTAACTCCTCCAACTACATTGCTACCGTACTCTATCATTTGACTAGCGTGAAATGTGCCTTCACTGCCAGTAAAACCTTGAACTATAATTTTTGAATCTTTATTTACTAAAACACTCATTTGTTTATTTTTTTATTTTAAAAAAAAAGCTTGTGCAAAAATACTTGATTTGAACTTACTTTAAAGCATTAAATTTATTTTTTTGCTTTAAAAAAATCAAATAGATCTGGAATTCGTTTAATATTAGCCATTTCTTTCATTTCAGCTCTTGCTTCTTGTGCAGGTGTCCCCCAATAAGTTTTGTTACCTTCAAGAGATTTACTAATTCCTGACTGCGCATGTATTACAGCTTTTGCCCCTATAGTAACGCCACTTGTACAACCAACTTGACCCCAAAAAGTTACTTCATCTTCAATCACAACACATCCAGCAATACCAACTTGAGATGCAATTAAGCATTTATTTCCAATGATTGTGTCATGTCCAATTTGAATTAAATTGTCCATTTTAGTTCCTGATTTTATAGTTGTATCTCCTGTAACACCTCTATCAATGGTACATGATGCACCAATATCAACATGGTCTTCAATGACTACGCGTCCACAAGATTTTAATCTATCAAACCCTTCTGGTCTTTTTTTGTAATAAAAAGCATTAGCCCCTAAAACTGTTCCGGAATGTATGGTTACATAATCACCTATTATGACATCGTCATAGATACTTACATTAGCATGTATTACACAATGTTTACCAATAACAACGTTATGACCAATAAAACAATTTGGCTGTATAATTGTGCCTTGCCCAATATTAGCTGAATCGGAAATTTGACTTAAAGCCTCTTTAAATGGCTTGAAATGATTTGTTAATTTATTAAAATCTCTAAAAGGATCATCACTGATTAAAAGTGCTTTTCCTTGCGGACACTTTACTTCTTTATTAATTAAAATTATGGTTGCAGCTGAATTTAAAGCCTTGTCATAATACTTAGGATGATCAACAAATACAATATCTCCTGACTCTACCACATGAATTTCATTCATACCAAGAATAGGAAAATCGTTATCACCAATAAAATTGCAATCAATTAAGTCTGCAATGTTTTTTAAAGTTTGTGGTTTAGGAAATTTCAATGAATACTATTCTTTAACACGTTCTTTGTAAGTTCCTTTTTCGGTCTCGATTTTAATTTTATCACCTTCATTTATAAATAAAGGCACATTTACAATAGCTCCAGTTTCAACAGTAGCCGGTTTTGTTGCATTTGTTGCTGTATTGCCTTTTACGCCAGGCTCAGTATGAGTAACCTCTAATATAACGCTAGCAGGCATTTCAACAGATAATGGCATATTATCTTCTGTGTTTATAATAACAGTTACGACTTCACCCTCTTTCATTAGAGTTGGATTATCTAAAGCCGCTTCTAATAATCTTATTTGAGTATAATCTTCTTGATTCATAAAATGATAGAATTCACCATCATTATATAAAAATTGAAATTTATGCGTTTCTACACGAACATCCTCTAATTTATGTCCAGCAGAAAATGTATTATCTAAAACTTTTCCGTTAGTTACACTTTTCATTTTTGTTCTAACAAAAGCAGGACCTTTGCCTGGTTTTACATGTAAAAATTCTATAATTTTATAAATATCATTGTTATAACGAATACATAATCCGTTTCTAATATCACTTGTAGTTGCCATATAATTAATTTGATTTAAAATATCCTTTCATAATGCCTCGATGTGAATTCTTGATAAATTGAAGAATTTCATCGCGCTCTGATGTTGCTTCCATTTCTGCTTCAATAATTTCTGAAGCTTGTGTATTATTGTAATTTTTTTGATATAAAATTCTGTAAATATTTTGAATTTCTCTGATTTTATCTGTAGTGTAACCTCTTCTTCTTAAACCTACTGAATTTATCCCTACATATGACAATGGCTCTCGAGCTGCTTTAACATAAGGAGGCACATCTTTTCTAACTAAAGAACCTCCAGTAACAAAAGCATGATTTCCAATAGAAACAAATTGATGAACCGCTGTCATACCAGCTAAAACAACAAAATCACCAACAGTAATATGACCTGCAAGTGTGCTGTTATTAGAGAAAATACAATTATTACCAACAATACAATCGTGTGCAATATGACAATAAGCCATTATCAAACAATTATCTCCTACAACAGTTTTCATTCTATCTGTTGTTCCTCTATTAATGGTAACACACTCTCTTATTGTTACATTGTCTCCAATTTCTACAGTTGTATCTTCATCATTATATTTTAAATCTTGTGGTACTGCAGAAATCACCGAACCTGGGAAAATATTGCAATTTTTACCAATTCTGGCTCCTTCCATGATTGTTACATTGCTACCAATCCAAGTTCCCTCTCCTATTTTCACATTGTTATGTATAGTAGCAAATGGCTCAATTACAACATTTTTTGCGATTTTGGCACCAGGGTGCACATATGCTAGTGGTTGGTTCATATTATTTTACTTTAGATATTTGAGCCATCAGTTCAGCTTCCGCACAAAGTTTGCCATTTGCATAAGCATACCCTTGCATGTGACAAATACCACGGCGTATTGGGGTTATTAACGAACATTTAAAAATTAATGTGTCTCCAGGAACTACTTTTTGTTTAAACTTAACATTATCCATTTTCATGAAAAAAGTTAAATAATTTTCTGGATCTGGTACTGTATTTAAAACTAAAACACCACCTGTTTGAGCCATCGCCTCAACAATTAAAACCCCTGGCATTACTGGTGCTCCAGGGAAATGTCCTCTAAAGAACTCTTCATTCATTGTTACATTTTTTGTAGCGATAACATGATTTTCAGAAAGCTCAAAAACCTTGTCTATTAACAAAAAAGGTTGTCTGTGAGGAAGCATCGCCATGATTTGAGTAACATCCATTAATGGTGTTTGATTTAAATCTATACATGGAACATTGTTACGTCTGTCGTTTTTAATGAGTTTTGATAATTTTTTAGCAAATTGCGTATTAACAAAATGTCCAGGTTTGTTAGCTATAACTTTGCCTCTAATTCTAGTTCCAATTAATGCTAAATCACCTAAAACATCAAGCAATTTATGTCTAGCAGCCTCATTAGGGTAGTGTAATGTTAAATTATCGAGTATTCCATTTGGTTTTACTGCAATAGAATCTTTATTGAAAGCTAATTTTAGCTTTTCCATAGTTTTAGGAGATAAAGCTTTATCTACATAAACGATAGCATTATTTAAATCTCCACCTTTTATAAGTCCATGTTCTAAAAGCATTTCAATTTCATGTAAAAAACTAAAAGTTCTTGAATTAGAAATATCTTCTTTAAAGTCTGATATATGATTTAGAGTTGCGTTTTGAGTTCCTAACACCTTAGTACCAAAATCTACCATAGTAGTAATTTGGTATTCGTTGGAAGGCATGACTAAAATTTCACTACCTGTTTCTTCATCTACATAAGAAACAATATCAGTGATTACATACTCTTCTCTGAAAGCATCTTGCTCAACAACACCAGCTTTTTCAATAGCTTCAACAAAAAACTTGGAAGAACCATCCATAATAGGAGGTTCAGATTCGTTTAATTCAATAATGGCGTTATCAATATCTAAACCAACTAGTGCAGCTAATACGTGTTCAGAAGTCTGAATGATTACACCATTTTTTTCTAAACAAGTACCTCTTTGTGTATTAGTTACATAATTAGCATCAGCTTCAATTACAGGATTACCTTCTAAATCTATTCTTTTGAAACATAAACCATAGTTTTCTGGAGCAGGTTTAAATACTAAAGTTACATCTTTACCTGTATGTAACCCCACACCGGTTAAAGAAACTTCAGATTTTATAGTTTTTTGCTTTATATCAGTATTAACTATTCCCATTTACTTTTTTTTCTAAATCATTAATATCTTTTACAATTATAGGTAAGTTTTTAAAATGCACATAAGATTTATTGTAACCTGTTAATGTTAAAGCAGGAGAACCTTGAAGCACTTCGTTATCTTTTACATTTCTTGCGATACCTGATTGCGCTTGAATTCTAACATTATTACCTATTGTTATGTGTCCAGCTATACCAACTTGTCCGCCTATTTGACAGTTTTTACCAATTTTAGACGAACCTGCAATACCAGATTGAGCCGCTATAACTGTATTTTTACCAACTTCAACATTATGACCAATTTGTATTTGATTATCTAGTTTTACACCTTTTCTTATTATTGTTGAACCTAAAGTAGCTCTATCGATTGTAGTTGCAGCTCCAATATCTACATTGTCTTCAAGTATAACATTCCCGGTTTGAGGAATTTTACTATAACTACCATCATCATTGGGAGCAAAACCAAAGCCATCGGCTCCAATTATAGCACCGGAATTTAAAACACAATTATTTCCAATAATACAATCTGAATAGATTTTAGAACCAGCAAATAAAATAGAATTGTCACCAATAGTCACATGATCTCCAATATATACATTCGGAAAAATCTTAACATTATCTCCTAAAACTACCTGATCTCCTATGTAGCTAAAAGCACCAATATAAATGTTTTCACCATATTTTGCAGAATCTGATATAAATGAAGGAGTCTCAATTCCTATTTTATTATACTTTACAGCATTATAATATTCTAAAATTTTTGAAAAAGCTAAGTAAGCATCATCAACTTTTATTAAAGTAGTTTTGATAGTACTTTCAGGAACAAAACTTTTATTAACAATGGTAATAGAAGCTTTTGTTGAATATATGTGAGGTGTATATTTTGGATTTGCTAAGAAGGTTAATGAGCCTTCAAACCCTTCTTCAATTTTAGATAGCTTAGATACTTCAATATCAGGATTACCTACTACATCGCCTTCCAAAATTCCTGCTATTTGTTGTGCTGTAAATTTCAAACTTTATTAATAATTGTTTAGTTTAATTTTGGCAAAAATAAGAAAAATGTACTAAAGTATATCCTTAGGGTAGCATATATAATATTTAGTAACTGGTTTTGATAAGGCTTTAAGATTAAGTTGATCTGAAGCCTTAACAATATCTTCAATTTTTCCTGATTTATGCAAAATATTAATTCGCTTTGTGTTTACTTGATATGCCTGATTAGAAATACTTCCTGTAAAAACAAAATATTGTGCTTCGTTTTCAGAAATTTGATGATTTTTTATCAATAAATCGATATGCTTTTTTAAGTTTATTTCTTTGATAGATTTATTTTTAATTTTAATTTTTAATAAATTTCTATTAATTATCATTTCGCATAAATTACCTAATACAAAATCATCATGATGTTGCCATTGTTTCATTGCTGAAATAATATCATAATCATCTAGTTGCGAAAAAATCCCCAGTGTTTTTTTGTCAAAATTCTCAAGGGTGATTTTATTCTCCAAAAAATACAAAAAAGCTTCGCTTGCAAACAATTGCTGTCCATTATCAAAAAGCTCTTTTGCACGTTTTAAAACTCTAATTAATAATTGTTCGGCAACTAAACTTGTTTTGTGCAAATAAACCTGCCAGTACATTAATCGTCTAGCTATAATAAATTTTTCTACACTATAAATTCCTTTTTCTTCAACCACTAATTCATTGTCAACAACATTTAGCATCGTTATTAAACGTTCGCTATTTATATTTCCTTCAGCTACACCCGTGTAAAAGCTATCTCGCTTTAAATAGTCTGCCCTATCCATGTCTAATTGGCCAGAAATAAGTTGGCACATGAATTTTCTTGGGTAGTTTCCTTTAAAGATTTCAATAGCAAGCGTTAAACTTCCGTTAAATTCTTTATTCAAATCATCCATTAGAAGCAACGAAATTTCTTCATGAGAGACATTATTTACTATGCTATGTTCCATGGCGTGAGAGAATGGACCGTGCCCAATATCATGTAACAAAATAGCAATGTAAAGTCCAGTTTCTTCATCGTCAGAAATCGTAACACCTTTAAAACGAAGCACATTAACAGCCTGTTGCATTAAATGCACACAACCTATTGCATGATGAAATCTTGTGTGATGTGCACCTGGATACACTAAATAAGACATACCCATTTGTGTAATTCTCCGTAGTCTTTGAAAATACGGATGTTGTATCAAATCAAAAATTAGAGAATTTGGAATTGTAATAAATCCGTAAATTGGGTCGTTTAATATTTTAAGTTTGTTCAAACTTTAAATTTTTACATTAAATAATTACAAATATAGCTATATAAATGGGCATAACTAAAAATTTCAATGGTACTGAAATAATAGAAATCCGAAAAACATATCAAATTAAATAACAATAAAACTTACTAATGAATACAATAAAAATACTTTGGGTTGATGATGAAATTGATTTACTAAAACCTCATATTTTATTTCTTGAAAAGAAAAATTACGCAGTAACTTCATGTAAAAGTGGAACTGAAGCCCTTGAGGTATTAGAAGATGAAAATTTTGATATTGTTTTTTTAGATGAAAATATGCCAGGTCTTACAGGTTTAGAAACTTTACATGAAATAAAAGAAAAAAAGGATAACCTTCCTGTTGTTATGATAACTAAAAGTGAGGAAGAGTATATAATGGAGGAAGCCATTGGTAATAAAATTGCAGATTATCTTATAAAACCAGTAAACCCAAATCAGATATTATTGAGTTTAAAAAAGAATTTAGACCATTCGCGTTTAATTTCTGAAAAAACAACTTCTAATTACCAACAAGAATTCAGAAAAATTGCCACGGATTTATCTATGGTAAATAGTTATGAAGAATGGGTGAGTTTATATCAAAAATTGATTTATTGGGAAATTCAGTTAGAAGACATTGAAGATGCTGGCATGTTTGAAATTTTAGAATCTCAAAAAAATGAAGCAAATATTCAATTTGGAAAATTTATTGAAAAAAATTATGCTGATTGGTTTGAGCCAAATACAGATGCACCTGTAATGTCTCATACTTTATTTAGAGAAAAAATTGTTACAGAGATTAGTAAAGAGCAACCTACTATTTTAATTGTTATTGATAATTTGCGATACGACCAATGGAAAGTTTTTGAGCCAATTATTAATAACTATTATAAGAAAGAAAAAGAAGAAGCCTTTTTTAGTATATTACCAAGTGCAACACAGTATGCAAGAAATGCTATTTTTTCAGGTTTAATGCCTAGTGATATGGAAAAATTATTTCCACAATATTGGAAAAACGATACAGATGAAGGTGGAAAAAATTTACATGAAGCTGATTTTTTAAATACACAAATGAAACGTTTAGGTTTAAATCACTTAAATTACGAATATCATAAAATAACAAATTTAAAATCTGGAAAAAAATTATCTGATAATTTTAAAAACCTAAAAAACAACGACTTAACTGTAGTTGTTTATAATTTTGTTGACATGCTTTCTCACTCTAAAACAGAAATGGAAGTTGTAAAAGAGTTAGCCTCAAATGATAAAGCTTACAGGTCTTTAACATTAAGTTGGTTTAAAAACTCACCTTTACTAGAGATGATTCAACAAGCGCAACAAATGGGTTTTAAATTAATATTAACAACAGATCATGGTACTATAAATGTTAAAAATCCTTCTAAAGTTGTTGGTGATAGAGATACCAGTTTAAATTTAAGATACAAAACCGGAAGAAGCTTAACCTTTGATAATAAAGATGTATTTGTAACTAAAGATCCTAAAGAGCTTCATTTACCTTCAATAAATATGAGTAGCTCATATATATTTGCTAAAAGCGACTTGTTTTTTGCATATCCTAATAATTATAATCATTACGTAAGTTATTACAGAAACACGTATCAGCATGGAGGTGTTTCATTAGAAGAAATGATAATTCCATTTGTAGTTTTCAAACCTAAATAAATCCATAAAGTGTTATATTTTTCCGATGAAATACACTTTTTATTAGGTTTAATCAATTTTAATCATTAATATTGCATAAAAAAATTTATATTATTGAAAATTTACTATGGATTAGAAGAGGTTGAAGATGTAGTAGACCAGATAATCAAAAACGTTAAAACCAAAACGATTTTGTTTTATGGTAATATGGGTGTTGGTAAAACTACAATCATAAAAACTTTAGTAAAACGTTTAGGTAGTAATGATGTGGTAAATAGTCCTACGTTCTCTATAGTTAATGAATATAATATAAGGAAAGATAAAATTTATCATTTTGATTTATACAGAATAGAAGATCTTGAAGAGGCTTATAATTTTGGAATTGAAGATTATATAGATTCAGACCATTGGATATTAATAGAATGGCCCGAATTAATTGAACCCATTTTGAATAATAATTATGATAAAATTAATATTGAGATAGATAGTAATATTAAGTTAAGAATTTTAAAAATAAATAATTAAAAACAGTCCTAAAATCACACTGATAAAAGCAAGAAATAGCATTTTTTAACTCTGAATTTTTAAGTTTTACGGGAAACCCGCAGCTGAAATTTTAAAAAACATTGTTTTTAACATAATTTTAACATTTTAGTAAAAACTAGAAATAATAGTTTACATAAGTTTGGGTAATTAATTAATTAAATCCCTTAAATTATGAAAACTAAAAAGTATGTAATTGCCCTAGCAATTTTCGGAGGCGTGTTGTTTTTAGCTCAAGCAGCAAATCAATACAACCTAAATGGAGAACAAACATCAAAAATTGAAAGAAAGCCTTTTCCAAAACCAAGAAGTTACTAAAAAAGGCACTTTAATTAAAGGTAGTATTATTGCCACCATAATAGCAATAACACCTTATCTTTATTCAATACATGATAGCGTTCCAAGCTCGCAAGTTTGGGACGCTTATTTTTTTGTTTATGATAGTAACCATTGGGGTGATGCCAATTTATTTTTTTGGATATTAACCAGTAAATTGGTACCCTTACTTTTAATAACTATTTGGTTTTTTACTTGTCGCCATTGGTGGTTTCATTCTTTACTAGTTCCTATAGCTATGTATATTTATCAAATATTTGATTTATTCTTTCAAGATCAGGCTTTAGATAAGTTTCAACTAATGTATATGATACCTTTGATGGCTATTGTAATCCCATCAATTTATTTAATTAGAGCTCAAATATTTAATAGAATGGTTGATGCTAGTAAATCTCTTGAGGAATTAGAAGAAGAATTTAAAATAAAACCAAAAAATTTCTGGGGGAAAGTGAAAGAATATTTTTAATTACTTTTTTTCCAATCGATCTCTTTCATTTAACTCAACATCTCTTTGATTATTGTTTAATTTGAAATTACCAAATTTATAATTAAATCCTAAGGTGAATAGTCTATTTTCTATCTCTGATCTAAAAAAGGTATCTTGGTTTGAAAACTTAGTAGTTTGATTAAAATTTTGTGTATTAAAAATATCAATCATACCTATATTTAATGATGCTTTATTATCCCAAAACGTTTTTCTCAAATTAATATCTAAACCAGCCCTAGTACTCACCGTAGTAGGGCCATCAACAAATGGAGAAATATAACTATATGAAATATCTAGTGTTAAACTATTGTCCTTTAAGAGAGAGAAATAATTTATGATTTGAGCGTAAAAAGACCATTTTTCAGTTTTAACAAAATCATTACTTCCTTCAAATAAAAATTCGTTTTCATAATTAAATATTGATGATAATACATAAATATTCCACAGATTAGATATTTGAGTATAGGTAGTAAAGTCTAAACCATACGAAATGCCATTGTCTATATTAGTATTTATATATTTTAGGATGTTTTCATCATTATCTTGTAGTGCAATTTCAAATACAGGATCATTTTCATATCTGTAAAAAACTTCAAATGTGTAATTTCTATTAAATGTATATCCTAAAATAAAAACATCATCTATTTGGGGACTTAAATTAGGATCTCCAGTCAAGAAAGTATTATCATTTAAAAAATATTTAAATGGATTTAACTCTTCATATCTAGGTCTATAAATACGTTTATTGTAACTAAAATAAATCTCATTGTTTTCATTTAAAATATTTAACAAATAAAATGATGGAAAAAATTTAACATAATCATTATTATTATCTGTATTAGTAGAAACCGAACTCCCTTTAATGTTAGTAAATTCTGTTCGTAAGCCTAATTTTAAATTCCATTTCTCCCAATCTTGCGCATAACTCGTATATGCTGCATAGTTGGTTTCATCATATAAGAAAGTATCAGAATTTAGTAAATCTTCAACTTTTATATCATTTTGAAAATTGAACTGATTTAAAATACTTTCAGAATTAATATTAGATACCTTTAAACCTGCTTCAAATTGTGCAGAATTATTAGTTGGTAATTCGTAGTCAATCTGACCAGTGTACAAATTAATCTCTTGACTAGAGAATGTTTGAAATCTATTATCTCTGAAAAAAGCATTGTTATTAGGAAGAAAGTATTCTGTATTTACATCCTGAAAATTGGAAAAATCATAGTACGTTTTATGCAAACTCACAGACAACTTCTCGCCTTCTTTTTTAAACTTATGATTGTAGTCTAATGTGAAAGCTAAATTAAAAGTCTCATCAACAGCTTTAACAGAAGTATCGAAAATGGAATCTATTACATTACTTGCGCCATAAACCTCTGTTAAAGAATTAATACCTATTCTTGTACCTCTTCTAGGTACTATTAACATATTGCTTGTAAAAGCTAGATTATTGTTTTCATTAAACTCATAATCAATATTAGCATTAATAGTTTGATTTTCCGACTCTCTAGTTCTGTTATAATCAGTTTCCCAGCTTGTAACTTTTTGTCCAAAGTCATCAATAAAGTTAACTGTTTCATCTTTATAACGAAAATCTTTTCTTGGACTTATGCTGTAATTAATATAAGTGTTTAATTTTTCAGCTTTAAAAAAATGACTTGTACCTAATAAATATTTTGGAAATTCAGAACCTTGTTGGTAATTACCAAATACACTACCATTATAACCAGCTATAATATTTTTGTTAGTAACAATGTTTAGAACTGAGCCTCCTTCTGCTTCGTATTTTGCTGGTGGATTTGTAATTACTTCGATTGATTTTAAATTACCCGCTGAAGTACCCTCTAATAATTGTTGCACTTCACTAATAGATAAATGTACTCTTCTATCATTAATGTATATTGTTGGAATGGATTGTTTTATTGTTATAATACCATCATTAACCAAAACACCTGGAGTTTGTTTTAGTACATCCAAAACATTATTATTAGATAAAGTAGAATTCTCTACATTAAAAACCAACCTATCTACTAAACGTTTTACGGTTGGCCTTTTAGCAATAATAGTTACACCTTCAAGTTCTTCTAGAACTTCTTGAAGTATTATGGTGTTTAAATTAATATTTTTATCAATTTGAATATTAATTACTTGTTCAACATATCCTATGAAACTAATTTTTAAAGAATAAGTTCCTTTATTAATGTTTTCAATTAAAAAATCTCCCAAGTCATCAGAAGAAGTTCCTTTAATAACTAAAGCATCTTCTGTTTGGATTAATATTATATTAGCAAAAGATATAGGTTGATCATTAATATCTTTTAAATTACCAGTTATATTAAATTCTTGAGAAAAACTTAGTAATGAAACTAAAAGGATGAAGTAGTTTACTGTTTTTTTTAACATAAAAAATATAATATAATGCAAACTTAACAGAATAATTTTTGAATGCATAAAGCACTAAAATAATTATTTTTTTTAGATTTTATTACCATTAGAAAATTTATTTGTAATTTGATTTTTATAAACAGAAATAGCAATGTCTAAACCAATTTCACCTTTTACAAAACAACAACTTTTACCTCAAGAAGAAACTTTAGAAATATTTAAAAGAAAAGGCGAACTATTTATAGGAATACCAAAAGAAACAGCATTTCAAGAGAAACGTGTTTGCTTAACCCCAGACGCTGTTTATGCACTTGTAAATAATGGACATAGAGTTTTACTTGAAGCTGGTGCTGGCGAAGGTGCTAATTTTAGTGATAAGGATTATAGTGAAGCTGGTGCTGAAATAACCAAAGATACTTCAAAGGTTTTTTCGTGTCCAATGATTCTTAAAGTTGAACCACCAAGTTTAGAACAAATTAAACTGATAAACCCACAAACCATATTAATTTCTGCTTTACAAATAAAAACACAATCAAAGAGCTATTTTGAAGCTCTAGCTTCAAAAAGAATAACTGCCCTAGCTTTTGAGTTTATTAGAGATACCGATGGGTATTATCCTGCTGTAAAATCTTTAAGCGAAATTGCTGGTACAGCTTCTGTACTTATTGCTTCAGAATTATTATCCGATACTAAAAATGGTAACGGGTTAATGTTTGGTAATATCAGTGGTGTACCGCCTCTTGAAGTTGTTATTATCGGAGCTGGAACAGTTGGTGAATTTGCTGCCAGAAGCTCTATAGGATTAGGTGCTAATGTAAAGATTTTTGATAATTCAATAACAAAATTAAGACGCATCCAAACACATTTAGGTCGGCCACTTTTTACTTCAACTTTACAACCAAAAAATTTAACTAAAGCCTTAAAAAGATGTGATGTAGTTATAGGAGCAGTAAGAGGCGCTAACAGATCCCCTATAATCGTTTCTGAAACTATGGTTGAGTGTATGAAAAAAGGTGCCATAATTATTGATGTAAGTATTGATATGGGTGGATGTTTTGAAACTAGCGAAGTAACTACTCATAAAAACCCAACGTTTATTAAACACAATGTAGTACATTATTGCGTGCCCAATATTCCTGCTAGATACCCTAGAACCTCCTCAGTATCAATAAGTAATATTTTTACACCTTATTTATTAAAAATTGCTGAAGATGGCGGTTTAGAAAATTCTTTAAGATTTGACAGAGGTTTAAAAAACGGATTGTATTTTTATCACGGTATTTTAACAAGTAAATCTGTTGGAGAATGGTTTGATTTAAATTATAGTGATGTAAATTTGCTTATTTTTTAAAAAACTTAATTCTTAATTACAATCAAAATATTTTAAATGAAACTTATTCAACGAATTGGCTATTATCTTGGTGGATTTTCTATTGGCTTAATAATTTTGGCATTCTTTTTAAACGGAAAGAAAACCTCATGTAGTTATGGTCCAGAAGCTAGAGTTTTAAAAAACATTAATTCTAAAAAAATCATCTACAATCAAAAGATTTCTTTCTATTTAAAAAATAAAACTATTGATTCTTCAGAAATTAAATATGTTTTAAAAAAGGGTAGTATTGATTTTTCAGAAAGTAATAGTAGGCAAAAACCTTGTGGTGTCTATAATATAGAAGCTAATGTAAACGAAAAGGAAATCATTTTATTTATAGAAAACTGTGATAGTATTGCAACTATTATTGATTTGAAAGTAGAATAGTATTTTGTGACTATAATTTTTTTCTACGCTTTTTTTCTTTAGTTAAAAGCGCTAACTCCCTACCAGTTTGTCCTGCCACCGAAGTGTTTTCTTCAGCTCTCCTAATTAAATAAGGCATCACGTCTTTTACAGGTCCAAATGGCACATATTTAGCAACATTATAACCTTTATACGATAAATTGAAACTAATGTGATCACTCATTCCATAAAGCTGAGCAAACCATACTCTAGTGTCACTATTTTGAATACCTTTCTCTTTCATTAACTGCATTAATAAATAAGAACTATCCTCATTATGAGTTCCAGCAAATAATGAAATACTATCTAAATTATTCATAATATATTTAAGCCCATTATTGAAGTTTTGATCTGTAGCAAATTTACTCTCACAAATTGGTGTTTTATAGCATTTTTCTTCTGCTCTATCATTTTCCTTTTCCATGTAAGCTCCACGAACTAATTTAAAACCCAAATAATAGTTTCCTGCTTTAGCTTTTTTATGTTCTTGCTCTAAAAAACTAAGTCTATCATGTCTATACATTTGTAAGGTATTATAAACTATAGGTTTTTCAGTATTGTATTTTTTCATCATTTCCGTTACCAATTGATCAGAAGAATCTTGCATCCAGCTCTCTTCAGCATCAATTAAAACAGCTATATTACATGTTTTTGCTTTTTTACAAACTTCATCAAATCTATTTACAACTCTCGACCATTCTTCTTGCTCATTTTCATTAAGCACTTCTCCTCTACCTATTTTTTCATATAATATTAAACGTCCAAAACCTGTTGGTTTAAATACCGCGATTGGCATTGCATTTTTTGATTTAGCAAACTCAATAATATTTAAAATCATATTTTTAGCATCATCAAACTCTTTCTCATTTTCTTTACCTTCAACAGAATAATCTAATACAGAACTTACACCTTTTTCATACATTTTATCAATTACAGACAAACAATCTTTTTCATTAACACCTCCACAAAAATGATCAAATACAGTTGCTCTAATCAAGCCTTCAACAGGTAAATGAGCTTTAATTGCGAAGTTTGTTGCTGCAGTACCTATTCTAACTAAAGGTTCAATAGATATCATTTTAAACAAAAAATAAGCACGTTCAAGCTCCGAATCTGTTTTTAAAGCAAATGCAACTTCTGTATTATCAAAAATTAAATCTGTATTCATTTATAAAAATTTAAGCAAAGATAATTATAGCTATGTTATAATTTTATACAAAATCTCCTTAATTTCACAACCTAAAATAATTAATATTTTTATGGATTCTATTACCGCAAATAATTGTGTTATTCATTTTAATGAAAATTGCTACACATCATTAAACGCGCATCTTAAAAGCAAAAACTTTTCGAAAATTTTTATCCTAGTAGATGAAAATACTCATAATTATTGCTTACCAATTTTTATAGAAAAATTAGAAACAAATGTAATTATTGAAATTATAGAAATTGAATCTGGAGAAATAAACAAAACCATTGAAACTTGTGTTGGCGTTTGGAATACACTATCAGAATTAGATGCCGACAGAAAGAGTTTAATGATTAATATTGGCGGTGGTGTTATTACAGATTTAGGTGGTTTTGTTGCATGCACATTTAAACGAGGTATGTCTTATATTAATGTGCCTACTACTCTACTCTCAATGGTTGATGCCTCAGTTGGAGGAAAAACAGGTGTGGATTTAGGGCATTTAAAAAATCAAATAGGTGTTATAAGTAATCCTGATTTGGTTTTAATTGATACTGTATTTTTAGATACATTGCCAGGCAATCAAATGCGGTCTGGTTTAGCCGAAATGCTTAAACATGGCCTAATAAGTAATAAAATCTATTGGAATAAGTTTAAAGAATTATCTAAATTATCATTAAATGATTTAGATGGGTTGATTTATGAATCAGTAATGATTAAAAAAAATGTTGTAGATGAAGATCCATTTGAAAATGGTTTAAGAAAAACTTTAAATTATGGACACACATTAGGTCATGCTATTGAGTCTTATTTTTTAAGTAATCAAAATAAAAAAACTTTACTTCATGGTGAATCTATCATCATTGGAATGATTTTAGCAAACTATATCTCCACTAAACTATTAGACTTTCCTGAGCAAACAACTTTAGATATTAAAGAATTATTTATTGGTTACTATGGCAAAGTAGTAATTAACAAAAGTGATTATTCAACAATTATAGAATTGCTTAAATATGATAAGAAAAACAATCATGGAAATATAAATTTCGTTTTACTTGAATCTATTGGAAATCCTAAAATAGATTGCAAAGTTGAAGATGCCTTAATAATTGAAGCTTTAGATTTTTATAACAGTTAAGAAGTTATTTAAATTTTAGTTTCTTGATACGAATATAAGTACAAGTCCTATAAGCGAGGTAGTGATTCCTATCATAGCACCAATTCTAGAGTCTCCTGAAGCACCACTGATAAATGAATTATTAGGTTCTACATATACATAATCATTTTGAGTTAGAAAGTAAACTGGAGAATTAAAAACCTCTTTACTAGTTAAATCAATTCTTGAAAATGTTTTAGTACCATTAAAGTCTCTTACAATTAATATATTATCTCTACGTGCTTTAATATTTAATCCACCTGCCATACCCAAAGCTTCTATTATAGATATTCTTTCACCAGTAACAGGATATACACCTGGTCCATTTACGGCACCATCAATAGTAATTCTATAATTCATAATTCTTATGATTACAACAGGGTCTTTTAAAAGGTTTCCGTCCTCAAATTTCTTTTTAAATAATTGTTTGGCCTCTTCAACTGTTAGTCCCATTAATTTAATTTTCCCTAAAACAGGATAATCTATATTACCTTCTACATCAATGATGTAATCAACCATTTGACCTTGACCTCCAAGCAAAACTAAGTTATAAGGTCTAGTCAATTCCGGATTAAGGGTAGAAACATATACTGTAATAATATCTCCAACTTTTAATTTTGGCTTAAATGAATCAGTATCTACCATTGTTTCAAAATTCTTGGCATTTTGAAAATAAATAATATCTTTCTTTGTAACACATGATGATGTAACTAAAGTTAAAGCTATTAGCCCAAATAAAAACTTAAAAATTGATTTATTGATTGTTATTGCTTTAGGATTAAAGTAATTATGAAACATAGGTTTGGGGTTTATGAATTATATTAGGATTTTATTTTTGAAATCTTTACAATGTTAAACTTTTAAATATAATAAGTAGTTTGTTTTCCTCAAATCCTTTCATTAAATTTTTTAATTAAATTTTGTTAGAACAAATAAACATAAGTCGATATTATAAAATTTGATTTTAACTGAGTAAATTTAATGATTGTTTTGAGTTAAAAGCTATTGAGTGCGAGTAAATCGCTAAAAGAGTGTTTAATTTCGGTTAAATACTATTGAACTTTTTGAAAATTTCTTAAAAAAAGTTAGTTGCTTCAAAACATCTTACTTTTTTATGATATGTTAGTTTTAAAATAAATAATAATTATACGACCAAAGAAAGTTTTACTAAAGCATCAGGAAAATATATGTTAGCAATAGGATATGCTGATTTTATTAGACCTATTATATGTGAAACTTTAGAAGATAATAACGGATTTGTTCTTTGTTTTATAATTTTCAACCGATAAAAAATATTGAAACTTCTTTGGATAACTCTAATTTTGATTAAATAGAAGAAATTATAAGGTATTTAAAAGTATGTAAAAGGCTTTATAATATAGATTTTGTTTTCATCAAACAGATTTAGGATTAGTTTAAATATCTATTAACAACCCCAATAACTTCTAATAAGGTTAACGTGTCAATATTTTAAATATACTTATTACCGCTAGAGACGCTAATGTAAGTTGATTTATTTTTGCAGCAAGTTATTTAACATGATGCTTTACCTAAATTTGAAAATATTATTTGCAAACATCATTCTCCATATATAAATATAAACACCAAATATGTTAACGAATTATATGCAGATATTTTTTTAAGACATCTAATTTTAATACTTTAGGTTTAAGATCTTTTGATTTTTTTTGGAAAACAAAAAGACACTGATGGTAGTTATACCGCTGTAATTAGAAAATTCTTTCAGCAATTAGTAAATTACAAAACACAATAATAAATGAATAAGGTAGTTATTACTGGGATTTTACATAAATAGGATATGTAATTGAAATAAATTTAAAATCACTTACCATAACTCTCAATTCTGCATCAAACAATATTTATAATATGAATTTTGGTTAGAAAACTACTTTATTAGAATTAGCTTCTATAATTAAAACCATTTATCTCATTATAATATTCTAATTAAGAGTACATAAATGAAACATGCAAATAATTTTATCGATGATTCACCTCATTCTTTAGCATAAATCAATAAAACTATTAAAAATTTAAATTATATAACTAAGTATATTTTTAGTGAAGGTGTCAAATAGTAAAGGGAAAATTTAAAAACAATAAAAATTACAAATCATTAAAGATAGAATGCATCAATCGTTTTTTATCATTGATACTTTCTTCTAATGATATCATAGTCTCTGTTCTGTAAACACCTTCTATATCATCTAATTGAAAAATAACTTCTTTAGCATGCTCAGTGCTTCTAGCTCTAATTTTACAAAAAATGTTAAATTTACCAGTTGTTATATGAGCAACAGTTACATAAGCAATCTCGTTAATACGTTCTAAAACAAATTGAGTTTGTGAAGTATTGTTTAGAAAAACACCTACATAGGCAATAAAAGAATATCCCAGTTTTTTATAATCTAATGTTAGAGAAGACCCTTTAATAATTCCGGCTTCCTCCATTTTTTTTACACGAACATGCACAGTTCCGGCTGATATTAATAGTTTTTTAGCAATATCTGTAAAAGGAATTCTTGTATTGTCAATTAACATGTCAAGAATTTGGTGATCAATTTCGTCTAATTTAATTTTACCCATAATTAATTATTCTTAAATAAAAGTCAAAATTAACACATTTTTATTAAAGATAACACACTTTTGATGCGTTTTATTTTGAAAATAATGAGATTTTCTCATTATTAATTATTACGAAAACGTTTTCGCTACCAATTTCTAACTTATTTGCATGTTCATTTAATGTTAGACAATTGTTTGCTTGTATTTCTTTGTGTCCATAAAACGAATCAAGCTTCCCTATTACATCAACTTTAGGTACAAAAAGAATCTTATCATCAACCAACTTTTCGTGAAACAAAAAACCAATATCCGTAACAGTTTTTGAGTCATTATTTAACTTAGTATTTCTAATAATAACATCATAAAAACATTTTCCATTTTCGGGGATATTAAAATACGGTTTGTAATATGATCCGGTAATATTACTTTTGCTTATATAGTTTAAGGCTGTTATGTAAGAAATGTAAATAAATTCTCTGGTATTATCTCTTGAATAATCATTTTCAAAATGCCCTGCTTCAAACAAAATAGTAGGCACATTTTTACTTTGAAAAGTATCTCCAACACAGTTTAAATTAAAAGTATCATCATAAACACCAACTTGCCCTGGTATAATAAGTTGCAAAACCTTATTCATTTCGCTAATAACTTCCATAGCTATCATTCTATTGGGTGTTATAGAGCATTTTTGATCTTGAGCCGGAGCTAAAAAAGAAACCGTAGCTGGTTTGTTTAGATTTCCAACACTAAAAATAGTACGTTGACCATGAAGGTTGAAACAAAAATGTGGTTTAAATTCTTCAAAAATAGTTCTTAAAATTCTACTTTCAGGTTGCGTTAAATTTTGAGCATCTCTATTTAAATCTACTTCATTCGAATTAATTCTTGTGTAAGCTTTAGCGCCATCAGGATTTAGTATTGGAATAATGGTTATCGAACATTTTTCTAGTATTTTAAGCGCATATTCATCATTGGAAATTAAAGTATTTAAGAGGTCGAATATGGCTTTAGTTGTGGTAGATTCATTACCATGCATTTGAGACCACATTAATATTCTTTTATTACCATCACCAATTTGTAAACTATAAATAGGAACCTTTAAAACAGATTTTCCAATTTCATTTATTTTTATGAATTTACTTAGGTTTTTAATCAAAGGTTCTATATGATTATTGGTAATATATCTGTGAAACAAACTTGTTTCTTTATACTTTAAAAATGTTGATTTTATTTCTTCTAATTGCATGATAATTATTTACGTTACAAATGTAAACAATTAGAATATTACAATTGTAAACAATTAAAATTCGAATTATGTATACAATTGTATACGTTTTTAAAGAATTGTAATAAATTTTAAACAATAAAAAATACCAAATAAATGAATTATATTTAAATAATTAATTTCTAGATTTTTAACTATACTTATATTAAGTTTTAGTTTATTTTTACACTTATGTATTTTACAATAAATGATTTTTTTTTGCGTTAAATTGTTAGATTTGTAAATAAAATTTATGATTCCAATTTCACAATGATAAACACTGATGATTTCATGAAAAGATTGCAAAAAGTAATGGATTACTACGGTGAATCATCCTCTTCTTTTGCTGAAAAAATTGGAGTTCAAAGATCTAGCATCTCTCATATTTTATCTGGTAGAAATAAACCAAGTTTAGATTTTATTTTAAAAATACTTTCTGCTTTTCCTGAAGTAGATTTATATTGGTTATTTAATGGTAATGGAGAATTCCCTTCTGAAGTTGAAACACTACAATTCAAAACTCAATCACCTCCTCTTTTAGAAAATAAAATTTTAAACTCAGAAATAGAAAACCATAATAAAACGATTGAGCGGATTGTGATTTTTTATTCGGATGGAACTTTTAAAAATTTCAATAATTAGCGTAATTTTGCAGTTCAATATTTTTGTATGAAATTCCTATATGTATTACTTCTACTTACAGTTTTTAGTTGCTACACTAATAATCGAGAGTGTAAAAAATTTAGGACTGGAACATTTTATAGCGAAGTAACTATTGACGGTGTTTTGTATACATCTAATTTTAACAGAAGTGAAAATATTCAGGTAGAAGTTTATAATAACAAAAAGGATTCTTCTCAATTACGCTGGATAAACGATTGTGAAGTTGTATTTAAAACAATTAATCCAAAGAATATGGCTGAAAAAAAAGATATTCACCTAAAAATCTTAACGACAACAGATTCTTCATACACTTTTGAGTATTCTTATGTAGGAGAAACAAAAAAACAAAAGGGCGTAGCTTACAAAATCAAATAATTATTTATCAAACGGATATAAGAAATATTCAACCAAATTGAATTTTAACTGTTTATTATCTGTTATTTCATAAGTTAAAAATATTTCTCCCCAATATTGACCATCTGAAAAATCTGCAATTATCCATTTATGATTTAACATTTTCACGGTGTTTATTAACATTTTTCTACCTTCACTAGCAGCATATGGCACAATTGGATGGTCTCCTTTAACCTCGTTTAATTTATATAACTCGTCTTTTATAAAAGGAATTAACTCATCTATATTGTAATCCTGATTTTCAAAATAACTAATGGCATCTTCATTTCTTTCTAAATTAAAATGAGACGCTTCAGCCACATCTCTTTCAAGTACTAAAACAGAATCTTTATATTTTTCTAATTGACTTTTATAATTCCCTAATTTATTATTCATATCTTCAAAAACACGTTTAGAGTTTACAAATTGAAAAATGATTAATAAAATTGAAAATACAAATAGATAAGTTAAAATTCTTTGTTTCATTTTTTTAAATTAAATAGTTATTTGTAAGCCGTCGTATGCTAAAAAAACATTCTTAGGTAATATTTGCTCAACTTCTTCATGAAATCCTAGCAAATGACTAATATGGGTTAAATAAGCAACATCTGGATTTACTTTTTTAATAAATTGTAAAGCTTCTTCTAAATTAAAATGTGATCTATGAGGTTTAATTCGTAAAGCATTAATTACTAATACTTTAACACCTTTTAACTTCTCTATTTCTTTATTTTTAACAGTTTTCATATCGGTTAAATATGCAAAATCATTAAATCGGAAACCAAAAACTTGCAACTTATCATGTTTGCCGTTAATCGGGATTACTGTTAAGTTTTTTAATCGAAATGGTTTGTTTTTAATCCTGTTCTCAATAACCGTTGGCGCTCCGGGATATTTATTTTCGGTTTCAAAAACGTAATCAAAACGTTTGTTTAACTCCTTTAAAACCCTTTTGTGCGCGTAAATTGGTATTTCGCCTTGTCTAAAATAAAAAGGTCTAATGTCATCAAATCCTAAAACATGATCAGAGTGTTCATGCGTGAAAATAATACCATCAATTCTATCGCATTTGGCTCTTAGCATTTGATATCTAAAATCAGGCCCGCAATCAATTACATAAGTATAATCATCCCATTCTACCAATACAGACACGCGTAAACGTTTATCTTTTATGTCATCACTTAAACAAACAGGATGTTTGCTTCCAATAATTGGAATGCCTTGAGAAGTACCAGTACCAAGAAATGTTATTTTCAAATTTGTGTTAAGTTTAATACAAAAATAAGTTTATTTTTTTGTTTCCTATAGTTATTTAATACCTTTGTAATTATTAGCTATAACCTATAAATTGATATGGAAATTACCATAAAGGGAGATAAAGAATTTGATGACATTCCTTCTTTAAAATCCAAGGCACTTCGCATAAATTTAAACGAAAATATTTACGGAACATTTGCTGAAATTGGAGCAGGTCAAGAGACTTGTAGACATTTTTTTAGAGCTGGTGGTGCATCAGGGACTATAGCTAAAGCCATGTCCGCTTATGATAAAGATTTTAGTGACGCTGTTTATGGAGCTGAAGATGATGGTCGTTATGTAACAGAAGCTCGTTTACGTAAAATGCTTACCCATGAAATGGGTCTTATGGAAAATAGGCTAACAAGAGATAAACATCCTAATAAAATATTTTTCACCTATGCTAACACTGTTGCTACCATAGATTTTGCTAAACAATTTAAAGGTCATGGATGGGTTGGTATCAAATACCAAGTTGACGCTAAAGGGGATTACAATGAAATAATTTTACATATTAGATTTAAGGAAACTGATGCTAGATTACAGCAAGAAACTTTAGGTATTCTTGGCACAAACCTAATTTACGGTGCTTTTTACAAATACAATGAGCCAAAAAAATTATTGAGATATTTATATGACCATTTAGATAAAGATCAAGTAGAAATTGACACTATCAATTTCTCTGGTCCTGTTTTCAAAAATGTAGATAACAGATTGATGAGTTTACAGTTGGTTAAAAATGGTATGACTGATGCAGTAATGTTTGGACCCGATGGAACAAACGTGCTGCCAGCTAAAATATTCTACAAGAAAAACATTCTCGCACTTAGAGGTAGTTTTAGACCAGTAACTAAAGTAAACATGGCAATGTATGAGAAATCATATAATATGTTTATTAAAGAAAATAAAGTTGACAAAGATAAAACCGTAGTTGTATTTGAAATAACCTTATCCAATCTTAGAGCTGAAGGCGAAATTGACGAGCAAGATTTTATAGATAGAGCAGATTTACTTTGCTCTTTAGGACAATCAGTAATGATATCAAATTTCCAAGAATATTACAAAGTAGTTGAATATTTTTCAAACTATACAAAAGCTAGAATGGGTTTAGCTATGGGAGTGAGTAATTTGGTGGATATATTTGATGAAAAATATTATCGACACATCAGTGGAGGTATTCTTGAAGCTTTTGGTAAACTATTCTTTAAAGATTTAAAAGTTTATTTGTACCCAATGTTTGATTCCCAAAGTGGTGAGTTAATAACCAGTGAAAATCTAAAGGTATATCCGAGAATGAAAGAGCTTTACAAATTCTTTAAGTATAATGGTAAAGTTATAGATATTGAAGATTATGATAAAAGTATCATGAATATATTCTCTAGAGAAATACTTCAAAAAATAACAAGCGGACAAGATGGCTGGGAAGATATGGTTCCAGAAGGAACAGCTGACTTAATCAAAGACTACAGATTATTTGGCTATACAAGAAGACCTCTGACATTAAGTAGAAAACGAAAATTCAATAAGTAAAAAAAACGACTATAAATTATAGTCGCTTTTTTTTATTCCAATATTTGGGCAGCGTGGTCTTTTGTTTTTACTTTATCAATAACCTTTTCTACTATACCATTTTGATTAATTAAAAAAGTCATTCTGTGGATACCATCATATTCTTTTCCCATAAACTTTTTTGGTCCCCAAACTCCAAACGTATTAATTACCGTTTTATCATCATCAGCCAATAAAGGAAAAGGAAATTCATATTTATTTTTAAAATTAGCTTGTTGCTTTTCAGAATCCGCACTAACACCTAATAATTCAAAACCTTTTTCTTGTAACTCTGCATAATTATCTCTTAAATTACATGCTTCAGCGGTACAACCTGGCGTATTAGCCTTAGGGTAAAAAAACACAATAAGTTTTTTTCCTTTATAATCGCTTAATGCAACCTTATTTCCTTGTTCATCTTTTGCTGTAAAATTAGGTACAGCATCACCTTGTTTTAATGTTTTCATAGTATTAACTTTGATTTTTAACAAAAATACGATTAATGACTAAAAAAGAAAAGGTAAACTTTGTTATAAAAACCTTAAATAATTTATATCCAGAAATCCCCATTCCTTTAGACCATAAAGACCCGTACACATTATTAATTGCAGTTTTAATGTCTGCTCAAAGTACCGATGTAAGAGTTAATCTAATAACACCTTTGTTATTTAAAAGAGCTGATAATCCTTATGATATGATTAAGCTTACCGTTGAAGAAATAAGAGAGATTATAAAACCTGTAGGATTATCACCAATGAAAAGCAAGGGTATTCATGGACTTTCAAAAATACTGATTGAAAAACATGAAGGGCAAGTGCCTCAAAGTTTCGAAGCTTTAGAAGAACTTCCTGCTGTTGGACACAAAACGGCTAGCGTAGTGATGTCTCAGGCTTTTGGAGTTCCTGCATTTCCTGTTGACACGCACATACATAGATTAATGTATCGATGGAATTTAACCAATGGTAAAAACGTGGTTCAAACAGAAAAAGATGCAAAAAGACTCTTTCCAAAAGAATTATGGAACGACTTACACCTTCAAATTATTTGGTACGGTAGAGAATATTCACAGGCAAGAGGCTGGGATTTAGAAAAAGATATTATTACTAAAACTATTGGGAGACAATCTGTTTTAAATGATTATATGAAAACAAAAAAGTCCTAATAATATAGTTTATTAGGACTTTTGTAAACTTAGTTAAGAAGTGCTTCAAACTTCATATTATTACAATTTATAACACTCAAAGCCTTTGAATAATTAATAAGAAATTTAACCGTTTCCTCATTCGGTTCTAAATCATTTGAATTTTTTGAGGATTTTTTTTTAGAGTAAATTTTCGCCATTTTATTAATTTAAGGGTTAATTTAAATCAATAACGCAACCAAATTTAATTTATTGTATTAATTAGTTAAAACAATATGATGCTTATCAATAATCTTTCTCAAATTAATTAATGCATATCGCATTCTTCCTAGAGCCGTATTGATACTAACACCCGTTTTATCAGATATCTCCTTAAAACTCATATCGTTATAAATTCGCATTAATAATACTTCTTTTTGATCTTCAGGTAGTTCATCAACCAAACGTCTTACATCATTTTCAACTTGTTCTTTAATAATGCTTTTTTCAGCATTTAAACTTGTATCACTTAAAACAGAAAAAATATTAAAATCACCAGTATTATCAAATTTTGGCATTCTATTGTTTTTTCTAAAGAAATCAATAACTAGATTATGAGAAATTCTCATTACCCATGGTAAAAATTTACCTTCTTCATTGTAAGTACCTCGCTTGAGTGTTTTGATAACTTTAATAAAAGTATCTTGAAAAATATCTTCCGCTACATCTCTATCGTAAACCTTAGAGTAAATAAAACTATAAATTTTTTGTTTGTGCCTAATAATAAGAGTTTCTAAAGCACTTTCTTCACCTTTAATATAATTGCTAACTAATGTAGCATCTGAAATAAGTTCGTTTTGCATAATAATTACTTTTAATGCTTAGAAGTGGGCTTCTTTGCTTGGGATTAAATAGTTTAAAAGTAATGTTGTGCTATAGGCAAGTATTAATTAAAATGAATAATATATCATCAAATATAACAACAATCATTCCTAAAAAACAAAAAATTGAACTTTTTTTTAACAAATATTTTAGTTGGCATGTATTTTAAATGCTGAAATACTTATAGTATCTTTGCGATTCGATTTCCTGTAAAAGCCTATGAATACTAACATTTCTGAAGTAAATCCTAAAGAAAATATCATCATTAAAGGTGCTAAACTTCATAACCTAAAAAATATTGATGTTGTCATCCCAAGAAATAAATTGGTAGTTATCACAGGGTTATCAGGTTCTGGGAAGTCTAGTTTAGCTTTTGATACTTTGTACGCTGAAGGACAAAGACGTTACGTTGAAAGTTTGTCTAGTTATGCTAGGCAGTTTTTAGGAAGATTAAATAAACCAAAAGTAGATTACATTAAAGGAATTGCTCCTGCTATAGCGATTGAACAAAAAGTAAATTCCACAAATCCGCGCTCTACTGTTGGAACCACAACTGAAATTTATGATTACTTAAAATTGTTATTTGCTAGAATTGGTAAAACCTATTCGCCTATTTCTGGAGATGAAATAAAAAAAGATACCGTATCTGATGTTTTAAATTATTTAAAATCATTTTCTGAAGGTAAAAAACTATTGCTCCTCGCTCCTATTTATTTGGAAGAAGGTAGAACTATTCAGGATAAAATAAAAACTTTAAATCAGCAGGGTTATGCACGTTTAAAGGTAAATGAAGAAGTGGTTAGAATTGACGAAGCTAAAAACATTAACCATAAAGATACTATTCTACTTGTAGTAGATAGAATCATCATTAAAAATGAAGAAGATTTTTTTAATCGCTTAGCAGATGCTGTTCAAACTGCTTTTTTTGAAGGCAAAGGAGAATGCTACATAGAAACTTTAACAGATAATAAACAACGTCATTTTAGTAATAAATTTGAATTAGATGGCATGAGTTTTTTAGAACCAAATGTGCATTTATTCAGTTTTAATAATCCTTATGGTGCTTGTCCAAAATGTGAAGGTTATGGAGATATTATTGGTATTGATGATGATTTAGTTATACCAAATACGGGGCTTTCCGTTTACGAAAATGCTATATTTCCTTGGCGAGGAGAAAGCATGAGTTGGTATAGAGACCAACTAGTTAATAATTCTCATAAATTTGATTTCCCTATTCATAAACCCTATTTCAAATTAAGTGAGCAACAAAAACAACTTATTTGGGATGGAAATCAATACTTTGAAGGCCTAAATACTTTTTTTTTAGAATTAGAGTCAAAAGCTTACAAGATTCAAAATCGAGTGATGCTATCTCGTTATCGTGGAAAAACAAAATGTAAAACTTGTAATGGCAAACGCTTACGCGTTGAAGCTAATTATGTTAAAATCTCGGGCGCAACTATTACGGATTTAGTTGAAATGCCTTTGGATAGATTAGCAAATTTCTTTAATCAACTTGAGTTAAGTTATTATGATTTAAAAGTTGCTAATAGATTATTAAAAGAAATTAACAACCGATTACTTTTTCTTAGTAATGTTGGATTAGATTATTTAACATTAAATAGAAAATCGAACACCCTTTCTGGAGGTGAAAGTCAACGTATCAATTTAGCCACATCTTTAGGTAGCAGTTTAGTTGGCTCTATGTATATATTAGATGAACCTAGCATTGGACTTCATCCAAAAGACACAGAGCGTTTGATTTTAGTTTTAAAACAATTACGTGATTTAGGAAACACTGTTATTGTAGTTGAACATGACGAAGATATTATGAAAGCTGCAGATAGTATTATAGATATAGGTCCTGAAGCCGGAACTTTTGGCGGACACGTAGTGGCACATGGTACTTATAATGACATTTTAGCTTCTAACTCTTTAACGGCTAAATATTTAAATGAAACCTTAAGAATTGAAGTACCTAAAAAACGAAGAACTTCAAAATATAAAATAGATATTATTGGAGCCCGAGAGAACAATTTAAAAAATATAAATGTAAGTTTTCCACTAGGTATGTTAACCGTTATAACAGGCGTTTCTGGAAGTGGGAAAAGCACTTTAGTAAAGAAAATTTTATATCCTGCAATTCAAAAAAAGCTAACTGATTTTGGTGATAAACCTGGTCATTTTTCTTCGTTAGAAGGCAATTTTAGCAATATAAAACATATTGAATTTGTTGATCAAAACCCGATTGGTCGTTCCTCTCGATCAAACCCTGTAACATATATTAAAGCTTATGATGATATTAGATCTTTGTTTTCTAAACAAAAACTAAGCGCTATAAGAAACTATCAAGCTAAACACTTTTCGTTTAACGTTGATGGCGGACGTTGTGAGACTTGTAAGGGTGAAGGCGAAGTAACAATTGAAATGCAATTTATGGCAGATGTCCATTTAGAGTGTGAAACTTGTAAAGGGAAACGCTTTAAAAAAGAAGTACTTGAAGTTACTTTTGCTAATAAAAATATTGATGATATTTTAAATTTAACTATTGATGATGCTATTGATTTTTTTGAAGTAAATAAACAAACTAAAATCCAAACAAAACTACAACCACTTCAAGATGTAGGGTTGGGTTATGTTACTTTAGGTCAAAGTTCTTCCACCCTTTCTGGGGGTGAAGCCCAACGTATTAAATTGGCATCTTTTTTAGGAAAAGGAAACAATAAAGATAAAGCCCTTTTTATTTTTGATGAACCTACAACAGGCTTACATTTTCATGATATTCAAAAATTATTGAAATCATTTAATGCATTAATAGAAAATGGTCATTCCATTATTGTTGTAGAACATAATTTAGAGCTTATTAAATGCGCCGATTATATTATTGATTTAGGACCAACTGGTGGAGAACATGGCGGAAACCTTGTAGCTAAAGGAACTCCAGAAGACATCGTAAAAATTAAAGCTTCAGAAACTGGTAAGTATCTAAAAGATAAATTGTAAAGACTTCTAAAATAAATTACTAGTAAAACAAAAATGAAAAACCTGTTAGAATTAAAAAAGCTAAAGGCATTACCAATAATAGAAAAACAAAAGAGATAACACCGCTTTTAAATAAACTTAAAAACCAATGCTGTTTGTAAAAACGTTTTATACCTAAAAACAAATAAACAAACGTTGATAATGCCATAAGCCAGTCTATCCAATCTGGTATGTCCCAAAATCTGTTTATTCCAAAAATTAAACTAAAAACCATAAACAAAAAGGAAAAATAGTAAAAGCTAAATACTAAATGGTGCGCATAGACTCCTTTGTTAAAGTAAAAAAACTTGAGCAACAGTGCAAAAAATGGCAATAAAAAAAACATAGCTATCGGTATACTGTTAAAAAACGTATTAATCATAGGTGATAGACCTCTGGTTTTATAAAATTTAAGCATTTGTTCGTAAAACTTGCGTTTAAAAAATCCAGCACTTTCATCCAATCCCATTTCTTTGTAAATCAAACTATCGTCAGAGCCTGAAGCAATTAAGGAGTCTATTTGTTTTTGATTAAAATCGAAAGATGAATTTAAATTTACAGGTTTATTTGATTCATATTTAATAATTGAATCTGCTTTTTGTAAATCTTCTTCTTTAATACCTAAAAACTTCTTATTATCCCTTAAAGGCTTCATTATTTCAGCAACCTTTACGGAATCAATTTCTTGTTTTTTAATATTTAAAGAATCTAAAACTTCTTCTTCAAAAGCGTTATCAAAATCCTTTTTTAAAGCAGCATCTGTTTTACTTGCAAAATCTTGTACAGTAAACGAAATAATAAAAAAGAAAACTACAGATATGAAAAGATACATTTGTGCAGGATGTAAAAACAACAAACGTTTACCCTCTAAAAATTTTTGAGCTAAATACCCAGGTTTAAACATTAGTGGAATAAAACTCTTAAAAAACCTAGCATCAAAGGAAAAATAGTTACTTATGGTATTATAAAAAAGCACCCCTAAAGTTAAATTTTCGTTTGTTTTTTGACCACAGTGCGGACAAAATTCAAAACCTGCCTCAAATTCTTTTTCGCAATTAGCACAATTAATGGTTTTATTTTCCATGAAGTTTGATTGATTATTATAAAAATATAAAAAAGAAATTAGAATACCTGAATAATATAAAATTGATAATCAATAACTTACATTTTTGGCATACAAATTTAAACTATTATACAAGAGCGTAAGCCTAAAAACTAAAGAGTAGGCAAAATATAAAATCCTATAATTATGAAAAGAACATTACTATTATTTGCAAGCTTGTTAATAGGATTAACAACCGCATCAGTTAATGCACAATTAGAAAGAGCATCAAATAATCAATTGGTAAAATCCAAACAACATCGTTTTGTGCAACCTATTGTATTTGTATAACGAGGAATAGAATTTTTAATTTTTCCTGATGGAAGTTTTGACTTTAATACGAATACAGGCTTTTATGACAACGAATATTATAATAATAATTCGAGAAGAAATAATATAAATGCTTCGTTTAGAGGGCCAAATACAAATATTCAATTTTCGGATATAAATATTAATAGAGGTTTTTCTATAATTAGAGACCGTGATGGAAAAGTGAGACGTATTGGTAATGTTATTTTAAATTATAATATACGGAAATATTACACGTGCAGGTTCTGTTTTTACAAACTATAGCAGAGGAAATAGCATATTAGTTACACAAGTTGGAGGATTACAAGTTAAGTATAACAAATGGGGAGAAATTACAAACACAAGAGGCGTTATAAATAGCTCAAATCGATTTAATAATTATAATAACAGTGTTGATATTGATAGAGAAAGCAATAATCAATTATTATGATGAGGATTTTTATTTCTACAAACAAAATGGAAAAACAAAAACCAAAAAGAAGAATAAAAGATAATTTGATTTAATTGTTATTAGTTAAAATGATAATCCTTGAAGTTTAAAAACTTTGAGGATTTTTTTATTGGATTTAATTTAAATAATAAAAGTGAAAAATTTTTAAAATTTCAAATACTATATCTAGTTAGTTTAGATAGTTTTTCAAAATTAAAAAAAACTATTTAATTAGTGTTTAAAAGGGTTTGAAGCATATTTTATATTTTTGGCACGCTGTTTGTAAATATATTATCGTATCACAATTAAAACTAGAAATTATGAAAAAGTATTTATTTTTATTAGCCAGTTTAGTCCTATCAGGATTTACAGTTAATGCAGACACAACCAACATCATTACTAATAGTTCATCAACTTATTATGGCGGTTATGACAACTCTTTCATATTTGTTGAGGATGGTATTGAATTCTCGGTTTTCCGTGATGGACAATTCGATTTTAATATTTTAAGAAACAATTCGAATTTAAATGTATCAATTGGTTCTCCAAATGTAAACATCAGTTTCAACTCGGGTTTCGATTATAATGCTTTTGTGCAGTATGATGAATTTGGAGCCATCATTCAAATTGAAAACACACCAATTTTTTATGATTATTATGGTCGCGTAAACCAAGTTGGCAACATTAATATCTTATATAACAATTTTGGGTATATGTCTCGAGTAGGTGGTTTATTTGTTCATTATAACAGGTATAATGTATTTACTCATCACACTGGATTTATCAATGTTTATAACAGAGGATACGTTTTTAGACCATGGCACCGTTTTTATAGTGTTCCAACATTTGATTATTGTGTTGTGTATAATAGACCTTACAGACAATTTTATAATCCAGTGAGATATGTTTACAACAGACCGTTTTATAATAATTTTAGACCTAGAACTGCCATTGCTAGTAGACGTGGCGATAATGTTGTAAGAAACATAAATTATGCAACTGTAAATAGAAGTAATAGAAATGTTACACAAGTAAATACCGTAGCTAATTCTAGAAGGGTTGCTCAAAACAACTCGAATTTTTCTAGAAATGACGTTAGAGGAAATAATTCTGTAAGAAATTCATCAGATAGAGACCAATCTAGAGTAACTAATAATAATAATAGAACACGACAGAGCGTTAACACAACAATTAGATCGAATGTTAATAGTTCAAATACCAGAACGGAGTCTCGTAGAGAAAATAATACGCGTATAGAAAAACCAAATAATATAAATACACGTAGATATAATACAAATGATAATAACACTAGAAATACGCAAGTAACACAACGTACTGTAAGTAAACAAAAACCTGAAACTGAAGAACGAACTGTTACTAGATATACACAAAGCAGCAGACTAACAGCTACAGAAAGTAGAGGTAATTCTAGCAACAATAACAGATCGACAAATACTAAAAGAAGATCGTAAAAATTTGGTTGGTTAGTTTGGAAAGCCCTACGATATGTTTGCCTCAAAGCGACATCGTGGGGTTTTCTCTTTTTAATAATTTACTTTTCTTAACATTTATTTAAGTTTCAAATATTTTTTTAAAAGCTTAGAAATATCCTCAGAAAAGTTGAATTTAAAAACGACGAAAATATAAACAAGTGATATCAATAAGGATTTAAGAGCAATATTAATGAAGGGATTAAATGGAAATTCCCAGAAATAAAATAGCAATGTGCTTAATAATATTAAAACGGCTATTTTTATTGTATAAATGGTGAAAGGAAATATTTTAAATTTCTTATAAACAAAAACCAATTTAATGGTATTATAGATAAATATGGCTAAAAATGTAGCAATAGCAGACCCATTTATTCCATAAAGCGGTATAAAAAGTATATTCAAAAAAACCATTAAAACCACCAAAATAATACCCATAACAAGTACCATTCTATAATAATCACTATTAAACAATATAGCATTATTACTTCCTAATAGGGCGTCATAAAGTTTTGAAAGACTTATAATTAATACAACAAACAATCCATTATTAAATTGCTCTGGAATAATTAAATAAAGCTCATTTATATTTAATATGATTAACAAAAAAATAAAACCACTTACTATAAATAAATTTAGTGAACTTTTTTTGTATAAATCTCCTAAAGAATCAAAATCCCTATCATTTAAATATTTAGCAGATAGTGGCAATAATATTTGGTGCATAGAACGTTGCGGTACAGCGATAACTATAGCAATAAAAATAGCAACATTATAATAAGCAATCTCTTTAATATCAATATAAAATCCAAGCATCACTTTATCAACATCTAAAAGTACTGTAGCTATAGAACCTGCTATAATTATTAAGAATGAATACTTTAAAATAGCGCTTAAATTATTAACTTTTTTAAAGGTGATAACTGGTAGTTTGTTACTAAATGCATAGAAAAGCATTATTAGCATTCGTAAAACATAAACTATTACTAAAGCCCACATAAATTGCTCTAAGTTCAGCCATTTAAAATGCAATAAAAACAAAAGAATCGTTACTCCTGCTCTATGGAATACTTCTTTCATAAAGTTCCCAAAAACTGTAAGCATCTGTACTTTAGCCCAGGCAAAAAATACTTCAAAATAAGCTAAAGCGGTCGCAATAATTAGAGTGTGCCATACGTAATTTTTTATAATTGTGTTTTTACTTGAAAGGAAATCAGCTATGTTTTCATAAAATAAATAAGTCAATAAACTTATTGGTGTAATGAAAAATATTGGTAAAAAAAGCATAAAAGTTAAAAAACTATTTAATGTTACTCTAGTTTTAAAACTTGTGTAAAACTTAACCAAGGTATTGTGAACGCCAAAGGCCATTAATGGCATAATTACATTAGCTAACGAGAAGATGTAACCTACCATACCATAATAATCGTCGCTTAAAAATTTGGTAAAAAGAAACAGAGTGTTTAAAGCACCTATAAAGAACCCTAAATAGGTTGAAATGATATTTTTAAATGATTGTGAAGCTACTATCCCCATTATAGTAATTTTGAAAGCGATTCTGTAAGTACCTTTCTGTGATATTTTTGTAAACCAATTGCGTTACTTTGTAATGATTTATTTTGATATGCTTTATAATGTTCTAATATAATTGTTTTTAATTGTTTGTAATCATCGTAATTAAAGTAGTTACCTGTGTTAGTTTCTTTAATAATTTTCTCAACATCAGATCCTTTTGGTCCCAAAGCAATAATAGGTCTGTTAGAAATCATATATTCAAATAATTTACCTGGGATAATGCCTTTAGTTTCTTCTGAATCTATCTCAATTAGCAATAATACTTGAGACTTTTTTTGAAACTTAATAGCTTCTTTATGTGAAATATATCCTATATTATCTATATAATTACTTAAACTATTATTATCAATAGATTTTAAAACATTTTCACTGATTGAGCCAATGAAATTTAATTGAAAATCTTTTGAAAAACTTTCATTTTCATTTACAAGTTCACTTAAAACTTTCCATAAAACTTCAGGATTTCTTTTTGAAAGCAAAGACCCAATATGAGATAAAGTGAACTTTGAATCGATTTCGAAATCAACTGATGTCTCAATATCATATCCATTAGTAATTACTTCAATCGGGCTATTTGTAATGTTTCGAAATTCAATTTTAGTGTTTAAACTCGTAACAATAATTTGATCAGCAATATTTAAAACAGACTTTTCTAGTGCTTTATGTTTGTTTCTCGAAGTTTGAGTTAATTTTAATTGCTTATGATATCCAATGGTTGTCCAAGGATCTCTAAAATCAGCTAACCACTTCACTCCTAGTGATTCTTTAAGTTTTAATCCAATGAGATGTAAACTATGTGGCGGACCCGTAGTTATTATAGTATTAATATGCTCATTAACTATGTAATTTCCAAGAAATGCTATAGATGGATTAACCCAATTTTTACGTGCATCAGGAATGAAAAAATTTCCACGAATGTACAGCATCAATTTTTCAATAAAACTTTGCTTTTTCTGTTCTGAAATAATGCCTTTACTAATTGTTCTTGAAGCTTTCTTCGAGAATAACCGGGCTAATTTATAAGGCTCTTTTATAGGTTGTTTTAAGATGATAATTTTATTAGAAACCTCAGACATTAATGAATGGTCTAAAATTGGATAATTTGGATTTTCTGGAATATAAACTATAGGTTCCATACCAAACTCTGGCAAATATTTTACAAACTTTAACCAACGTTGAACACCTGGACCACCTGCTGGTGGCCAATAATATGTTATGATGAGCACCTTTTTAGACACTTTTAGTCTTCTTAAACTCGTATAATAATCCAACAATTAAAAGTAAACCCAGTAAAACTGAAGTAGCCAACGAAATTTTACTTCCTGTTTTAACAACATCAGGCTCAAACTTAAACTCAATAATATGTTTTCCTGCTGGAACTTCCATTCCTCTTAAAATATAATCAACCTGTATGTGATTAGTTTCTTTGCCATTTATAAACGTTTTCCAACCTATTGGATAATAAATCTCTGAAAACACCACAAAACCATCATTTGAATTATCAGTTTCGTATCTTAAATAGTTTGGTTTAAATTCGATAAGTTTGATAGTTGCTGATGAATCTACATTAAAATTAGTTTTATAATTTTTCATTTTAGATAACACAGAAACACTATAAATTGCCTTATTTTTATTATCCAAGGAGTCTAATGCTTTAATTTCTTCATCAGCAGTAGTTACTTTTTCCAATAAGTTAACAAACCAAGCATTACCATTTGCTTGTTCGTTTTCAAACTTAAATACACCACCATTTTCATCTTGTGCGATAATGTACTTGGTGTTTAACATGTTCAGCACGTTTATGTTATTCTGACGCACATAAAAATCAAAAACTTCACTGTAACGTCTTAATTCAGCAGCATTGTAACCATTTAATGAGTTATGGAAGTAAGATGGTTTAGATGGTCCAGAAACTAGATCGAATACCCTAAAATGCGAAGTGTCTTTTAAAATTTCTTTATCAATTTCATTAGCCTGAAAAGGTTTACTCATTGCTATTCCGGAAACAAAATCATCATTATTTACATAGCGTCTATCAACACCAACTAAATCAAAAAGAATAAGAACCCCAAATACAAAAACTAATAATGTTTCTTTTAATTTATCTTTTAAGAACATAAAAATAGTTCCAGCTGAAAGAAAAACTAAAATCAGTGTTCTGATAGTATCTTGAGTAAAAATGGATTTTCTATCTTGTTTTATTGCATCAATAAACTCTTGCCCATAATTCTGACGATAAAAACCATCATTAACACCAACAAAATCAATTCCAATAAAGTCAAACGAAGTTTTAAAGAGTAAGAACATTAAAGCTAAACCACCTGTAATTATCGTAGTATATTTTAAAGCCTTTATCTTATCCTCTTTCTTTTCAAAATCGTTAAACAATCTAACTAACGCAAAAATGGCTAAAACGGGAATACACAATTCTAAAAGAACCTGTATTGAAGTTACTGCTCGAAATTTATCATAAAGTGGCACGTGATCAATGAAGAAATTTGTTATTGGATTACTATCGGGCTTGGCATTAGTAACGAAAAACCAATTCTTACCCAAAGATAAAATCCAAGAAAAAAAAGTTCCACCAAGAAGCCACCATTTCAATCTACCTTTTACTAAAAACAAGCCCAATACAAACAAAAACAATACAGTGGCACCAACATAAGCAGGCGCTTCAACAATAGGTTGTTCACCCCAATACATAGGTGCACGTTTTGCCTCTTGGGCTGCCTGTGTTGTGGTTGCTCCTAATTTTCTATAGGCTTCATAAGTAGCAGAATCTTTACCAATATCTTCACTATTTCCACCACCCATAAATCTTGGTATAAACAAGTTAAATGTTTCAGAAATCCCGTAACTAAATTGAGTTATATAATCTCTATCTAAACCAGAAGTTACTGCTTTGGTTGAACCATCAGGGTTAATGGTGAGTTCGCTTTTACTTCGCTTACTCTCCTTTACATACTCTTTAGTGGCTAAAATGTTAGTAGCATTTAAACCTACAGATAGTATAACTGCTACAATCAATATTCCTAAAGATTTAAAGTAATGTGGTAATATATTCTTTTTAAAAGCATCAACTAAATAGGCTATACCTAAAATAATTACCAAAAACATCAAATAATAAGTCATTTGAAAATGATTTGCCACCAACTCTAAGCCCATGGCTATTGTGGTTAATAAAAACCCACCAGTATATCTTTTTTGGAAGACAAGTAAAATACCACTTAAAACTAAGGGCATATAAGCAATAGCGTGCGCTTTACTATTGTGCCCTACACCTAATATGATAATTAAATATGTTGAAAAACCAAAGGTTATGGCACCAAGAGTAGCAAGCTTAAAATCTACTTTTAAAACTAGTAAAAGAATATAAAAACTAAGCAAGTAAAGAAATAAATAATCTGCTGGTCTTGGTAAAAATCTTAAAGTTAAATCAAGTTTTTTAATATAGTTGTTTGGATATTTTGCCCCTAATTGATACGTTGGCATACCCCCAAAAGCACTATTTGTCCAATAGGTTTCTTCTCCTGTCTTTTCTTTAAAATTTTTTTGTTGTTTACTCATACCAATAAACTGCACAATATCATTTTGATAAATTTCTTTACCCTTTAAAACAGGATTAAAATAAGCTAATGAAAGGATTATAAATCCTAATAATACTAATAAGTGAGGAAGTATTTTTTTTATGGAAAATTGCATGAAATATTTTTAAGAAAAATGATTTTGAAAATTAATCAATTTCTTCGTAATCTACATACTGACCAACATCTTTATTTGAAGTTTTGGTTTTAGGCATCTTATCGATTGTTACTTCACCTTCTTTTTTAGATTTTGCTTCTTGCTGTTCTTTTTGAAACTGTCCGAATTGACCTCCAAAGCGTTCTTCAGCTTTTTTGGCAACAAATTTGATTAAATAAGGTGAAAATAATCTAGAAAGTACCCTTAAAATATAATAAAATAAAACAATAAAAAATATGGTTCTTAATAAACCCATTATTAAAATATTTAATTAGAATTAAAACAAAAATACAAATCTAATTATTTAAAAAACCTTCAAAAATGATAAAAAAATTATAAAATATCTATATTTGAAAAGCATTTTGTGAAAATCAAAAAGTGATACTAAAATTTATAAATTATGAACCCATATAAATCTATCTTATTTTTATTATTTGTTTTTTTAACTCAAACTGGTTTTAGTCAATATACAGATGTTATAAATTCTAATCGTCCAGGGGTTTCTAGAAGTGCTTTTTCTGTTGGCACTAATGTGGTACAATTTGAAGTTGGCCCATATTTAGTAAACGAAAAAAGGATACCTGTTCCTGCTACCGAGGTTTCTGGTTTTGGAGTTGATTTTGCAGCTCGTTATGGCTTTTTATTCGAGGAATTAGAATTAAATGTTGAAGGAACTTTCCAAAGAGATACAAAAACTTTAACATCCTCTTTTTCAACGGAAGATATCCGTGCTAATTTTAAGTTTTTAGCCATTGGTGCTAAGTATCTAATATTTGATCCTTACAAAAATTTAGAAGAAGAAAAAACTAATCTATACAGTTGGAAAGCTAATCAACGTTTTAACTGGAAATCATTAATACCAGCTGTTGCTGTTTATTTAGGTGCTAATTTTGATACAGAAGCTAATCCGTACACAGCTCCTGGAGTTGAAGGTTTTAGCCCTAAAATCATGATAGCAGCACAAAATAATTTCTCTGGTGGTTGGGTTTTTGTAGTTAACCTAATTAAAGATAGAATTGGAACCAATCAATCAGATTTTCAATATATTTTAACTCTAACACATGCATTCAATCCAAAATGGGTGATTTTTGGTGAGACACAAGGTATTCAAAGTGATTTTTATGCCGATAATCTTTTTAGATTTGGAGGGGCCTATTTATGGGGGAAAGACTTTCAATTAGATACTGCACTAACTTTTAATACTAAAGACACGCCGTCTGTTTTAAATCTAACGCTTGGTGCATCTTACAGACTTGATTTTCACAAAGACAAAGAATTAGACAATGGTAACTCTGTAGAAGATGAAGTTCAAAGAAGACAAAATAGAAAAGGAAAGAAGAAAAAAGACAATAAATATGCTGATAAGAACGCAAAGAAAAGAAATAAGAAAGTTATAGATTTTGATAATTAAGCATTGATCTTTTAATATTTAATATGATTACACTAAAAGAAGTCACTACAAAAAAGGATTTAAAAGCATTTGTTAAATTTCCTTTTAAATTATATAAAAATTCTAAATATTGGGTTCCACCAATTATAAGTCAAGAAATTAAAACCTTCAATAAAAAAGAAAATCCAGTTTTTAATGATGCCGAGGCGAGGTTGTTTTTAGCTTATAAAAACAATGAAATTGTAGGCAGAATAGCTACTATTATTAATTGGCTGGAAGTTAAAGAACAAAACCAAAAGAAAATGCGTTTTGGTTGGTTTGATTTTATTGATGATTTAGAAGTTTCCCAAACACTTTTAAATAAAGTAGAAAGCATTGGAAAAGCCAATAATTTAGATTATACCGAGGGACCTGTCGGATTTTCGAATTTAGATAAAGTTGGTGTTATGACTGAGGGTTTTGAATCTATAGCTCCTATGGTAACTTGGTATAACCACTCATACTATGTTAAACATTATGAAGCAGCTGATTTTGTAATTGAAAAATCATATTCGGAAAGTAAGTTTCCTTTTAAAAATGTAAAACCAGAATTTTTTTATAAAGCGCAAGAACTAATAAAAAAACGCTATCAACTTACTGCATTAAAACTTACAAAAACTAAGGAAGTGATGCCTTATGTTGATAAAATGTTTGATTTATTTAATGAAAGTTATTCGTCATTATCGTCTTTCGTTGCTATAAATGATATTCAAAAACAATATTTTAAAAAAAAATTTATCAGTTTTGTAAATCCTGAGTATATCAAATTTGTAGTTGATAAAAATGATAAAATGGTAGGTTTTGCCATTGTTATGCCTGCTTTCGCAAAAGCTTTACAAAAAGCAAATGGAAAATTATTTCCCTTTGGCTTTAGACATATTTTGAATGCAAAAAAGAACAGTAAAGATGTTATTTTTTACTTAATAGGGATTCATCCAGATTATCAAAATAAGGGCGTACACGCGGTAATTTTCAATGAATATTACGAAACATTTACAGAAAAAGGTATAGAAACTTGTTTTAGAACACCTGAGTTAGAAGATAATTATGCCATACACCAAATATGGAAACATTTTGATCCTGAAGTTTACAAACGAAGAAAAACTTTTAGAAAAGATATATCATAAAAAAACTCCAATTCAAATTGAATTGGAGTTTTTTTATGATATAAAATAATTTCTATTCACCCATTGCTGCCATAACAGCTGCAGATAAACGCTTATAAGTTCCATTGTCTAAACGCTCTCTAATTGCATCAAAAGCATCTAGAGTTTCTTCAACATCTTGTAAAGTGTGTGTAGCTGTAGGAATCATTCTTAATAATATTAAACCTTTAGGGATTACTGGATATACAACTATAGAACAAAAAATACCATAGTTTTCTCGTAAATCTCTAACTAAAGCCATAGCCTCTGGAATACTACCTTTTAAATATACTGGTGTTACACAACTTTGAGTTGTACCTATATCAAAGCCTCTAGCTTTTAATCCAGATTGTAAAGCATCAACTATTTTCCAAAGATTTTGTTTTAATTCTGGCATTGTTTTAAGCATTTCTAAACGCTTTAATGCTCCAACAGTTAATGTCATTTGCAATGATTTTGCAAACATTTGTGAACGTAAGTTATATTTTAAATAATCTATAATCTCCTGGTCGGCAGCAATAAATGCACCAGTACTAGCCATGGATTTTGCAAATGTTGCAAAGTAAACATCTATATCATCTTGCACACCTTGCTCTTCTCCTGCTCCTGCTCCAGTTGCACCAAGAGTTCCAAAACCGTGTGCATCATCAACTAAAAATCTGAAATTAAATTTTTTCTTTAAGGCAACAATTTCTTTTAATCTACCTTGCTCGCCACGCATACCAAAAACACCTTCAGAAATCACTAAAATCCCTCCACCTGTTTGCTCTGCCATTTTAGTAGCTCTTTCAAGATTTTTTTCTAGACTTTCAACATCGTTGTGTTTGTATGTAAAACGTTTACCCATATGCAAACGAACACCATCGATAATACATGCATGAGCATCAACATCATACACTATAATATCATCTTTAC
The DNA here is from genome assembly GCF_982512915.1 of Flaviramulus sp. NCBI lineage: Bacteria > Pseudomonadati > Bacteroidota > Flavobacteriia > Flavobacteriales > Flavobacteriaceae > Flaviramulus > Flaviramulus sp. The sequence goes on along the minus strand of NZ_CEWOCJ010000004.1, from coordinate 154,319 downwards.
CTACTAAAGCATCAATAGTGGATAAAATACCTTGATATCCAAAATTTAGAAGATACGCGGCTTCTTTTTTAACAAAAGCTGCTAATTCATTTTGAAGTTTTTCATGCAAATCTGTATGACCAGACATCATTCTAGCTCCCATCGGATAAGCTGATCCATATTGAGCTGCTGCTGCAGCATCTACTTTTCGTACCTCTGGATGATTTGCTAATCCTAAATAATCATTTATACTCCAAGTAATTACTTCTTTTCCTTGAAATTTCATTCTGTTTGAAATTTCTCCTTCTAACTTAGGAAACACAAAGTAGCCTTCTGCTTGAGAAGCCCATTTACCTAATGGCCCTTTGTCTTTATAAATTTTTTCAAATAAATCTTTCATTTATTGTAAACTTATGCTATTAAATTAAGTTGTAACTAAATGGTGCTTTAATAGGAAATGAAAACATTAAAATGTTATAATTTTAGTAAAGCTTAGTATTAGTTAGTTGCTGCAAAATTAAATATTTAAATGATTTGAACATAATTTTTATTGCTCAATTATTAATAAAATAAAAAAGAAATGGTGATTTACTAAAAGCAAATCACCATTTTGTCTATAATTAATACTTATCTTATTTAATATATTGAATATTTTGAGCAGCAGCTTCATTTTTACTATCAAAAAAGCCTTGTTCATTCATCCATTTGTCACTAAAAACTTTACTCATATATCGTGAACCATGATCAGGAAATATAACTACAATGTTGTCATTTTCATTAAACTCACCCAGTTCCCCTAGTTGTTTTATAGCTTGCATAGCAGCTCCAGAAGTATAACCAACAAACATCCCTTCGGTTTTCGCAATATATCTTGCCATGTGTGCACTCTCCTCATCGGTAACTTTTACAAATTTATCAATCACATCAAAATCAGTAGCAGAAGGGATTAAATTTTTACCTAAACCTTCTATTCTGTATGGATAAATTTCTTTTTCATCAAACTCTCTAGTTTCATGATATTTTTTTATTACAGATCCAAAAGCATCAACTCCAATAACTTTAATCTTTGGGTTCTGTTCTTTTAGATATTTAGCAGTTCCAGAAATGGTTCCTCCTGTACCACTACAAGCTACTAAATGAGTTATTTTACCTTCAGTCTGTTTCCAAATTTCAGGACCTGTAGATTTGTAATGTGCATCGATATTTAATTCATTAAAATATTGATTTATATATACCGAACCTTTCATTTCTTCATGTAATCTCTTAGCAACTTGATAATAAGACCTTGGATCATCTGCACTTACATGAGCAGGACAAACATATACCTTAGCACCCATTGTCTTTAGCATATCTATTTTATCTGCAGAGGATTTAGAACTTACAGCCAAAACACAATCATAACCCTTAATTATACTTACCATAGCAATACTAAAACCTGTATTACCAGAAGTAGTTTCTATAATAGTATCGCCTGGAGTAAGAATACCTTTCTTTTCAGCTTGTTCTATAATATAAAGTGCTATTCTGTCTTTTGATGAGTGACCTGGGTTAAAAGATTCAACTTTTGCAAAAAAGTTACCTTTAAACTTGGAAGCTATTTTATTAAGTTTAATAAGTGGAGTATTACCTACTAAATCTAATACATTATCAAAAACTTGATTTCTGTGTTTCATAAACGCTTTTTACAAACTGCCTTTTAAGAAATAAAACAGTTCAAAACCTGTCAAAAATAAAACTTTTTTTTTTATTAACCATGGATTCCTTCTAAATCTAACAAAAAGGCATATTCTAAGGCAACCTCTTTTAAACTTTCAAAACGTCCTGAAGCCCCACCATGACCCGAATCCATATCGGTTTGTAACAATAATATATTTGTATCTGTTTTTAACTCTCTAAGTTTAGCCACCCATTTAGCAGGTTCCCAATATTGAACCTGAGAATCATGTAAGCCTGTAGTAATTAGCATATTGGGGTAATCTTTAGGTTGAATATTATCATATGGAGAATATGATTTCATATAATGATAATATACTTCATCGTTTGGATTTCCCCATTCATCATACTCTCCAGTTGTTAAAGGTATAGTGTCATCTAGCATGGTTGTCACTACATCAACAAAAGGAACTGCTGCCAAAATACCATTATAAAACTCTGGATTCATATTTATAATAGCACCCATAAGTAAACCACCTGCAGAACCTCCATAAGCATACAAGTGCTTATTTGTTGTATATTTTAGTTCAATTAAATATCTAGAACAATCAATAAAATCAGTAAAAGTATTTATTTTAGTGAGTAATTTTCCATTTTCATACCAATCACGACCTAAATATTCGCCACCTCTAATGTGTGCAATAGCGTATACAAATCCCCTATCTAATAAACTTAAGCGAATTGTTGAAAAAGAAGGGTCGATTGTTGAACCATAAGAACCATAAGCATATTGCAGTAATGGGTTACTTCCATCTAACTTTATTCCTTTTTTATAAACTAAAGAAATTGGCACTTTCAGACCATCTCTAGCAGGAGCCCAAATACGTTTAGATTCATAATTTTCTTTATAGAATTTACTTCCTAATACTTCTTGCTCTTTTTTTATTTCGCTCGTTTTAGTCTTAAAATTATAATCAATAACTGAACTAGGTGCAGTTAGAGAATTGTATCCATAACGTAATTCATCACTTTCAAAATCAGTATTATTACCAATATAGGCTGTATATGTTTCTGAATGAAAAGGTAAATAATAATCTTCTAATCCATTCCAACTTATAATACGTAATTTATTTAACCCATTTTCACGCTCGTTAATTACTAAATACTCTTTAAAAATTTCTATATCTTCAATTAAAACTGTGTTTCTATGAGGGATTAAATCTACCCAATTCTTTCGTGATGTATTATTTTCGTTAGTTTTTGAAATTTTAAAATTTATAGCATCATCTGTGTTTGAAATAATATAAAAACTATCATTATAATGCGCTATGGAATATTCTAAATTTTTGGTTCTTTTTTGAAAAATTTTAAAACGGGCATCTGGTGTATCAGCATTGAGAATACGGTATTCGGAAGATAATGTGCTTGAAGACCCAATAATTATATATTTTTTTGATTTTGTTTTGTAAATATATGTATTGAAAGCTTCGTCTACCTCGTGATAAACCTCTGTATCTTCATCAGTACTTGAATATAATTTATGCTTAAAAATTTTGTGCGAACGAAGAGTCACTTCATCTTTTGTAGTGTAAAATAAAGTTTTATTATCGTTAGCCCAAGTAGCTCTTCCTGTTGTGTTTAATATTTTATCAGTAAAAATTTCACCTGTTTCTAAATTTTTAATTTGAATGATATATTCCCTTCTACTTACAGTATCGTATGAATACGCTGCAAGTTTGTTATCTGGGCTTATAGAGATACTTCCTAGATTGAAATATGAATAACCATCAGCCATAATATTACAGTCGAATAACAACTCTTCTTGAGCCTCTAAATTTTCTTTTTTTCTAATATAAATTGGATATTCTTTCCCTTTTTCATAACGTGTTATGTACCAATATCCATTAAATTTATAGGGCACCGTAGTATCATCCTCTTTAATTCTACTTTTCATTTCTTCAAATAATTCAGTTTGAAAAGTTTCGGTATGGTTCATCATTGCTTTAGTGTAAGCGTTTTCAGCATTCAAGTAATCTATAACCTCTGGGTTATCCCTATCATTTAACCAATAATAATTGTCAATTCTTAAGTCATTATGAATTTTCAACTCTTTTGGTATTTTTTTCGCTTTTGGAACTTGTATATCGTTTTTCAAAAAAAAGGTATTTTATTCTTAAATTTTAAGTCATCAAAAATAGAAAAATTAAATAATTTTGTAATGCAAAACAAAAATTATAAAATTATGTTTGGAGATATGATGAATATGATGGGTAAACTTAAAGAAACCAAAAAAAAAGTTGAAGAAACCAAAAAGCGTTTAGATACTGTTTTAATTGATGAAGCTACTAATGATAATAAACTTAAAGTTACCCTTACTGCAAATAGGACTATTAAGTTTATTGAAATTGATGACTCGTTACTCGAAGACAAAGAACAACTGGAAGATTATTTAATTTTAACTCTTAATAAAGCCATAAAAAAGGCTACACGAGTTAACGAAAATGAATTATCTTCTGTTGCTAAAGAAGGTATGCCCAATATTCCTGGGCTGGATATGTTTAAGTAATACTTAACTTTTTAGATGTTTTAATAATTCTGTATGCATATCATCATTATAATCTAAATGTGTAACCATTCTTAATTTATTGCCACCCATGCTAATAACAAAAATGTTATTTTTAGCTAATTTTTGAACGAATTTTTGTTCGTTAATATCTGGGTTTAATTCAAAAATAATTATATTGGTATCGATAGGTTCTACTGCTTTTATAATTGGCAGGTTTATTAAAACATCACCAATTTCCTTCGCCTTTTTGTGATCTTCATTTAATCTCTGAATATTATTATCCAAAGCATACAACCCAGCTGCAGCTAAGTAACCAGCTTGTCTCATATTCCCTCCAAAAATTTTGCGAATTCTTATGGCATTTTCCATTATTTTAGAATCTCCAATCAAAACCGAACCAATTGGGCAACCTAATCCTTTGCTTAAACAAACAGAAATAGTATCAAATACTTCACCATATTGACTAGCTTTTTCGTTTTTAGCAACTAGTGCATTCCAAATTCTAGCACCATCTAAATGAAATCCTAAATTATTATCATCACAAACGGTTTTTATCTTTTTTATCGCATCTAAATCCCAACAACTACCTCCTCGCCTATTTGCTGTATTTTCAATTTCAACCAAGCTAGTTTTACTATAATAGTAAGCATCTGGATTAATTGCATTTACCACATCTTGTGCTGTAAACATGCCATTATTTACATCTAATAATTTACACGAAACACCACTATTAAAGGAAGCACCTCCAGATTCATAATTATATATATGAGCATATTTATCACAAATAACTTGATCACCGGGGTTTGTATGTAATTTAATAGCTGTTTGGTTTGCCATAGTGCCGCTTGGGAAAAACAATGCTTCTTTTTTTCCAAACATTTCAGCTAGCTGTCTTTCAAGTTTATTTACAGTAGGATCTTCTCTAAAAACATCATCTCCAACTTGAGCATCCATCATTGCATTTAACATACCTTTAGATGGTTTTGTTACGGTATCACTTCTTAAATCTATTATCATACACAGTTTTTTTAAAAAACGAACTAATTTATTAAAGAATTCTATCAAAATGCAAATTTATCCCTTAATAAAATATCAATTTTAGTAACCAATTTTTATCTTTTTAATAAATCTTGGCATGAATTTATTTGTGATTCTCATAATATTTAAAAAAACAAATATGTATTTTAGTCAAAAATCATCCTATGAAGTATAACAAATCAAAACCTATTTTTTCTTCATATCAAAAGAACTCCAATTTATTTGATGAAATTTTTGATGAAAATGAAAATGTAAGACCTACATATAAAAAGATTCTTGAATTATATAGTGATCATTCTATTCAAGATTTTGCTAGTCTAAACGAAAAAGCTAAAGCCTCTTTTTTTAATCAAGGTATCACATTTCAAGTTTACAGTGATAAAAAAGCTCAGGAGAAAATATTTCCATTTGATTTATTTCCAAGAATAATTGAAGCTAAAGAATGGGATACCATTGAAAAAGGTGTTATACAAAGAAGCAAAGCTCTTAATCTTTTTTTATGGGATGTATATCACGATAAAAATATAATAAAAGAAGGTATTGTACCAATTGATTTAATAAATACATCAGCCAATTATTTGCATCAAATGGAAGGTTTTGATCCTCCAGGAGGTATTTATAATCATATTTCTGGAACAGACCTTATTAAACATTCAGATGGTAAATACTATGTCTTGGAAGATAATATACGTTGCCCATCTGGTGTTAGTTATGTAATATGTAATAGAAACGCACTAAAAAGAGCTTTATTTGGAGTTTTTAATCACTACGAAATCCATACGGTTACTGATTATGCCGAGAACCTTCTTGAGATGTTGGAATCTGTTAAGCCTAAAGGTGTCGATTCACCAAATTGTGTAGTGATTACTCCTGGAGTATACAACTCTGCTTATTACGAACATTGTTATTTAGCCAAAAGCAGTGGTATAGAGCTTGTTGAAGGTAGGGATTTGTTTGTTGAAAATGATTTTGTTTATATGAAAACTATCAACGGTCCTGAAAAAGTTGATGTTATTTACAGAAGAATTGACGACCTATTCATAGATCCATTAGAATTTAGGAAAGATTCCGTTTTAGGAGTGCCAGGGCTATTTGCTGCTTACAAAAGAGGCAATGTTACTCTTGTAAATGCTCCAGGAACAGGCGTTGCAGATGACAAGGCAATTTACACATACATGCCTCAAATTATAAAGTATTATTTAAACGAAGAACCTATTTTAAATAACGTACATACTTACCATTGTAGTAAGCCAGAAGATTTAAAATATATTTTAGAAAATGTTGATAAATTAGTAATAAAACCGGTAGATGAAGCTGGAGGTTATGGTATTTCAATAGGAAACAGACTTACTAAAGAAGAAATAGAAAAGGTTAAAAAAGCAATAAAGGAAAATCCTCGTAAATATATAGCACAACCAATTATGTCGCTATCTGTGCATGCTACATATATAGATGAAACAAGTTCTTTTGAACAACGCCATGTAGATTTAAGAACTTATACACTTTTAGGTCAAGATAAAGAATTTGTTCTAAAAGGAGGACTAACTAGAGTTGCTCTACAAAAAGGAAATTTAATTGTTAATTCATCTCAAGGAGGTGGCTCAAAAGATACTTGGGTATTAAAAAAATAAATTTATATGCTAGCAAGAGTTGCCAATGATCTATTTTGGATGGGACGTTATATTGAAAGAGCAGAACATACTGCAAGATATTTAAATGTAAACTATTTTTCATCATTAGATGCACCTAATAAATTATCTCAATCCAGAACATTTGTACTTAACTCAATGTATGCATTGGTTGATAATAGAGTTGAAAATACTTCTGAATTAAAAGAAAATGAAGTTTTGTATGATATTGCATTAAATCCAGAAAAAACATATTCAATTATTAAATGTATAAAGTCTGCAAGAGAAAATGCTAATAGTTCTAGAGATTTAATTTCCACTGAATTTTATGAATCTATAAATAAATTTTACCATTTTGTAATTAGTTATCCAAAGGAAACTTTTGTTAAAAATGGACTTTTCGATTTCACTACAACTGTTACAGAGCATACCGCTATTTTGAGAGCTAAAATTAGAGGCACCATTCTACATGATGAAGTATATGCCCTTATAATGTTGGGAATGAATATTGAAAGAGCTACTCAAATTACTAGAATTATAAAAACAAAATTTGATGATGCAGAAAGAGCAACTGGTGGTTACACCAATCCTTTTAAAAATAGTTATGAGTGGACAACGCTTTTAAAATGTGCTGAATCCTATGATATGATGAGACGCTTTTACAGAAAAACGCCAACACAACTTACAACATTAGAATTTTTATTGTTAAATCCAAATTGTCCTAGATCTGTAACAAACAGTTTAAACCAGAGTTACAAGCACATAAGTCAATTAGATTCTCTAAAACTTCATAATATAAATTCTTCATCGTTTTTAATTGGGAAAATGCGTTCAGAATATGAATTTAAAACTATAGAAGAGGTTCAGAAAAACGTGAGAGAATTTATAGAGGACACTTTAAATAAATTAATTAAAATTAGTATTAAATTAGAAGAAGAATATTTTAATTATTAAATATTGCTTTAAAATTGTTATACCTTAGTAAGAATAGTTTCTTATAAATGTCATTACATTACAGGATAAAATACAAATCAAAGAATACTTATGAAAACCCAGTTTCTGAAGCGTATTGGCAATTTTTAGTGACTCCAGAAAATAATGAAACTCAAGAAGTTTTATATAGTAATTTTAGAACTACAGTAGATGCTAGAATAGAAAACTCAATTAACGGTTATAATTTTGAAACAACTCGTATTCATTGTAAAAAACCGTTTGACAAAATATGTTTTGAAGCTGAATTTAGATTGCATAAAAAGGACATAAATCCTTTCGGATTTTCACCAATTTTTAATAATTTATTAGATTACAATTTAACAGAAAATCATTCTTTTAAAGTTGAATTTGATAATTTCTTAAAACATACAGAACTTACAAAACTTCCAGAAAACATAAAAACCATTCATAAATTCAACAAAGAATTTACTGTATTTGAGAATTTAAATAATTTAAACAACTGGGTTTACAACTATCTTCAGTTCAAAATTGGTGTTACCAAAGTTAATACTTTACTAAAAGAAATAGTTGTTTCAAAACAAGGCGTTTGTCAAGATTTTTCTCATTTATTTTGCGCAATTTCTAGAGAAAATAATATTCCAGCACGATATGTTTCTGGTTATTTACATCAAGGAAATGGTTATTTTGGAGACTCTCAGATGCACGCTTGGGTTGAAGCTTTTTTACCAAATATTGGTTGGATAGGATTTGATCCTACCAATAATATTCTAGTTAATCATAACCATATTAAAGTTTGTCATGGAAAAGATTATAATGATTGTCCTCCTATTAAAGGCATAATTTATGCATCTGGCAAAAATGAAACCACACATTCTGTTGAGGTTTGGCAACAACAATAAATTTAATTAATATTATAGGTGCAAACATCTGAACCAATTGGCGACCCATCTGGTATTTTTGGAGCGTCTTCTAATTCAAATTTTTCAGGATTTTTTCTAAAATTAGAAATGGTTATAACATATTGATTTGCATATTTTACAGGTTTCTTTTTATCATTAAGTAATTTTAAAATCTTGTTTATCGCGCTATTTACTTCTGACTTAACTTGTAAAAATGTATCATTATCAACCGCTAAATTCATCAAATATTTTAGAATCTCTACATTTATCATTTGCTGTACTTCATTCAAATAGGTATCAGTATATTTAATTTTAAATGAATTATTAATTAAATCATTTAAAACCTCTTCTAATCCTAATTGTTCACCATCAATACTTTTTTGTTGAATTAATCTATTCATCCTTTCAGGATGTAATAAAAATTTAAGTGTCAATTCACTTGATGTTGAAACCGCACTTAGAGGATCAAAACTAACACCTGTTAACCCTTCAAAAGATTCTCTAGTTCTATTATAACTAAACGCTCTTGGTGGAAATAAACTTAATTTATCCTTTGGAATGGCTAATGTTTCAGCAGAAAGTGTTTTTAAAATAGCTTTTAAAGCTTCGCGTTGAGCTGAAGCATCAATTACCTTAGTAGTGAAATTTGCTTCACCTTTAACAGCATAATTATAATCCAATCCACCTATTACTTTTGTGGCTGCTTCAGTTTGATAACGATGCAAAAAATATAATGGAACAAAAACATCTTCTAAAACAGAAAAAGGCTCATATGTTCGAATATTATCCTCTGAAAAAGTAGAAATAGCTTTTTGTCTCACTGATAAAATAGCATCTAACTCTTTAGAAGGACTTTTACCGTTATCCCATAAATGTGCTAAGGCATGTGCACCACCAAATGCTCTGGCATCACTATCAGCAATAAAACGTAATCCTTTTTTTGTAGCATCATCAAGTATAGTATTTAAAGCCTTTTTCTCGTCTTCATTTTCTTTAAAATCACTATAACTATAAGCTACTGATACCTTATCCCAATCACCAATACCAACACTGTAAGCATTTTCTAAATTAATTTCACTATTTACTAAATCAATTTGTGGATGTGGATAATCCATAACGGAAGCATTGTTATTCGTACTAGCTGCAAAATTATGTGTAAATCCTAAGGTATGCCCTACCTCATGTGCACCAAGTTGACGAATTCTAGCCATAGCCATATCCAACATCGGTTTGTAATTATCATCTTGATCTGCAAAAGGCTTATTTAATAATGCTTGTGCAATTAAAAAATCTTGACGAACCCTCAAACTACCTAAGCTAACATGGCCTTTAATAATTTCACCAGTTCTAGGGTCAGTAACACTAGCACCATAACTCCAGCCACGAGTTGAGCGATGAACCCATTGAATCACATTATATCTACAATCTAATGGATCTGCTCCATCTGGTAGCATTTTTACTTGAAAAGCATCTTTAAAACCTATAGCTTCAAATGCTTGATTCCACCAAGAAGCACCCTCAAGTAGACCATTTCTAACTGGCTCAGGAGTTCCTGGGTCTAAATAATAAATAATAGGCTCTATAGCTTCAGAAATAGTGGCTTCTTGATCTTTCTTTTCTAAACGATGCCTAATAATAAATCGTTTATTTATTTGTTCTTGAATAGGTGTTGCATAATCATAATATGACATTGGTATCGCACCACTTCTTACATCAAAAACTCTAGGTTTATAATTATTATCTGGTAATTCTATAAAGGAATGATGTTGAATTACTGTAACCAAAGAAGGAGTAGGTACAACACTTCGGAGTTTTCCTCCAGTTGGTGCGCCAGCAAATGTTAATAGTGATTCGAATTCTACATTTTTTGGAAATGCTTTTGTTCTTTCCAATGACAAAGCACTTTTTGTCAAATCTACTTTATAAGCACCCTCATTAGAACGTTTTAATCTGTTTGATACCTCATGCGCATCCTCCATTAAAAATGGACTAATATCTATTTTATATGTACCTTCTTTTTCTTCTATTATTTTAAAGCCATATAACACAGACTTGGCAAAAGCTTGTTCTATACTTCGTTTCTCTAAATCATTATCCGTAATTGCTCTGTAATTTTGATTTGGCTGTACCAATAATAATTTATTGCCAGCTTTTGTGAATTTCACAACCCGCTCATTACCTAATTGTCCTCTATCTAAACCAATATCATTAGAGCCAATTCCAGTTGACAAAGCATTAACATATAAAAACTCTTTATCTAAATTACTTACTTCCAGAAATATTTTATCTTCACTTTCATCATATGAAAAATTAAAAAAACCTTTATAATCCATTAGTTTTTTTTCTTTTGATTCTTGAGAAAAAGCGATAAAAACAAAAATTAGAGAACAAATGGTTAGTGTGATTTTTTTCATGATTTAAATTTTGATTATAAATCTACATATAATTTTAATATCTAGCTATATATCTTATTTTTGCTCAAAATAAATTTTAAAAATGATTACATCAGATCAAATTAAAAACCTTAATACCCGCCTTGACAAACTTAGGCACTATCTTTGACATAGATGCCAAACTTATAGAAATACAAAACGAAGAAGAACAAACCTTCGACCCCAATTTTTGGAATAATTCCAAACAAGCCGAATTGGTTATGAAATCTCTTAGAGAGAAAAGAAGTTGGGTTCAAGATTATAAAAAATCAAAAACTTTAGTTGAAGATTTAGAAGTTGTTTATGAGTTTTTTAAAGAAGACGAAGCTAGTACTGAAGATGTTCAAAACTCATTTGAGAATGCCATTAATATTATTGAAAAGTTAGAGTTTAAGAATATGCTTTCTGAAGAGGGAGATTCCTTAAGTGCAGTACTTCAAATTACTGCAGGTGCAGGCGGAACAGAAAGTTGTGATTGGGCTAGCATGCTTATGCGTATGTACTTAATGTATGCAGAAAAAAGTGGCTTTAAAGTAAAAGAGCTCAATTTTCAAGAGGGTGATGTAGCAGGTATAAAAACAGTGACTTTAGAGATTGAAGGCGATTTTGCTTTTGGTTGGTTAAAAGGTGAAAATGGCGTGCATCGCTTAGTAAGAATTTCCCCTTTTGATAGTAATGCAAAACGACACACTAGTTTTGCATCTGTTTATGTTTACCCACTTGTTGATGATACCATAGAAATTGAAATTAATCCTGCTGATATTGAAATTACTACAGCACGATCAAGTGGTGCTGGTGGCCAAAATGTAAACAAAGTTGAAACTAAAGTACAACTAACGCATAAACCAACAGGTATTCAAATTCAATGCTCTGAAACGCGTTCGCAACACGATAACCGTTCTAGGGCTTTACAAATGCTTAAATCTCAATTGTATGAGATAGAATTGCAAAAACAGATGTCACAACGTGAAGATATTGAGGCTGGTAAAATGAAGATTGAATGGGGAAGTCAAATTAGAAATTATGTGATGCATCCTTATAAATTAATTAAAGACGTAAGAACCGGTCATGAAACCGGAAATGTAGATACTGTGATGGACGGAAATATTGATTCGTTTTTAAAATCATATCTGATGATGATGGGACAAAAAACAGAAGAAAATAATCAACTATGAAAAAAATTAACACTATAATTTTTGATTTAGGTGGTGTTTTAATTGATTGGAACCCCGAATATGTTTTTAAAGGTATTTTTAACAATGATCATAAAAAAATGCGGTCGTTTTTAGACAATATATGTACTAGTGATTGGAATGAAAATCAAGATGCTGGATACCCTATAAAACAAGGAACAGAAGATTTAGTCTCTAAATTCCCAGAATATAAATTTGAAATTGAACAATTTTATAGTAGATGGGAAGAAATGATTGGTGGACCTATACAGGGCACTGTTAATATTTTAGATAGCTTGATAAAAAATGATGATTTCAAGGTTGTAGCATTAACAAATTGGAGTTCAGAAACATTTCCAATTGCATTAAAAATGTTTGAGTTTCTGCATTGGTTTGATGGCATTGTGGTTTCTGGTGACGAAAAAACCAGAAAGCCTTTTAAAGAAATTTATGATATCTGTTTAAATAGATTCGATATTATTGCAAATCAAGCTATTTTTATTGATGATAATCTGAGAAATATCAAAGCTGCTAAAAAACTTGGAATAAATGGCATCCATTATGAAAATCCAAAGCAATTAAAAGTTGCTTTAAAAGCATTTAATATTAAAGTATAATGATAAAAATTTTTCATAATCCACGTTGTGCTAAATCAAGAGAAGGTTTAGAAATTTTAAAAAATTCTGGTAAACCGTTTGAGATAATAAAATATTTTGACGAAAAACTATCTCATCAAACAATAAAAAAAATAATTGACCTTTTAGGAATACATCCTATTGACCTAGTTAGAAAAAATGAATCAATTTGGAAAAATAATTTCAAAGGAAATTTATTAACAGATGATACCATTATTGAAGCTATGGTTAATAATCCTAAACTTATTGAAAGACCAATAGTTATCAATAAAAATAAGGCAGTAATAGGCAGACCTCCAGAATTCATTCTTAGCATTATTTAGTTTTGTTTAATTTTTTTAAATAATGATTTAACAAAATATTAACCCTAATAAACTTTTCATAATTATAATTTTGTTTCGAAATCAACCAGATTATTTAATCAACAATTAGTTTAACAAATTTTTAACTAGTACGATATTAAACAAAAAAAATAATTTCAAGTCCTACTACAAAACTATCCAATGAAAAACCTAAAAATATTTTTATTATTATTTTTAATATTTATTTCAATTCCTCTAAATGCCAAAACAGATAAAAATATAACTATTAAAGGGAAAGTTATCGATGCTGAAACTAAGCAACCTTTAGAATATGCAACTATTTCATTTTTCAGTTATTCTCAAGAAAAAATTGTTGATGGTATTATAACCAATATAAATGGAGATTTTAATATTAAACTTGAGGAAGATATATACGACATCAAAATCGAATATATCTCATACAAAACCATTACACTTACAAATAAAAATATTACACAAAACTTAGATTTAGGAATTATTGAACTTGAATTAAATATTGAGTCTCTAGACGCTGTTGAAGTTGTAGCTGAACGCACTAGTGTTGAAATAAAACTCGATAAGAAAATTTATAATATAGGTAAAGATTTGACTACAGCTGGTGGTACAGTAAGTGATGCACTAAATAATGTGCCATCTGTATCGGTAGATATTGAGGGAGGTATAAGCTTAAGAGGCAATGAAAATGTTCGTATTTTAATTAATGGAAAACCCTCTGCTATGGCAGGTTTTGGTGATACAAATGTTTTAAGTCAGTTGCCAGCTGAAGCTATTGAACGTGTTGAAGTAATTACATCTCCTTCAGCTAGATATGATGCTGAAGGTACTGCTGGTATTTTAAATATTATTTTAAGGCAAAAAGAAACCCTAGGTTTTAACGGATCAATAAACGCAACAGTTGGTAATCCTGATAACTTAGGACTTTCTACTAATATAAATTACAGAACAGAAAAATTTAATTTATTTTCAAATGTTGGATTTAGATATTTTGATGCACCAAGAAATGATTTCAACGATACTGAATATTTTGACAGATTAGTAAATGGTGTAGTCACAGAACCTGAATTCGAAAGAATTCGTGAAGATGAAGAAATAACACGATTGAATAGAGGTTACAATGCTAGTTTTGGAATGGAATACTTCTTAACTAAAAAAACATCCGTCACTGGAAGTTTATTTTACAGATATGGTGATGATGCAGATTTAGGTATAAATAATAGTGATAGATTTAATGGCGGAAGCATTATTGAGCAAACTCTTAGGAGTGAAAAACAAGATGAAAATGGTGGCAATTTTCAAGTATCGTTAAACTATATTACTAAGTTTAATGATGAAGGGCATGAATTGACTGCAGATTTTCAATTCGAAAATGGTTCTGAAGATCAGTTTACTGATATAAATGAAGATTTTATAATTACAAACCAGATTAATCCAGAAGCTTTTCAACAAGAAAAAATATTTCAGGTACAAGACCAAAATGAATCGCTATTTCAAATAGATTATATTTTGCCTATAGGAGAAAATGCTAGATTTGAAGCTGGTTACAGAGGCAATTTTGAAAATCAAATAAATGACTACACTTTAGAACAAGAAGACATAGGAACTGGTAATCTATTTGTTAATGATACAATTTCTAACATTTTTGATTACACAGAAAACGTAAATGCACTTTATACCCAATACGGAACAAAATTTGGTAAATTCTCATTTCTTCTAGGCTTAAGATTAGAGAATACCCAACTGAAAGGTAAAATTGATTCAAGACTTGATGATGCTGAACTTGAAGCTTCGTTTGGTTTTCCAATTGATACAGATTTCGATAATAATTACTTAGGGCTCTTCCCTACTCTAAATCTAATTTATAATCTAGGAGGCAGTGATAGTGACTCTGAAGAAAGTGTAACTTTCGGTTATAACAGAAGGATAAACAGGCCAAGAGGATGGTTTGTAAACCCATTTCCTTCAAGATCTAGTAGAACTAATGTGTTTCAAGGAAATCCAAATCTTAGCCCTGCATTTTCTAGTGCTTTTGACATTGGATATTTAAAACGATGGGATAAATTAACTTTAACGACCTCTATTTATTATCAGCATGAAACGGATTCATTTGAGCGTGTTCAAGAAAATACTGGTTTACAAACAACTGATGGAATTGATATTATTAGAACAATTCCTGTTAATTTATCAACGAATGATAGAACAGGAGCGGAATTTGGAATACTTTATAATCCTGAAAAATGGCTACGATTAAATTCAAGTTTCAACTTTTTTCAATTTGAAACAAAAGGAGCGTTTAATGGTGTAGATTATAGTGCTAAAAATACAAGCTGGTTTGCTCGTTTTAGTAGTAAGATAACACTTCCATCAAATATTGATTGGCAAACTAACGCTTCATACACTGGTCCAAATCAAAATGCACAAAGTGAGCAAAAAGGTATTTTCTCTATGGATTTAGCCTTTAGTAAAGAGGTTTTTGATAAACATTTAACCATATCTATTAATGCTCGAGATGTATTTAACTCAAGAAAAAGAAGATCTTTAACTAACACTGAATTTTTCTCAAGATATAATGAATCGCAGTGGAGGCAGCGTCAAATTAATTTATCATTAATGTATCGTTTCAACCAACAAAAACAAAAGAATCAAAACAGAAATTCAAATCCAAATAGAGATGATGACTTTGAATTTCAAGGTTAATAGTTAGACTGAAAAATTACAAATAAAAAAAGGAAGCTAAATTTATTAGCTTCCTTTTTTTTATATAAAGTTTATGTCTTAAGCTTGACGCTTCGCTTTTCTTTCTTCTCTTATTTCTTTTAGTCTTTCGATTAAAGAACCTCCAATCCAATAAGGAATTACAAAAGTTAATAAAAATATCATTAACCAAAATCCAATTGTTAAAATGGTTAGAAATGCTAAAAATCCTAAGTATTGATCAAATTCAAACATAATTGTTGTCTATTTTTAAATATCAAACAAAGATAAGTTAAACTCTTTTTTTAAACAACACAAAATTTATAATTATTAACATAGTTTTTAAGTTTTAAAAACTTAGTGTTAATCAATTAGTTTATAGGTAATTAAATCAGAACACTCGGATGTTCCTACTTTTCGGTAATAATCAATTCTTCTTTCATTACCATCATATTCTATAGTAAATGTGTTTTCACATATCAAGTTTAAAAACCTTCTTTGAGTTAATACTTCATTTAAATTATGCCCAATATAATCAAAATAATAAAGTCCTTCTTTAAGTTTTACCCAATTGCCATTTGCAACTTGTACATCTGCATAACGATCCACAAACGTTCCATCTTCATTAAACTGAAGAATTATTCTTGAATCTTCTCTTCTGTTAGCATACCAAACATCTTTCAATGTCCATGTTGTTCCAGTCCATTTATCGATAATTGACTCTAAATTTTCATTTCTATACATTTCCCATTCACCTAAAACTTCTATTATTTCTTGGTTTTCATTAACATCGTTACTTCCGCAGGATGAAAAATTAATAAAACTTAAAAGTACTATAACGGAAAGCAGATTATTTTTCATTTTTTTTATTTTATTAAAATTGGTTATTTATTATTAAACAATTGAATTTTAAATTCTCCTGATAATAATTTAAAACACATTCCTATAATTTTACAAAAATAGACTATAAACAATTGATTTTAAATAATTTATAAAAATAACTTAAACATAATCTTTTTGTATAAAAACTAAAACTTAATAGTGAGAAAATTGAAAATAAAAGGCATTTTTTCATAAATTTACATTGTAATTTAAATCGTTATTTAGAATGAGTTTTAGAATAGAAAAAGACACCATGGGCGAGGTAAAAGTACCAGCTGATAAACTTTGGGGAGCTCAAACAGAACGCTCTAGAAATAATTTTAAAATAGGTCCAGTTGCTTCAATGCCACTAGAAATTATTTATGGTTTTGCATATCTTAAAAAGGCAGCTGCGTTTACAAATTGTGAACTGGGTGTTTTAACAATTGAAAAGCGCGACCTAATAGCTACCGTTTGTGACGAAATTTTGGCTGGTGAACATAATGATCAATTTCCATTAGTTATTTGGCAAACTGGCTCTGGTACACAAAGTAACATGAATGTAAATGAAGTAATTGCTAATAGAGCACACCAAATTGCCGGAAAAGTTATAGGGGAAGGTGAAAAAACAATTCAACCAAATGACGATGTAAATAAATCCCAATCATCAAACGATACCTTTCCTACCGGGATGCATATTGCTGCTTATAAAAAAATAGTTGAAATAACCCTACCTGGAGTTAAACAGTTGAGAGATACTCTAAAGAAAAAGTCTGAAGCTTTTAAATCTGTTGTTAAAATTGGTAGAACTCACTTAATGGATGCTACGCCATTAACTTTAGGGCAAGAAATATCTGGATATGTAGCTCAATTAGATCATGGCGTAAAAGCTTTAGAGAACACTTTACCACATTTAAGTGAATTAGCACTAGGAGGTACCGCTGTAGGTACTGGTTTAAATACCCCAAAAGGTTACAGTAAACGTGTAGCTGAATATATTGCAAAATTTACTGACTTACCATTTGTAACAGCTCCAAATAAATTTGAAGCTTTAGCAGCACACGATGCTTTGGTGGAAACACATGGAGCTTTAAAACAATTAGCTGTTTCACTAAATAAAATAGCTAACGATATAAGAATGATGGCATCTGGACCAAGAAGTGGTATTGGAGAAATTATTATTCCTGCAAATGAACCTGGTAGTTCTATAATGCCAGGAAAAGTAAACCCTACTCAATGCGAAGCTTTAACTATGGTATGTGCGCAGGTTATTGGTAATGATGTTGCAGTTTCAGTCGGAGGTTTGCAGGGGCATTACGAGCTTAATGTTTTTAAACCGGTAATGGCTACAAATGTTTTACAATCTGCACAGTTAATTGGTGATGCTTGTAAGAGTTTTGATGAGCATTGTGCCGTAGGTATTGAACCAAATTATGAAATCATAACAAAATTACTTAACAATTCTTTGATGTTAGTTACAGCCCTAAATACAAAAATAGGCTATTACAAAGCTGCTGAAATAGCTAATACTGCACATAAAAATGGTACAACTCTAAAAGAAGAAGCTATAAATTTAGGTTATGTAACTGCAGTTGAATATGATGAATGGGTAAAACCTGAAGAAATGGTTGGTGGTTTAAAATAAACTATAAATTTTATCTTAAAAAAAACAGGTAAAAAAATTTACCTGTTTTTATCTTTGGTTAGTTAGCTATTAATCCTATTTAAACAAATTAAAAGGATATCTATAACAAATATAGAATTTGAAAGTCTATTAAAAATTAACAAATGTTAATCGCTATCTAATTTTTTTCTAATTCTACTTAATTGAACTGCAGTAATACCCAAATAAGAAGCAATATGGTATTGTGGAATTAAATTATCTAAATCAGGAATTTGACTTTTTAATTCTAAGTATCTGTCCTTTGCATCTAGCGAAATTAATTCAACTAATCGCTTTTCATATTTTATATAAATATATTCTAGAATACTTGAATACAATAAACTTAGCTCATGGCTTTTTTTACACATTTGCATTAGCTTATTAAAATCTATTTCATATAACTTACAGCTTGTAAGGGTTTCAAAAACTAGATTTGAAGGTTTTTTAGTTATTAAAGCCGTTAACGACCCTAAAAAACTATTTGGTAAGTAAAAACTTTTATTAAACTCCTTACCTGATTCAGTGCAAATATAACATCTAACTACCCCAGAAATAACAAAATAGACTTTAGTTGGCACTTCACCTAGCTTGACTAATTGAATTCCGGATTCTATTTTTCTATAATCAGCAAGCTCAATAAGTTGATTAACCTTTTCATGTGAAAAGCCAGATAATAAATTCAATATTGAGTTGCTTTCTTTCATTAAATTTATTTAATTATGGAAAAATTAAATGCTTTATTAGCATGTATGGTAGTTGTATCAAAAGATGGTACTAATAAATCTTCTTGTTTTATTAAAAGAGGTATTTCTGTACAACCTAAAATTACAGCTTCACAACCATTTTCTACTAATTTATCTATTATTTGCAAATAAACTTGTTTAGATGTATCATTTAAGATGCCTTTCGATAATTCTTTATAAATAATATCATGAACCATATTTCTATCTTCAACATTTGGAACCAAAGTTGTAATACCGTAAGATTTTAAAATATCAATATAAAAATCTTTTTCCATAGTATATTTAGTTCCTAAAAGAGCTACTTTTTTAATATTCTTTTCAATAATTTTTTCAGCAGTAGCTTCTGCAATATGAATCACGGGGATGTTAACACAGTCTCTAACAGCATCAATAGTTAAATGCATCGTATTTGCACAAATTAAAATACAATCTGCTCCAGCTAACTCTAAACTTTTTCCAGAAATCGCCATTAAATCATTTAATTTATCCCATCTATTTTGATGTTGTAAATTAGATATTTCAGCAAAGTCAACCGAATTAATAATAACTTTAGAAGAGTGATTTTCACCAAAATAATCGCTAGCTAATCTATTCAAAACCTCATAATACATAACTGTAGATTGAGGAGTGATTCCACCAATTAAACCAATTGTTTTCATTGCTTTAAATTTTAACTAAATTATGGCTAAATTTTATAAAAGAAACTTAATAATATTAATAATATTGATAAAAAAATTTTATAATCAATTCTATAAGAATAAAAAACCTCAAACGTTGAGTTTGAGGTTTTAAATTTAAAATTATATAATATTTATTTTAAAGTAAATTCAGAAGTTGCAACTAAATCTTTTTCATTAAATACATTTACAATATAACGTCCTGAGGCAAAATCACCTGATGATGTTATAAACTCGCAGATGTTTAAGTTGGCATTCTCGTAATTAAACTTACTAATTAAGCTATAGTTTAAAGTTTTTTCTCCAAAAGAAACTTGCTCATTTAATCCTAAAGTATTGTTTTTTGAATCGATAACTTGTACATATAATTCTTGCTCTCCTGCTTGAATTAATTTGTTTTTAGCTACAATAAAACATACTCTAATTTTGTCACTTCTGCTAGCTCTTTCAGTAGGTATTACTTTACCAGACGTTCTCACAATAACTCCGGAAGCTTTTAAATCTACAGCCGATAATACGGATGCATTTGAAACTACTTCTGCTAAAGCATTATTTTGAACTAATAAAGAATCTGTAAAAATAGTTCGCTCTTCTAAACGAACTCGAGTACTATCTAAAGATGTTGCCAAATAAGAATTCTCAACTCTTAAAGAATCATTCTGAGCTAATAAAACATCCATTTCTTTTTGTAATGAAGCATATTTTTGTTTGTATCTCCATAAACTTTTCACATTAGTTTCTGAAATTTTTAATGAGTCAATCAATCCTTGAATACGCGCTCTAGCTTCAATTAAATTATTATTGGCAACTTCGTTTTCACCTATAGCCTCATCATATTGTTTAGCCATAGCATTTAAATCATTCATTACTAACTGTTTTTGTTCAGTTAAATCATTTTCTACTTTCTTACTAGAAGAGTATAAATTCATGGTATAAAAACCAGTTGCTAAAAATAAAACTACTGCAATACCTAGTGCTACTTTAAGTCCCATACTACTTTTGTTGTTTTCCATAATTACTTGTTTTTTGAGTTTTTAAATTTAAATCTTGTTTTTTGTTATTATATTTATTTTGATAATTATGAGTAAATAATAGTGTACTTTTAATTTCCAAAATTCAACTACTCATTATGGATAAGCTCGTTTTATTCAATAAAACTATTTGCAATAAATTATTAAATAAACGCCGAGGTGAATCCAAATTTGGTGAACACATTAAAATATTAACCAACATTTCCAATATATACGAGCAACTTATAAATTTGGATGTTAACTATGTTATTTTAGGTTTACCAGAAGATGTTGGGGTTTTTGCTAATCAAGGAAATGTAGGTGCCTCTAAAGCATGGGAAGGCACTTTAAAAACCATACTAAACATTCAAAGTAATCGTTTTACAAAGGCTGAAAAAGTTTTAATCTTAGGACATTTAGATTTTACAAAAGAACAAGAGGAAGTTTCTAAACTTAATAAATCCAAGAAAAAAGATGTTTTTAAAGCTCAAAAATTAGTTGAAACTATTGATACTTGTGTAACTCATTTAATATACCAAATTGTTTTAGCTGGCAAAAAACCTATAATTATTGGTGGTGGACATAACAATGCCTACGGAAATATAAAAGGTGTTAGTTTAGCATTAAACAAACCAATAAATGTTGTTAATTTTGATGCACATTCTGATTTTAGAACTGAAGAAGGACGCCATAGCGGTAATGGTTTTCGTTACGCTTTAACGGAAGGTTTTTTAGGGAATTATTTTATTTTTGGTCTTCATGAAAATTATACATCAGATAAAATTTTTAATTCATTAGATAACTTGAAAAATATAAGATTCAACACATTTGAAGCTATTGAAATAAGAAATGAATTAAATTTTAAACAAGAAATGGAAATTGCTTTAAATCATATTTCAAATGATGTTTTTGGTATTGAAATAGATTGCGATGCTATACAAAACATACCTAGTAGTGCTAAAACACCTAGTGGTTTTAGTGTTAATAATACTAGAAGCTTTGTAAACTTTTTTGGAAAACAGTCAAATGCAGCTTATTTACATATCTGTGAAGCTTCACCTAATAAAAGTACAAATAATCAAGTTGGGAAATTGATAACTTATTTAATAACCGATTTTATTAAAGCACATGAAAATTAATATAATTTCTTTTGAAAAAGAATATGCATCAAATTTCTATTCTTTAAATATTGAGTGGTTACAAACTTTTTTTTGCGTTGAACCTTATGATGAGGAAGTTTTTAGTAAACCTGAAAAAAAATATAATTGATAAAGGCGGATACATATTTTTTGCAAAGCTAAACGAAGTAATTGTTGGTACTATAGCCTTAATGCCAATTGGTAATACCAATTATTTTGAACTTACAAAAATGGCTGTTTCTCGAAAACACAGAGGTTTTAAAATTGGCCAACAAATTATGCAACATTGCATAGATTTTGCTAATAAAAATAAGATTCCAAAACTAATAATCTACTCAAGTAAAAAATTAGAAAATGTCATATATATTTACAGGAAATATGGGTTTATAGAAATTCCTTTAGAAGAAAATTGCCCCTATGAACGCTGCAATATTAAAATGCAACTTTTACTAAAAAAGCCTTGAATTTCTTCAAGGCTTTTTTAATAGTTTTTATTCTTTTATACCTTCTAAATCGAAGATGAAAGCGTACGTTAAAGCTAGCCTTTTGTATCGTTCAAATCTACCAGAAGCTCCACCATGTCCTGTTTCCATGTTACAATCCATAAGCAACAAATTATCGTCAGTTTTTAATTCTCTTAATTTGGCAATCCATTTTGCAGGTTCCCAATATTGAACTTGGCTATCCCAATAACCAGTTGTAATTAAAATACTTGGATAATCTTTAGCTTCTACATTATCATATGGTGAGTAAGATTTCATATAATCATAATACTCTTTATTTTTAGGGTTTCCCCACTCATCAAACTCAAATGTTGTTAATGGAATTGTTTCGTCCAACATAGTAGAAACCACATCAACAAATGGTACAGCAGCAACAACACCATTCCATAAATTTGGTTCCATGTTTAAAATAGCACCCATAAGTAATCCACCTGCAGATCCACCATAAGCATATAGTTGTTTGCTATTTGTAAATTTTTCATCAACTAAAAATTTACCTACATCAATAAAATCGGTAAAAGTGTTTTTCTTTTTTAATAGTTTACCGTCTTCATACCAATCTCTACCCATTTCTTGTCCACCTCTAATATGAGCGATAGCGTAAATAAAGCCTCTATCAAGTAAACTTAATCTCGACGAACTAAATGTAGGCTCAGAATTACTACCGTAAGACCCATAAGCATACAAGAATAATGGGTTATTCCCGTTTTTTTCAATACCTTTTTTATAAACTAAAGATACAGGAACTTTAGTGCCATCTGTTGCTGTAGCAAATAAACGTTCAGAAACATAATTCTCTTTGGAGAAATTACCGCCTAATACCTCTTCTTCCTTCAATAATACACGCTCTTTTGTAGCCATATTATACTCGTATGTACTATTTGGTGTTGTAAGAGAACTATACCAATAACGTAACATATTAGTATCAAAATCAATATTTGAAGTTGTACTTGCATAATAAGCTGGATCATTAAACTCTAAGTAATAATCAACACCATCCCAATCCATAACTCTAATAGTTCTTAAACCATCTTTTCGCTCTTCGGCCACTAAGAAGTTTTTAAATAAATCCATGCCTTGAAAATAGACGTCTTCCCTATGAGGAATAACATCTATCCAATTTTCTTTTTCAGTTTTATTAATTGGAGTTTTTACTAATTTAAAATTTTTGGCGCCTTTATTTGTTCTTATATAAAAATAATCTTCAAAATGATCTACGCTATATTCTAAATCTTTCTCTCTAGGTTGAATAACTTTCCATTCACCATTAGGGGTATTGGCATCTAAATATCTATATTCAGTTGATAACGTTTGCGAGCTACCTATAATTAAAAACGCATCAGACTTAGTTTTACCAACTC
Organism: Flaviramulus sp.; assembly: GCF_982512915.1. NCBI lineage: Bacteria > Pseudomonadati > Bacteroidota > Flavobacteriia > Flavobacteriales > Flavobacteriaceae > Flaviramulus > Flaviramulus sp. The sequence goes on along the minus strand of NZ_CEWOCJ010000004.1, from coordinate 130,374 downwards.
CACAACTAAATGTATCATCTTTTTCTTCAAAAACAACGACATCTTCAGATTGATCTGTACCAATAATATGTTTAACAATTTTATTCTGACGTAGCGTTTGAGGATCTTTAGTAGTATAAAAAATAGTCTTATTATCGTTAGCCCAAGTTGCACCGCCACCAGTATTGCTTAATTTGTCTTTTAATAATTCGCCTGTTTCTAAATTTTTAAAATAAATCGTGTATTGCCTTCTTGAAATCGTATCAATACCAAATGCTAATATGGTATTGTTTGGACTCACAGACTGTCCTCCTATGCCATAATATGAATATCCTTTTGCCATTTTTGGTCCGTTAAGCATAATCTCTTCTAAAGCACCATCTTCAAGTTTTATTCTGCAAAACAGTGCATAATCATCACCCTCTTCAAAACGTGTGTAATAAGAATAACCATTATCATTTACGGGAACAGATTGGTCATCTTTTTTAATACGATCAACAATCTCTGTATATAATTTATCTTGTAATCCTTGGGTATGTGCCATAGCTTTATTTAAATACTTATTTTCAGCATTTAAATAATCTAAAACATCTTGTGTTTGGGTATCAGGTGTTTCAGCATTTTTTTGTTCGTCACTTAATCGCATCCAAAAGTAATTGTCAATTCGTGTATCATCATGAATTGTTAACTCTAATGGCACTTTTTTTGCAACTGGAGTTTCTAGTGTTAGGTATGGTTTTGTTGTTTCAGTTTTTTTACATGAAGAAAGTAAAACAAAAAAGGTTAAAAGTGAAAAAAATGTGGTTTTCATAATGGTCGATTTTTATAATTATAAAGGAACGAATTAATACTTTAAAGATTAAATATAATTTGTTAATTAATTGTTTTCAACGAATCAATCTGCTTTTGAAGTTTTTCTAGCAACTCCGTTTTTTCATCTTTAAAAGGAACTATAAGGCTTATAGAATCTTTTACGGACGCTGCCAATTCTATATTTTTAGTTTCTTCAACAAAATAATAACCAATTTTTTCGCTCGCTCTCCAAGCTTCATTTAATTGCTCATAAACTGTTTTATCCCATTGACTCGGGTGTTTTACATCAATCCAAATTACATCTCTATATTCGCTATCAATTAACACCAAATCTGGGGTTGCAGAGCCGTCAAATTGTTGTGCATTTTTATCACTTATTGATGAAACAGTCCCCATAAAAAACATACGTTTTTTACCAGCCAAATTTTTAATATAGGGTCTAAACTCCACAGGTGTATTGGCTGTCCAATCATATTCTTTACGAGACTCTTGTACTTTTAAAGGCATTGCCGAAACACCTGCATAACCCTCTTTTTTAGCTGCATGATTATAATAATAGAATTTATCTGTTCCATCTGCAGGTACAAATACACTAAAACTTAAACTAGTTCGCTCATCTCCCACTGGCTCGAGTCCAAACCAATGATACAATCCGCTAAATGCATCGGTATTGGTATTAGAAAAATCAAAATCGGTTACATAAGGTTGTTGATTTTGATCTTTAGGCATTTCAGGAATTTTAACCGCCGTTTCCATATTCCAAGGTAATGGATCACTAAAACCACCTAAAAACTTTAAAGATTCGGCTTGTAACCTTGAAACCTTTACAGCGAGCGTATTTTGTCTTGTTAAATAAGGATGGTTTTTCATGTTTTTAGGACTAATATAGGTTCCTTTTCCTATCAAAATACGTTCTATATAATCTTTATAATCGTGTTCACCACTCTCAATAACCATTATGCCTCCAAAGGTTGGATATGGAAAGAAAAAACCTTTCCATTTAATTAAACTCACCACTTCTACCCACTGTCCCGTATCATTCTTCATATAATAAGTATCACTAGGTTCCAAGGATAATAGTTGCAAAAAATTAAACCTTTGAACAACAGAATTGTAGGTGTTTCTACTGAATTTTAAAGATTCACCAATAGAAAACGTTACTGAAATTCTATTATCATTTGAAAATCTAGGGAATGGTGTGGTGCTAGAGACTGCAAAAACTTCTTCAGTATTATCTGTTATGCCTTGCCACATATATTTCTCTGTTGGCTGTATAGCCATCGTCCATTTATTTTCATCACCAATTCTAACCAAATGTGGAAGTGAAACATCTTTAGTTTCTCCAACACTTTCATTTGCCATTGAAAAAATATTACGTAATGGTTGTATACGCTCGTTTTGAGTTAATGGCAATTCGTTTATTTCAACTTTATTTAAGTTATTGAAAACATTATATGTTTTCATATAATCGTACATTTTGAAATGCCAACCCACCACATATAAAATCCCAAAGAACACTAATAACATTCCTAAAATACCAAGCCTACCAATTGTACTTGCGGAGCTTCTAAATTTTCGCAATCCAAAAAACAACACAATGACGCTTAATAGAATAACAAAAATGTATTTTCTAACGAATAACAATGCAGGTTGATAATCATCTCGCAATATAAACAAAGCTATGAGTAGAATGAGCAAAACAACTATGGTTATTGTTTTTTGATTTATGCCTTTATTCCAGTAGTTTTTAATCATAATAACCCTTTATCTTTTAAACGTTCCCTAGCAGTTTTTTGTTCAGTTTCAGATTGCTTTTTGATTTCTTTTTTAGTTTCTTCAACCACTTTGGCATCTTTGGTTTTCAAATCTTCAATAAAATCTTTTCCTTTTTCAATAGTATCATGAACCATATCTTCCAATGAATCACTTTTTTTATCAATAACTTCACTGGATTTAAATATAAAATTTGCTAAATAGGTTCCTGCCAAAGTGCCCACAATCATGGATGCAAAAATGGAAATGGTGGCAATATCTATGGGAATTAAGAAACGTGTAACCAGAATTCCTATCAAAAATAAAAATCCGATAAAAACCAATCTGATAATAAATTTTTGCTGATATACAAATCCGGTTTTATCGGTAGGTTTCATTTGTAAGTCTTTGGAATACATGAGTTTATTAAAAAATCGATATAAACCGTTTCCTTGAGACTCTCGCCAGTATATTAAAGCTCCAAAAAGTATCGAACCGATGAAGATGATTAACTCTAGTGTCATGATTTTAGGATTTTGGTTACTTTTATAAAGTTAGTCTATAATTTTTAAATATTGTTACTAATGGTTTCAACAACCCAATCTTTGAAGGATTCATCCCATGTTTTAAAAGCCTCATAAAAGGCTTCTTTATCGTACCAATACCAAAATAACACGTCCTTTGGAGCAATATTCACCAACAATTTCCAAATTAAATCTTGGTGTTTTGGTTCCAAGGACGAATGTGGTTCGAGTAAAGCCTCAAAGAGTTTGGTGTCCACTATATCAGAAATTTTAAATTCGTTACTGATTTCCAATTTTTCCAAATAACGTTCCACACTCATTACTTTTTTACGGGACTCAATATCCAATTTGTTTAAATAACTTTTAAATAAAATAGGGTCAGTTAAAATATCTTTAGTGGGATGTTGGGTATCTTTTAAGCATTGTGCCATTTCATATTTTTTGATGCGCTCGTAGCGGTTGGTTTTGACCACTTTTTCTAAATCATGTTCAATAATCACATGGTCTCGAAGTTTTTCCATAAGTTCAGGCTGATGGATATGAAATATCAATACCTCGTAATTCGTATCTTTAATAGCTTCTTTATACCATGTTTCATCCTCAAAAACCACAATAGGTGTAATGAAGTCGCGTAACACATAAACTCCACCAAAAGCTTTGGTGTAAAAGGAATCGGTGGTGTATTGGAGTTCGTGTAAATCTAAATCACGGTTGCGCAAATCACCATATTTTTTTGCGGAATCAAGCAATTGCTGATGGATGGTTTCATCAATAAAATTATGGTCCCTATTAAATTTATCCACCAGTTGTAATTGTTCTTTTTGAATTCGATCTAGATTATCAATCAAATGAAAATGAACAGTAATTTTATCATATTTTAAAACATCCAAAGGCTCATAAAAAGCATCGATGCCTTGGTCAAAATCCAAACAAATGGCAGAATCTCTGGTAATATCCTTTATTTTCTCGCCATGGATTTTAAAAACGAATTTCATCAAGTCCCTATCAAAGGTATGAGACGGCAAATACAAGGGTTTTCCTTTTTGTAAAGGCGAAATAATAATACCATGTGGATTGGCTTCGCCATTATTTAGATAGTAATTGTCTTTCTTTTCCTCTGATATTTCTGGACTCCAGCCAACACCATCAATAGAAAAGGTTTTAAGCTTGGTTTCGGTAAACCCAAGTTTCACCAAGCATTTGTTATAACGCTCAACTAGTTTTCCGCTTACAGGAATAAGTTCACTTCTATATAAATTGGCTTGTTTTAGTTTGTCCATTTTATTATAACAACTTATTTATCTGTGCATACTGCAACAACAAAATGGTTTTAGCATCAATAATCTCAAAATGGTCTACCATACTTAAAGCTTTGGAAAAAGGAATTTCCAATACTTCAATTTCTTCATTTTCAATCTCTAATCCACCACCATCATTAATTTTCATGGCGTCATTATATTCGGCCACAAACAAAAACATTTTTTCGGTAACCGCACCCGGAGAGGTATAACATTCTATAACTTTTTTAGCACTTTCAATTTTATAACCTACTTCTTCTTCCACTTCACGAATAATACAGACTTCTGGTGCTTCGTTCTTATCAATAGCTCCAGCGCAAACTTCAACAGACATGCCATCTTTTTTATTGTTATCAAAAGCTGGCATTCTAAATTGTTTTGTTAAAATAATGGTTCCTTTTTCTTTGTTATAAAGCAAAATACCAGTTCCGTTACCTCTATCATAACTTTCTCGCGATAATCGTTTCCAACTACCATCGTTAAATTTATAATCATAATCAATTCTATTAAGAGTTGCCCATTCACTGGACAACTCGGTATAAGTTATATTTCTTAATTTATCTTCCACGCTTACTTGTTATCTAATGTTTTTCTTGCTTCAATCTCAATATTTAATTGATTCACTCTTTCATCTACTTTTCGTTTAAAATCAGTATCAGCAATAGTTGCTACGTTGTCTAAATAGCGAACTACTTCCTGACGGCGAATTTCTGAGAAATCTAATCCTTTCATATTAGTGCGCATCAATTCTTGAAGCATAGTAAATTTAGTATCGTAATCTTTTTTGAAATAAATTTCTGGGTTCTCAAACCAATTTTCTTCCAAATCAAAATCAGTTAAACGCAACGATACGGTACTTTGTATATTCCGAATATCTCGCGAAGAGAAAAAAGGAAATACTTTTTGAATTTCTTTATATAAATTGGCATAAAACAAATGCTGATCGGATTTAAATTGCTTTTCAACCTTATCATAAATGGCATGAACACGCTCTTCTGTTGGCTTTTCTGAAACATTCAAAATTTCACCCATATTTTTGGCTAAACCTTGTTCTTGCAAATAGGCATAATTTTCTGGTCCTTGCATGTTTACAAAATTAGGTATAGTTTCATCCAATTTTCGCCACCAAAGATAATCTTGGTCTAAAAAGTCATGTTCTGTTCGAGCTCCATCAATTTTAAAACGCCCTTGCACGCGTGATAAAACAGCCTTATCTAACATTTCTGGAAGATTGGTGAAAAGTCCAATAGAACTGTTACCATAATTCACAGCGTAAGCACCTTCGGTATATCTTAAAAACACACCAATAACTTCTTTCACGCCTGCTGAAACACCTTGGGTTGTTCGTTCTTGCAAATTATTTTCGGCATCGTCAATAGGTGCAAAAATGAGTTTAGTTGGATCTTTAAGAGGTTTCATCCATTCTACCATTTTTTCAGCAGAACCACCTTGAAACGTTGAAATCAAAGTGTCTGGCATGGGGTGAAATAAAAATGGGATATCCAACGTATCACAATGCTCTTTCAATCGCGTAGCTATAGCCGCAATGAGCATACTTTTTCCTGTTCCTGGAATCCCATAACCCATAAACACAGGCATAAAACCACCCAATTCTTGAAACGGGTTTTTTTTAGCGGTAAAGTCGTAACTCAACATACGCTCAGTTAAACGGCGAGCAAAATGTTTTGCATCTCTATTTCCAACTATTTGTTCGAACTTTATTTTATTAAACTCAATACTTTTTGCTGTGCCTTGAAATACATTATTCCAACCCGAAATGGCAAACTCCGATTTTTCAAGCTTGTAAGTTCTGTCTTCAATGGTTTCGGTATATTCTAAAGAGCTTTTTCGCAATTGGATTTCATCAATCAATGCTTCAAAATAAACCACCGTAAAATCAATGACATCTTTATCTGACTTAATGATTTCAGGATGCCCCAGATACTTGTCATAGTAAAACAAACCACAAGAAATACCTTTTATAGGCGACATGAATGACATCTCGGGAATGCCAGCAAACTTTTGTTTCATCACACTTAAACCGTCTGAGGCATAAGGTTTTAAATCGTTTAGAATTTTATAAGCTATTGAAAATAGCATGAACGCTGTTGCGGTAAGCATTTTGCTTTCAAATTCACGTTTACCGTTGGTATCTAAAGCTGATTTATTCTCGTTTAAACTGGATAAGCCAGAAGCATCATAGTAACTATCTTTAATCCAAATACCTAGAGTTAGACCTTCCTGAACGGCGAAAAGGGTTTGATTCAAATAAATAGGAATCGCCACAGAATTGGGCAATAAACGCTTTTTTAAAGCTAAAATCGTTTTGGAAACCGATGTGATTTCAGCAGTAATAGAGCCATTGTTAGCTCGTGATAAATACAATAAAATTGATTCGTCTTTAGTATCTTTATCTCTGCTTTTAGCTTTGGCACCTTGCTCCCATTGTACACTTTTTAAATAGGATGCAGCTTCATCACGAAGCATATCGAGTTCGGATAATTTTATAGGGAATGTTGAGTTGTGTTCCATTTCTTTAGTTAAAAGTTTTAAGTTTAAACTTTTTAAATTTTCAAACCAGCTATTTCAATAGGCGCTTTAGTCAAGTTATTCATCATTTCTGGTGTTTTACTATATAATAGTTGAATGATGCGATGTGGCGCTAAAACATATTTTTGTTTAAAAACGGTGTCCCATTTTTGAAGGGTTTGCTTGCTAAAAAAACCACCTTCTTCAAATTCACTGTTAGATTTTAATTCATCTATTTTTAGTGAAATCGCATACGATTCTAAAGGAATTTCCTTTTTTCCAATACCTTCTAAAATAGCATGAGTTAATTCATTTTCATCTTTTGCAAACACATTGTGTATAGGACCTAAATCTAAACGTCTTATAAGTTTAGGTGCAATTTTTGGTAATTTTCTATCAATAGTATAAGCCATAGTATCTAAAGACATTTCTCTATCCGAAGTAGTTTTTAGTACTTCATAAATTTCATTTTTATAATCGTTTATCCTAGTACCATCATAATTAAAATACATAAAACAGATAAATGGTCTGTTGTTTGAAACATCATAAAAGCTCCAGCTAGTTAATAAATCTGCATCATAACCCTCTGGTGCGTTTAAAATTTTACCTTGCACAAAACGATTAAAAATAAATTGTTTGTTAACTGAGGTATAATAAACAATCGAAGCAGCCTGAAATAACAGGTTTTTTTTAATAGATTGCTTCTTATGCATTAAGGTTTCTAAAAATTGTTCCTTTAAAGTAGTTACTGGTGTTAATTTATCTAAATATTCATCCCGTAATTCTAAATCATTAAACAAATACCGAAATTCTAAATAGTTTGGAAATCCAGAATCTGTTAAATCTACTTTCATTTGATCCTCTTCATCATACATATATTTAATGCGCATGGCTTCAATAGAATACAAAAGCAAATCAGAATATTGTTTGAATAATAAAACCTCCTGTTCAGAACAAAGTTTTTGCCTCTGCACAACAACAATTAATTCTTTAAAAGCAAAATCAATCATTTTGTGATAAAAAATATATTGCTCTTTCGAATCGAGAATTGCAGAATCTAAGGGTGTTACTATGTGGTTTATGGACATTTTTTAGTCTTGAGTTAGCAGTATACAGTATGTGGCTTTACCATAAATTCACTAATATTTTAATAATTTATGCGTTACCTAAAGGTCAGGCTTTCACTACTCGCTCCTTCTTTCGTCAGGGAGCTCAAACAAACCGTTCAATCCTTGACGCAGAATACCTAACAAAACCCATCCAAAAGAGGAGAATGTTAAAGAAAATCAGAATATTATTAAGATAACAAATCGTCTTCTTTAGCTTCTGGTTTTGGTTTGCCCTCTGGTTTCCCATCATCGCCAGATGGTTTATTGGCATCAGCTTTATAGTAATCTTCAAAAATCTCTTTCATATCAATCCCATAACGCTCTGCAAAATTCTTTTGAATTTCGCCATCTTTTGCACGAATTTCTTGAAGAGCCTCTGCATAACTACTATAAACACCTTGCATTACTTTTTCGTGAACCGGAATATTATCCATCATATCTTGACGTGCTTTGGCACTAGCTGTATGCATAGATGCTAAAGTTTCACCAATATGTTCATCTGTTTTAACCCCTAAATGCTCTAAAATAGCTGCGAATTCTTGGTCTGTTCTTGCCTTAAGAGCTATTATATAACCATCATAATATTTAATACGCTCTTCAGTATCACTCTTCAATTTAGCACGATGTGTTTGCAAATTACTACGTAAGGATGTTAATACTTTTATTGTTAAATTATGTTTATGTACAAAGCTGTCTTTACTTGAAGCTAGCGTAGTGTATGCATTTTTAAGACCTTCCAACTCTTCAACTTTTTGTTCAAGTTGAGTTACTTTACCAACTGCTTGTGCATAATCAGCAGATTGTTTATCAACAATATCTTCCAACTCTTGGCGTGCTTGTTTTAACAAAGCATACTGTTCTTCTAACTTTGTTTCAACTTCTTTCTTTTTCTCTAAAGCTTTTGTATGATTTTTTGTAGCTTCAACAATTGCGTCTTGTAATTTATCTTCTACTTCTTTAATCTCTATTTCGCGATTTTTTAAACGAGAAACCGCCGCTTGAGATTTATAAGAAAGCTCTCCTAAAAGTGTTTGAACATCGGCGCTTTCTATACGCTCTTGAAACATAGCTTTTGCTTTGTTATCTGCGCCAGCTCTTACTTTTTCGGCTGCTTTTAAAGCGGCATCTGCTTTTGCTATTTTACTTTTTCTACCCCAAAGGTTGTTCCACCATGTATCTGGTTTATTTTTAGCATCTTCTAACTCAATTCTAGCACGCTCTAATGCTTTTTGGGCATCATCTATTACTTTTTGCTCGGTAGGATTTAAAGCTGAAAATTTTTCAAAAATGATACCAACTTCATCTTGATAATCGGTTAAATCTTTGATGGCATCTAAAAGTGTTGTTCTATCTTTCTCTGCCATATGAACCACATCATCCAAAGTAGCATTTAGAATTTTTTGTCGCACTTGAGGATCATCCTCTTGAGACAATTTAGATTTCATGGTGTCAATGGCTTTTCCCCAGTTAACATCAACTTTTTCGCTTTTTTGGTTTGAATTGGTTTCTAATAAATCAAAATCATCAGACATAGTATGGCTTGTGTTTTAAATTGAACTTGTTATGTTAAGCAATTTCGTTAAAAAATATGATTTCTAAAAGTAAATACCTGTTACTTTTTACATTTTTATTTAAAATATAATTGCTTATTGTATTTGTATAGTTTTTTATTAAAACGTTACAACAAGGTTTTTTTTATAACATTAAATAATTGATTTACAAAAATTTATGATTATATCTACGAAATTAATATACGAAAAGGGACTCTGGAATGTTTTTGTTTTTCGTGTTTTGTAATAAAATAATTATATATTTGAATAGCTATTAATTAAATTTTTGCGTTAACTATGCATCTTAACCAATTATTCCCTTTTTTATTTGTAGATCAGTCGAGTATTGTTACTATGTTAACCATTGTAGTGGTCTTTTTTAGTGTTTTATTACTTCTGGGAATTAGAAAGTCTTATAAATTAAAGAAGGAAAATGAACGATTGGATGAGATTAATAGAAAAATAGCTGAAGATGAAGAAAAACCCTATCAAGATTTTACTGATGGGCATATGTATGGCAATAACTAAAAAATGCTCACTTAAAAGCGAGCATTTTTAATATTTTACCTTACTAATTTTTTATACTTAATGCGTTTTGGTGTTAAATCGCCACCAAGTCTTTTCTTTTTATTTTCTTCATATTCACTAAAACTACCTTCAAAGAAATATACTTGAGAATCTCCTTCAAAAGCTAAAATATGCGTACAAATTCTATCTAAAAACCATCTATCATGACTAATCACTACAGCGCAACCTGCAAAGTTCTCTAAACCTTCTTCTAATGCACGTAACGTATTAACGTCTAAATCATTAGTAGGCTCATCTAAAAGTAATACATTACCTTCCTCTTTAAGTGTCATGGCTAAATGCAAACGGTTTCTTTCTCCTCCAGAAAGTAATTTAACTTTTTTGTTTTGCTCGCCACCAGAGAAATTAAATCGACTTAAGTAAGCTCTAGAATTAACTTCTCTCCCACCCATTAAAACAAGTTCCTGCTCATCACTAAAGTTTTGCCAAATAGTTTTCTCTGGGTCTATATTAGAATGCGCTTGATCTACGTAGGCTATTTTAGCAGTTTCTCCAACAATAAATTCGCCTTTGTTAGGTGATTCTTCACCCATTATCATTCTAAAAATAGTTGTTTTACCAGCACCATTAGGACCGATAACACCCACAATACCTGCTTGTGGTAATTTAAAGTTTAAATCTTCATAAAGTAATTTATCATCAAAACCTTTACTTACAGCAACTGCTTCAATTACATTAGTTCCTAAACGAGGTCCATTAGGAATATAAATCTCTAATTTTTCGTCAAGTTGTTTTTGGTCTTGACTTAATAATTTATCATAATTTTGCAAACGTGCTTTTTGTTTGGTTTGACGTCCTTTTGCACCTTGACGCACCCACTCTAACTCGCGTTCTAGTGTTTTTTGACGTTTAGATGCAGTTTTACTTTCTTGAGCTAAACGTTTCGATTTTTGATCTAACCAAGAAGAGTAATTACCTTTCCATGGAATTCCTTCGCCTCTATCTAATTCTAAAATCCAACCAGCTACATTGTCTAAAAAGTACCTATCGTGAGTTACCGCAATTACGGTTCCTTTATACTGTGCTAAATGTTGCTCTAACCAATGTACAGACTCTGCATCTAAATGGTTGGTTGGCTCATCTAAAAGTAATACATCAGGTTCTTGTAAAAGTAAACGGCATAAAGCCACACGACGACGTTCTCCTCCTGATAAAACACTTATTTTCTTATCACCATCCGGGGTACGAAGTGCATCCATTGCTATTTCTAGCTTAGTATCTAATTCCCAAGCATTGGACGCGTCTATTTTATCTTGAAGCTCGGCTTGACGATTCATAAGCTTCTCCATTTTATCTGGATTGCTATAAACTTCTTCTAAACCAAACATATCATTAATTTTATTGTATTCGTCTAGGATAGCAACAGTTTCAGCAGCACCTTCTCTTACAATTTCAATAACTGTTTTTGTTTCATCTAATTTTGGCTCTTGTTCTAAATAACCAACAGAATAATCTTGTAAAAATGTTACATCGCCTTGATAATTTTTATCTGCGCCTGCAATGATTTTAAGTAATGTAGATTTACCAGAACCATTTAAACCTAAAATTCCAATTTTAGCTCCATAGAAAAAGCTTAAATAAATATTTTTTAAAACAGGTGTATTACCACCTTGAAATGTCTTAGTTAAACCAGACATCGAGAAAATCACTTTCTTATCGTCACTCATTTTTGTAGCTACTATTTTTTATTATGAAAAAAAATTAAACACGTCCTTTTAAAGCATTAAAAACCCAAGCAATAGCAAAAAAGCCAATTCCAACTGAGGCAAAACCCCAACCTGCAACATCTTTATATCTAAACGCGCCTAAAGCGACTAAAGCTAATCCTACTATAATCATTATGGTTGTAGCCCAGGCTAAAACTGTATTTTTATTCATTGACATAATCTTTTCTATTTTTTGATGGTTAGTTTACAGGCAAATATCGTGTTTTAGTAGTAAAAGTTAAACATGAAAGGTTCTATATTTAAACTAATTTAATTTGACTGAAATATTTTAACAAAATTACTAACAAAAATTTATAATTTATTTCAATTACATAAAAAAATAGCTTGAGTTTAACTCAAGCTATTTCAAATTTTAAATAGTTTAAAAATTAGTGTTTAATAACTTTAATTTCAGATCTTCTATTTTGTCTATGTTTTTGTTCAGAACATTTAGTATTGTCATCACATTCATTAATTAGTTTAGTCTCACCAAAGGCTTTACCTAAAACTTTATGCTCTAAAATTTCATTTTCTAAAATATAATCAATGGTTGATTTAAGTCGCTTTTTAGAGAGTATCTGATTATAATCCTTAGGTCCTCTAGAATCTGTATGAGAAGTAATCTCAATTATTAATTCTGGATACTTATTTAAAATTGTTACTAACTTAGAAAGTATCTCTTTAGATGGTGTGTTTAAATTAGACGAGTTAAAATTAAAATATATTTTTTCTAAAGCGTTAATAGATTTTTCAATCTCAATAAGTTCATTTTCTTTAGCAGCTTGCTTTTCTTTTTCAAGTTCTGCTAATCTAGTAATTTCTTTTTCTTTAGCTAAGTTCTCGGATAACTCTCTTGCAGTTTGTTCAGCCTTAGTAGCTATAGCAATAGAATCATTTATTCTGATTTTTTCAGCCTCTAATTGATTGATTAGCGCTAATTTTTCTCTGCCTTTTTCTGTTAATTCCTTTTTAATATCAAATCTATAAACAACACCAATAGCATGTTGCTTATAATTAGTTGCATTTGAATTTAAAGACCATTTTCCAGTTGAATTAACATCTAATCCCCAATTATCTGAAAACCAGGCTCTAAAACCTAAAACTCCATTAAAAGTTCCTCTTGAGATACTATTAGCTTTAGAATAACCTAATCCTAAACCTACATAAGGGTCAAACCAACCTGTTTCACCAAAAAATTTATTTAAATCATAACTTAATCGCGCATCAAAAGAATAAAACTCTTTTTCTTCGTTAATGTTAATTTTATCAACTCTGGTTCCTTTGTTGTATTTAGAAAAAGCAGCAATAGCTTCAATCCCTAATCCGTTTTCAAAATATTTACCAATACTTACACGTGATGGATATGGAACTCTATTCCAAGACTGGTTAACATTAAATAAATTATTTAAAACATCACCAGAGTCATCAATAGTATTGTATCCTAATCCAAAAATCCAGGAACTCACTACTATTGAGTCTTTTTTTGTTAATAGTAATTCTTGAGCTGTAAATTGTTGTACAGTAGATGTTAGTAATACTACTAAAAGTATTTTTTTAAGTTTCATTTTAATTGCGATTTGGGTTGCGATGCAAATTTTATTTAAATAAAACTATATAAAACAATTTAAACTTTAAACTGTTTATTTTGTCGATGAGATGATAATAATAATTAAATAAAGCACCTTTTTAGGTGCTTTTGGCTAATAAATTAAATTAAAGGAACTTCAATAAATAAAAGTCCAGAATCTTCATTTGTCTCTATTTTAAAACTTTTTGTATCTGAAACACCTATAGCATCCCTTGTTTTTAATGAGTTTTCATTTATCAGAGTTTTACCATAAATGGTCATAACATAAACACCGTGATTATTACTTTTTAATTGATAATCAAAAGTTTCACCTTTAACTAAATCAATTCTTGATATTAAAGCATCTTGATGAATTTTCAAACTTCCTTCATGATTTTCATCAATTGACGAAACTAAAGTTTGAAGTTTATTTTTTCTTTCGGCTGCTTGGAAAGTTTTTTGATCGTATCGAGGTGTTACATTTCTTTTATTAGGAAGTATCCATATTTGAAATAAACTCAAATGTTCAGTTGCAGAACCATTTATTTCAGAATGCTGTACACCTGTTCCAGCACTCATCACTTGTACCTCACCTGGAATGACTGGAATCCACTTATCACCCATATTATCTCTATGCTTCAGTACACCATTTAATGGAATAGTAATAATTTCCATATTATCGTGAGGATGTGTGCCAAATCCCATATTTGGCGCAATAACATCATCATTTAGAACTCTTAATGCTCCAAATTGTATTTTATCTTTATCAAAAAAATTAGCAAAACTAAATGAATGATTAGCTTGTAACCAACCGTGGTTTGCAAAACCTCTACTCTCTGCTTTGTGAATAACTGTTTTCATTTTTTCTTTTTTTTATCTCATTTTATCAAGTAAATTACTTAAAACAAGAGCATCTTCTTCGTTTAAATTTTTTAATAAGTCCTTGTTTAAATTATCTGGAATTGATTGTAATAGCTCTTTACCTTTTCCTGTGATTACAATCTTTACCACTCGCCTATCGTGTATACATGGTAGTCTATCTATATAATTTTTTAAATAAAGTTTGTCCATTAATCGTGTAGCATTGGGAGAACGTTCAATCATTCTGTCTTTAATAATTTGAACATTTAATGCTTCATTTGCACCATTCAAAATTCTCAAGATATTATATTGCTGAGGAGATATCCCAAAAGGTTTAAAAAACTCGTTTTGACAACTGGAAATCCAATTGGCAGTATACAAAATATTCAATAGGGCCTTAACCTTATTGTTTGGGAATTTTGAGTTAATATCTTTACTAATATCTCCCATTGAAAATTATTAAATACTTTTTTGAAATTGTTTAACAGCGTTATTTAACTGAGAACTGAAATCATCATTAACTATTTCTCCGTTTTTAAAGTTGTCTCCAAAAAATGGTAAAGAAAAAGTTTCGATAATATTTGCTTCATGATATGGAAATCTTGCTGAAGCAATTTCTAAAGCTGTTAAACCACCACGACCTCCTGGTGATGTAGCCATAAGCAACATAGGTTTATTGAAAAACATTTTTCCTTCTATTCTAGTTAACCAATCAAAAAGATTTTTAAATACCGTAGCATAAGTTCCATTATGCTCTGCTAAAGACAGTACGATTCCATCTGTGTTTTTTAAAATATCTAAAAATTTATGAGCATTATCTGGAATTCCACTCTCGTTTTCTAAGTCTATATTATATATTGGTAAATCAAAATCATTTAAATCCAATAATGTAACATTTACATTTTTAACTAGACTTGATGCATAGGTAGCTAATTGTTTATTAATTGATTCTTTACTATTAGAACCTGCAAAAGCAATTATATTTTTCATATGTTTTATTTTTTTATGTGACAAAGATAGTTTGAAGTAATTTATTTTCCAAGGAAACTAATTCCGTGTTATATAATTTATGAATTCATTAACAACTACATCTAAAAATTTTTGAAACTTTTGTAACTTAGCACAAACTAAATTGCTATGGATATCAACTTCAATAAAAACGAAGATTACAACAAACTTCTTGTTTCAGAACTCAATAAACGCCTTGCAAAAATTAAACTCGGTGGTGGGAGAACACGAATAGAAAAATTACATGCGCAAGGAAAAATGACTGCTAGAGAGCGTGTTAATTACTTATTAGATTCTGATAAAAAAGTTTTAGAAATTGGCGCTTTTGCTGGTGAAGATATGTACAAAGAACATGGTGGTTGCCCATCCGGAGGTGTTGTTGTTAAGATAGGTTATATTAAGGGGAAACAATGTATAGTTGTTGCTAACGATGCTACAGTTAAAGCGGGTGCTTGGTTCCCTATTACAGGAAAAAAGAATTTAAGAGCGCAAGAAATTGCCATAGAAAACAAGTTACCAATTATTTATTTAGTTGATTCTGCTGGTGTTTATTTACCAATGCAGGATGAAATTTTCCCTGATAAAGAACACTTTGGTCGCATTTTTAGAAACAATGCTATCATGAGTAGTATGGGAATTACCCAAATTGCAGCGGTTATGGGAAGTTGCGTTGCTGGTGGTGCATACCTCCCTATTATGAGTGATGAAGCTTTGATAGTTGATAAAACAGGAAGTATCTTTTTAGCTGGCAGTTATCTAGTGAAAGCTGCTATTGGCGAAACTATTGATAACGAAACGCTTGGAGGCGCAACAACTCATTGTGAGATTTCAGGAGTTACAGATTATAAAGCTAAAGATGATAAAGATGCTTTAGACACTATAAAGAATATTGTTGATAAAATTGGTGATTTTGACAAAGCTGGCTTTAACAGAAATGATTCAAAGAAACCCAAAGAAAATCCTGAGGATATTTACGGGATTCTTCCAAAAAGTCGTGCAGATCAATACGATATGTATGAAGTTATAAAACGATTGGTTGATAATTCTGAATTTGATGAATATAAAGCAGGTTTTGGTAAAACTATTATTACCTGTTATGCGCGTATTGATGGTTGGGCAGTGGGTATCGTTGCGAACCAACGTAAACTTGTAAAAACAGCTAAAGGCGAAATGCAGTTTGGAGGAGTAATTTATAACGATAGTGCAGATAAAGCAACTCGTTTTATTGCGAATTGTAATCAGAAAAAAATACCACTAGTCTTTTTACAAGATGTAACAGGTTTTATGGTAGGTAGCAAAAGTGAACATGGTGGTATCATAAAAGATGGTGCTAAAATGGTAAACGCCGTTAGTAATTCTGTTGTTCCAAAATTTACTATAATTGTCGGAAATAGCTATGGAGCAGGTAATTACGCTATGTGTGGAAAAGCATACGACCCTAGAATAATTGTTGCATGGCCAAGTGCAGAACTAGCAGTTATGAGCGGAAACTCTGCTGCAAAAGTTTTATTACAAATTGAAAAAGCTTCGCTTGAAAAACAAGGTGAAAAAATTACACCTGAAAAAGAAGCGGAACTTTTCAATAAAATAAAAGATAGATATGACGATCAAGTATCACCATATTATGCCGCAGCCAGAATATGGACTGATGCTATTATAGATCCTCTTGATACAAGAACCTGGATAAGTATGGGTATTGAAGCCGCTAACCACGCACCTATTGAAAAGAAGTTTAATTTGGGAGTTTTACAAGTTTAGTTACCTTGGTGAGACTTAACTCTTGGAATTAGTAATAGTTCTGTTTGTCTCCCATTTACATATCTAAAACCGTCTTCTTCATAAAAACCAGCTTCCTCTAGCATGATACGTATATCTCTTTGCCATTCAGGAATTGTTATAGTCGTGTTTAGCTCAATAGCATAAACGGTATTGGTATTTAAAGGATAATTCTCACCATCATCTTTCATAACACCACCTTGAGAATCCCACATACCAATTGTTGTTCCTGCTGAATGTCCATAAGAACCTAATGGGTGTGTGTATATGGAAGGTCGGAAACCTGCATTTTTAGCTTCTTCTAAAGATTTTGCTAATATGTCATTTCCTGTTCTACCCTTAACCATATTATTTGTTAAAAAATCTTGAACTTTATTTCCTTCTTTAAGACCATCAACTAAAAATTTTGGAGCTTCTTTTTCTTCTGGCTTTAAAACATAAGCTAACTCTTGACAATCTGTATTTAATCGCAAATACGTTATTCCGAAATCGCAATGTAATAAATCTCCCGGTAAAATAGTCAGGTCATCTGGTCTACCTGAAAATGAATATAAATGATTTACTAATTTCTCACTACTTCTTTGAACATCCACAGTAGGATGAAACCAAGTTTCAAGTCCTAAATTTGTCACTTTTTGACGCATCCACCACTCAACTTCTGTTGTTGTTGTAATACCTGGTGTTATAACTTTTTCTGAAAATGCCTCAGCTATTATATCATGAGTTATATCGACTAATTGATTATAAATAATCATTTCAGTAGGTGTTCTCATTTCAATCCATCTAACAGCTAACTGCTCAGCAGAAACTACTTTAGAATGCATATTTTTAGGAAGATAAGTCATAAATTCCTCATAATCAGTTTTTACTAAACCATCTGCAATATTATGGTCTTTAGAAAAATTTAAACCTATTTTAGTTGGTTTACGTTCTTCTATCAATTCGATAAGCCTTTTCCATTGATCTGGTTGTTTTTCTTTATCCCATGCAGAAATAATATTTTTACCAACATTATATCGCGCAACTGCTAACTTTTCAATAGTATTTTTAGCTTTATCTCTATAAAACAATAAAATGGTTCTTCTTCGAGCATTTAACCAAGTTGCTGGCAACATGGTTTTAATTACTGGATCTTCATTATATTCTCTTGAAATTACTAACCACATATCAATACCTGAAGCATCCATTAATTCTGGTAATAGATTAGTAAATCGTTCATTTAAAATAAGATCTAAAACCTCTGCTCTTTTTTGCTCAGAAAGAATTTGTTGCGCATTTATTTTTAAAGAAAATAAAAGAATAAATAGAGAAAGTAATTTGAAATTCGTCATTGGTTAGCTTTTTCCAACTAATTTATGGAATTAATCTTTTATTCCAAATATTAATTTTACAGGTAAACTTTTTAAAACTCCAAACTACTTTATCTTAAATTGATTTATCCAATTATACCTGAGTATTTTTTTATGAGTCTAACAATTAAATCATTTAACTTTTCAACTTTATATTCTGGAGTAGTAGGTTTTATATGCGGATTACCTATACCACTATCATCTGTTAAAAACACGTAGGTTCCGTTTGTTGACAAACTAAAAAACCTCATTAAAAACTCAACATTTTTATCAGCACCACTAGCTACTATTGGGATTATTTTTATGCCTTTTTCTTGTGCTTTTTTTATTTGATTTTTTATTAAAGAAACATTTTCCTGAGTTAAATGAGGTGGCGCATCTAATAATAAAAACATTAATCTAGATTTGGCATTTTCGTTCCAAGCTTTTTCCAAAGAAATCTTTAATGCTTGCTCTACAGCTTCTTCGTAATCGCCTCCGCCATTGGCTGATTGTTTTGATAAATTATGCCTTACAGATTCAATGTCTTCATCAAAATCAAAATCTCTAACTAAATATTCATCCCCACTATCTCTATAAAATGTTAAAGCCACTCTTTTTTTATCAATCTTACTATCTAATCTTGAAATAATATTTTTAATTTCAGACTTTAAATAATTAATTTCATCACTCATAGAGCCAGTTGCATCAACAGTAAACATAACATCAATATCATTTGAAACATTTTCAGAATCAATTAAAAAATTGACATTTTTATGATTATCTGTTATTTTCTTACCCAATACATTATTTCCATTAATAACTTGAACCACAAAATATTTATTTTTATACAATTTATTTAAATCCTTAAATAGGACTACTTTTCCTGAAACATCAGTTTTAGCAGTCATGATTTGCTCATTGAAATCATTAAATAGCGTAACCTTAACGTTATTAACAGGGTTTCCATCATTATTTAAAACATAAACTTCAATTTTGTTTTGGAGATAAAAGCCCCAATTATTCTGAATGTTTTTTGGCTCTCTACTTTTTAGCGCTCATAACCAATCACTCCATTTTTCTAAATCATTAATTTCTCCAGCAGTTAACTGTCCAGATTGAGGCTCAGAAATTGAATCGTATGCTGTTTTTGATTTTGAATCTGTTATTTCTAAACCAGCAACTTTTCCTGATAACGCTCTTGACACACTTTCAGTTTTTAAAGAACTAACAGTATAACTTAAACTTTTGCTTTCCCTTTTAGTACTATAGCCAACAATAACTATTTCATCTAAAGATGCCTTTTCAATTTCTAGGGAGACCGAGATTTCTATATGTTTTTCTACTTTTTTTTCAGTAGTAATATATCCAATAAATGAAAAAACTAAAACATCTGAATCTTTAACGTTTATCCAATATAATCCATCAAAATCTGTTTGAACGCCTTTACTGGTTCCTTTAACTAAGACATTTACTCCTGGTAATGGAAGTCCTGATTCGTCAGTAACTACACCAGAAATCAATCGTTCTTGTGAGTGTATTTGTATTGAAATTAGAAATACAAAAAATGTTTTTAATACTGTTTTCATAATAGT
Organism: Flaviramulus sp.; assembly: GCF_982512915.1. Taxonomy (NCBI): domain Bacteria; kingdom Pseudomonadati; phylum Bacteroidota; class Flavobacteriia; order Flavobacteriales; family Flavobacteriaceae; genus Flaviramulus; species Flaviramulus sp. The sequence goes on along the minus strand of NZ_CEWOCJ010000004.1, from coordinate 110,391 downwards.
TGATTTATAAGTTTACCATAAAACTAAAACCAACAATAAGATTATAAAACTAGTAATGAGTGAATGATGTTTTTGGGTGAGTAAAGCATTAAAAAAGGGATAAACGCTCGTTTAACCCTTTTTATTTTTTTAGTTTTTACTTAATTTCTGTATTAAAGGGAAATAATAATTGAATACCTTTTTTCTGTTTTAGGGCTTTTATTTCTTTGTACATCTTGTAATTTTCTTCGCCTAATTCTTCTATTAAAAGCTTCTCTTTAGCTTTTACTAAACCAAAATCTTCAAGTATTTTGTCAAGATTTTTTCTGAAGACTGGAAATTCTTTTATTTTGTAATCTTCAATTTCAGCAGCTTCAGCAGCACGTTGTAAAGCCAAGTCTAAACCACCTAATTCATCAACCAAGCCAATATTTAAAGCATCAATACCAGTCCAAACCCGCCCTTGGGCAATGGCTTCAACTTCATCCATAGTCAAATTTCTACCTTCTGAAACACGTTTAGTAAATAACTGGTAAACACCTAAAACATCTTCTTTAATGAAAGCACGTTGGGTGTCATCTAGTGTTTCAAAAAAACTAAAAGATACAGCGTTTTTGTTGGTTGCAACCTGCTCTGCGTTTATACCCATTTTATCTGCCAATCCTTTACCATTAAGTAGCGTTCCAAAAACACCAATACTTCCTGTAATAGTAGTTGGTTCTGCAACAATATGATTGGCATTTGATGCTATATAATAACCACCTGAGGCGGCTAAATCTCCCATAGATACAATTATTGGTTTAACTTGTTTTGTAAGTTCTATTTCACGTAAAATTAGCTCACTTGCTAAAGCACTACCTCCAGGCGAGTTAATTCTTAATACTATGGCTTTAATTTTATCGTCTTCTCTTGCATCTTGCAAAGAACTACTCATAGTGCCTTGACCAATAGTGTTCTCATCACCTTCTCCATAAATAATTTCTCCCTCAGCATAAATAACAGCTATCTTATTTTTTATGGAATAATTCTGCAATTTAGTTGAAGCATATTCTGCATAATCTTCAATAGTAATGAATCTTAAATCATCTGAGTAATCAACACCAACTTCATTTTTAATTTCATTTATATATTCATCATAAAATGTTATTTTATCAATAAGTTTTGATGATTTAGCTAAGTTTGGATTTCTAGCTAAAAGACTATCCGCGATATTATTTAAGTTTTCAACACTAATATTTCTACTTTCTGAAATATCATTTTTTATTTCACTCCAAAGAGAATTTAAATAAGCTAAAATTTGCTCTCTATTATTATCACTCATTTCATTATCTAAAAATGGTTCTACAGCACTTTTATATTTCCCTAAACGAATCACTTCCATTTTAAGACCAGATTTTTCTTGAAAATCTTTAAAATATAAACTTTCAGAATACAGACCTTTAAACTCCATCATTCCAACAGGATTTATATAAATGGTATCTGCAACAGAACTTAAATAGTAGTCTTTTTGGGAATAGATATCTGCATATGCCACAATAAACTTGCCTGATTCTTTAAACTTTAATAATGCTCTTCTTAAAGCTTTTGTTTGTGAAATACCAGCATCTATAAAATTATTATCAATTGAAATTCCTTTAATATTATCATCTGATGCTGCATAATTGATGGCATCTATAATATTAAATAACCCATTTTTTTTATTTTCATTTAAAAATGTGTATTCATCAAAAATTGTTTTACCAGCATAATCTTTGATGGTAAAATCTAATCTTAAGTCTAATACAGAATTTGGTTTTACTTTTACAATTTCTTCATCATTAGAACCAAACAAAGCTCCTAGAATAATTAAACCAATAAAACAGATAAATAAGAATACGAAAATACCTGTAACTGTTGATAATACTCTTTTTATAAAATTCATATATTTTCTTTTTGAAACACTTAAAATTTAGTTTACAAATTTAATAGATTTATAGTGTTTTTTCGTTGTATTTTACCAGATTTGGTTTCTTTAAAAATTGGAATATTAAATATTTCTTTAGGTTTTTCATAAGTATCTAAACATTCAAAAATTTGAGAATCTAGGTTGTTATTATTACCTTCTAAAACAAGGATTACTTTTTGCCCTAAAGTGTCATCAGGTTTTGATGCTATAAAGAACCTTTGATCTAATTTATTATTTAATTTGCGTTCTATTTCTTCAGGAAATAATTTAATGCCACCAGAATTAATGACGTTATCATAACGACCTAACCAATCAAAACTAGTTTCAGAATAAAGTGTAACGACATCATTGGTGATTATTTTTTCTTTTGAAAGATTGGGTGCGTCAATAACTAAACAGTCCCTATAGTCTGTCGACAAAATAATATTTGGTAATGTTTTAAAATAAGATGAATGAGCGTTTTTGTTTACTTCAAAATGATTCAACTTTTTTAAAGCAATATGGGTAACGGTTTCTGTCATTCCATACGTTTCATAAATATTAGTATTTATATCTTGAACGGCATCTGTAATAGCTTTTGAAACTTGACCACCACCCACAATAACTGTTTTTATATTATCAATTGTTTTAACAACATTTTTAAGTTGCATGGGCGTAAATGCACAAAAATCATAGACTTTTGCTGAATCAATTTTCGGATTTACTGTAGGTTGAATAGTATCTAATTCTAGCCCTAATATAATAGCTCTTATCAGCATCATTTTACCAGCTATATAATTTGATGGCAAACCATGTAAAACTTTATTACCAGGTTTTAGGTTGAAAAAGTCTCCTGTTGCTATGGCAGAATTTACCATAGCCTGCTTTTTAGTGTTTATTTTTTTTGGTTTACCGGTAGAGCCAGATGTTTGTAATTCTATCTCATGGTTATCATCCAACCAATCAAGTAAAAAATTACCAATTTCACGCTGATAAGTTTCACCTTCCTTAATATAGCTATAAGCAATATCTTTAAGCCCATTAAAGTTATAGCTATACCCATTTAACTTGAATTTTAAATGTATGTTCTTAAAGTTGGGAATCATTAGCAACTATATCTTCTATAATTTTATAATCTTCTTTTGGTGGCTCTACAACGCTTCCAAAAAGTTTATTTTTCCAATCACTCCATTTGTAAACCTTAGAAAAAATAAATAATATGATTGGATAAAAAACTAAAACTGGAACTAAAATTTCCATCACAGTCGTACTAGCCTTCTCAGCTGTATATTTAAAAATGGCATCGGTTTGTAATGCAGACCAATCACTTGTAACTAAAAGTGCTGCTAATAAATTATTACCTAAATGAAAACCCAAGGCTAATTCTAAACCATCATCCATCAGAGTCATAATTCCTAGTAGTAACCCGGTTCCAATGTAAAATATCATAGTTATAAAACCCATTTCTGCAACTTCAGGGTTAGCACTATGAGCCACCCCAAATAAAACAGAAGTAAATATTAAAGGAAACCATTTGTTTTTGACAATTATGCCAATATGCTGCATAAGATATCCTCTAAAAAGATACTCTTCTAAACCAATTTGAAAAGGAAATAAAATAATACTAATAAAAAATAAAACAGCAAATTTAACTGGATTAAATTGTAATTGTATTTGACTAGGATCTGAAAAATAAGCCATAGTAAAAGATAGTATTGTAATGGTTACTATGAGGCCGAATGACAAAAAAAATCTTTTAAAATCCACCTTTTTTCTAGCGGTTGTAAGGGATAAAATACTTCTTTCGTGAATAAATTTCACCATCACAAAGAGTAATCCTAACAAAAATGCAAAAGGCAAAAGATTTACAACTAATGACAGGTTTGAAGGTATTGTCTTCATCATATCATAAGCCGCTTGCATATCTTCTTTTGAAGTAAAAAGATATACTATGAGGTTTACAATAAAAATACCAGAAATTAAAAAAGCTGTTATTAAAAACATCCAAAGTTCTCGTTTTCCTTTATACGCTTGTTGTATGTAATTCATATTATAAATTAAATTTAAAATCTATTAAGTTATTATATTTCAAAGTACCATTTTCAACCTCTAAAGGACTATCAAAATTATTGGTAAAAAGTCCTCCTGTTCCAAGTCCTTGAGGTAAAGTATTGTTTTTTTTGTAGGTGTATTGAGCAATAGCATTTAATCCAATATTACTTTCTAAAGCACTTGTAATCCACCAGCCTATATTATTTTTTTCAGCAGTTTCTATCCAAGCATCACTTCCTTGAAAACCTCCAACTAAACTTGGTTTTAGTATGATATATTGTGGTTTTATAGTTTGTAATAATTCTGTTTTATTTGTTACAGAAAACACACCTATCAATTCTTCATCTAAAGCAATAGGCAAAGGTGTTTTATCACATAATAGTGCCATTTCTTGAATTTGTCGTTGCTTAATAGGTTGCTCTATAGAATGTAAATCTAAGTCTGATAACATTTTTAATTTTTCTAAAGCGTCAAAAGGAGAAAATGCACCATTAGCATCTACACGTAATGTAATATCTTTTGAAGTGAAATGTGTTCTTATTGATTTTAAAAGGTTAATTTCTTTTTTAAAATCAATCGCTCCAATTTTCATTTTGATACAATTGAAACCTGCTTCAATTTTCTCTTTAATTTGTTGTTTCATGAAAGCTTCAGAGCCCATCCATATTAAACCATTTATACAAATTGAATCTTCTCCTTTTGTAAACTTTGAAGGAAATAATTCAAAAGTGTTTTGATTTTCTATAGATTTAAATGCTGTTTCTATTCCAAATTGAATACTAGGAAACTCCTCCAACTCTAATAACAATTCATTTAAACTTAAATTGATGTTTTTGCAAACCCATTCCAGCTTGTCTTCATAATCTGCTCTATCATCTATTGAAAGACCTCTAAACAAACCACATTCTCCAATACCCAATTTATTATTATTCTTTATAATGATAAACCAAGTTTCTTTAGTTTTTAAAACACCACGAGAAGTCCCACTAGCTTGTTTAAAATCGAGAATATACTTTTGGTAAGTCGCAGTCATATGTGCCTCTAAAATAATCAATTAAAATACTTAACTAGCATGTCTACAAAAACTAAATCTTATCATTTTCAAATCACAATAATTTATAATTAACACTTTTATTATTCAAATCAAATAAGCTAAACCCATTAAAACGGATAATAAAAAGGTAGTTAGTGCCAATTTTTTTAATTCAGGATCTAATAATTTAGGTTCTTTATTTTGATTGATTTTTTTTAGGTGTATTAATAAGGGTACATAAGATATTGTGAAAAATAAACTAAGTGGGTTTATATAGTATAATATTACGAATAAACCAGATATTACTATGGCTGATAAAATAAGTAGGTTGTGATAAACTTTAATATTCTTTTCTCCAAGAATAACAGCTAAAGTAATTTTGTTAGATTTTTTATCAGAAATAATATCTCTCATATTATTAAGATTTAATACAGCTACACTCAACAAACCAATTGTAATAGCAGGAAGTATTGTGACATGATCTATTTTTTTTCCAAACAACACATAGCACCCAATAACACTAACTAAACCAAAAAAAATAAAAACAAAAAAATCACCTAAACCTCTGTAGCCATAGGCATTTTTTCCAACTGTATATCTTACTGCTGATATTATAGAAGCTATGGCTAATATAAAGAAAAGTAGCGCGAGAAAAATATACTTTACACCAAATGCTATATATACAAGAGCGCAAGAAAGTGCTATGGAGATAATAATATTTAGTTTTATGCCATTAAATAATTCCTCAGGTGATATTTTACCAGATTGAATAGCTCTTTCAGGGCCAATTCTATTATTGTTATCAGTGCCTTTTACACCATCACCATAATCATTTGCTAAGTTAGAAAGTATTTGAAAACTTAATGTGGTTAAAATTGCGAACAAACATATTTCCCAATCAAAAAAACCATTATAATATGCAAAACAAGATGCTAGGATAATACCAGATATAGATAATGGCAAAGTTCTTAAACGCATGGTAGAAATCCAGATTGAAAACTTTTTCATTATGGAATCCATTTTTTTTCAAAATTAGGCTTACGCTTTTCTAAAAAAGCATTTCTACCCTCTTTAGCTTCATCAGTCATATATGCTAAACGCGTTGCTTCTCCAGCAAAAACTTGTTGTCCTACCATGCCATCATCTGTTAAATTCATTGCAAATTTTAACATTTTTATAGATGTGGGTGATTTTGCAAGTATCTCTTGAGACCATTGATATGCTGTAATCTCTAACTCATTATGAGGTATAACAGCATTAACCATTCCCATATCATACGCCTCTTGTGCGGAGTAATTTCTACCTAAGAAGAAAATTTCACGAGCTCTTTTTTGTCCAACCATTTTGGCTAGGTATGCAGACCCATAACCGCCATCAAAACTTGTAACATCAGCATCAGTTTGCTTAAAAATAGCATGCTCTTTACTGGCTAAAGTTAAATCGCAAACCACATGCAAACTATGTCCACCACCAACTGCCCAACCTGTTACAACTGCAATGACTGCCTTTGGCATAAAACGAATAAGTCTCTGGATTTCTAAAATATTTAATCTGTGGTAACCGTCTTCTCCAACATATCCTTGATGACCTCTAGCTTTTTGGTCGCCACCACTACAAAATGAATAAACACCATCTTTTGTTGATGGTCCTTCTGCCGATAATAATACAACACCAATATTTACATCTTCTCCAGCATCGTAAAATGCATCATAAAGCTCTCTCGTTGTCTTTGGTCTAAAAGCATTCCGCACATCTGGTCTATTAAATGCTATTCTAGCCACACCATTACACTTTTGGTATGTGATATCTTCATATTCTTTACATACCACCCATTTTGGCTCATCCATTTTCAATATTTTCTTCAAAAATAAATTTTATTTAATTAAAACTCTCATGATGTTATAAAATAATGAATATCAAAAATGACTAAATTGATTTTTCAATTAAATAATTCAAAGCCAATTAACGATACTAAATTTATGAAAACCATATTTTGATAGCTTCTATTTAAAATATTATTAAAAATCTTATTTTATTTTTTTGATATAACAAAAACCAAAAATACGTAGAAGTACGTATTGTTTTGCCTTACAATAATTTATAATTTTAAATGTTTTTAAAATATTTAACAATAAATTTGCTTTTAATCGAAAAATTCATGTATTTTGTCGAGTATTTAATCCCCCAATGCCTATGTTATTAAAAATTACACTCTCTATCTTAGTCCTTACTCTTGTCAACTTATTACTTTTAAAAATTAGTTGCAATAAAATTGATAAAACCAAAAAACAGTTTAAAGAACCTGTTAAATTTAGACCTGAGATTACCATATCACGGGAGCCAGAGACGCTTGCTCCAACAGGTAGTTAGTTTTGCTAAAGTGACCATTACCAAACCAATATCCTCTATTTGCGCTCAATGGTGATGGATGTCCTGTTGTTAAAACTACATGATTTTTTATATTTATAAACTTAATTTTTTGTTTAGCATAACCACCCCATAATAAAAATACAACCCCTTTTTTATTATCGCTTATTTGTTTTATTATTTCATTTGTAAAAATTTCCCAACCTTTTTTTTGATGGCTCCCAGAAATATGAGCCCTTACTGTTAAGGTAGCATTTAATAATAAAACACCTTGTTCTGCCCATCTTATTAAATTTCCACTAATAGGATGAGGAATTCCTAAGTCGTTCTCAATCTCTTTAAAAATATTCAATAATGAAGGTGGATGTTTAACAGCATCATTGACTGAAAAACACAATCCATTTGCTTGATTAAAATCATGATAAGGATCTTGTCCTATTATAACTACTTTAACTTGATCAAAATGACAATGATTAAAAGCATTAAATATTTGATTCTTTGGAGGATAACAAACATAATTCTCATATTCATAATCAATAAAATCCTTTAATTCTTTAAAATAAGATTTATTAAACTCATCATCAAGAAATGGTTTCCAAGTATCATGAATATCAAAATTCATATTAAAATTAATTTAAAATTCTAACTAACAACTCTTTTAGTAAATCCCCTTGAGAAACCGCATTAGAACCGACACCTTTACTTTTAACATCAAATTCTCGAAGAACAGATACGACTTCACTTACCTTACGCATTGGATAATTGCGAGTCGCTATAATATATTCGTTAACAAAATACGGATTAATTTTTAAGGTTGTCGCAACACTTCTAGGTGATTTATCATTCAATCCATGAAAATGAAGTAATTGTGAAAAAAAATTGAATAATAAGGAGACTGTAACTACCATAGGATTATCCTTTGGGTTTTCGGCAAAATAATTCACTATTTTAAAAACTTTAACAGTATCTTTTTCTCCAACGGCCTTTCGCAATTCAAAATTATTATAATCCTTACTTATTCCTATATTTTCTTCTATATGTATTGGCGAAATTTGTGTCCCTTGAGGTAAAATGATTTGTAGCTTTTCTAATTCGTTATTTATTTTACTTAAATCAGTACCTAAAAACTCTAAAAGCATTTGAGCGGCCTTAGGAGAAATTGTATAATTTTTTGTTGACAAAACACGCCTTATCCAGTCTGACACTTGGTTTTCATACAGTTTTTTACTTTCGTAAACAACGCCAATTTTATTAATAGCTTTGTATAAAGCTTTGCGTTTATCTATTTTTTTGTACTTGTAATTAATAACTAATATGGTTGTGTTTTGGGGGTTTTCAGCATAAGAAACTAATTTTTCTATGGTACGAGATAAATCTTGCGCTTCTTTTACAATAACAACTTGATATTCTGCCATCATGGGATAACGTTTGGCGTTTCCAACAATATCCTCAATAGTTACATCTCTACCATATAAAACCATTTGATTAAAACCCCGTTCCTCTTCAGTTAAAACCGTTGTTTCTATAAAATTAGATATTTTATCAATGTAATAAGCTTCTTCTCCCATCAAAAAATAAATGGGTTTCAATTTCCTGCTTTTTATATCTGTTACTAATTGTTTTACTTCGTCCATTAAAAAAAAATCACCAAATTTGTGTAGTGCAAAAATTAAACTTTCCTACATATTCGTTTCGTTTCAAAAGTAGCGAAAATAAAATTTCTATTTTTGATAGTATTCGTAAAAAGTTTGTGGTTTTACAACCTGAAGAATGGGTGCGTCAAAATTGTATTCAATTTTTAATTACTCAAAAAGGATATCCCATTTCATTAATTAATGTTGAAAAAGAACTTATTATAAATTCTTTAAAAAAACGATATGATATTGTGGTTTTTAATAACGATGGTAGCATTCATTTGATAGTGGAATGTAAATCTACTAAAATTGATATAAATCAAGATACATTCGATCAAATAGCACGTTATAATTTATCTTTAAACGCCAATTTTTTAATGGTCACTAATGGATTAAATCATTATTATTGCCAGATGGATTTTATAAATGAATGTTATAATTTTATGACAGATTTACCAGATTACAAAAAATGAAATTAGCCATTATCATATTAAACTGGAATGGAAAAGAATTACTTAAAAAATTTTTGCCATCAGTCGTAGCGCATTCTAAAGAAGCTACTATTTATGTTGCAGATAATGCTTCTAGTGATGATTCGGTTGCCTTTGTAAAATCAGCATACCCAAACATAAAAATCATCAAAAACCAAAGCAATGGAGGTTACGCACTGGGCTATAACAATGCCTTAAAGCACGTTGAAGCCGATATTTTTTGTTTATTAAATAATGATGTAGAAGTGACCAAAAATTGGCTTTTACCCATCTTAAAAACTTTCGAAGAAAACAAAAATACAGCCATTATTCAACCTAAAATAAAAGATTACAAAAAAAAGGCTTATTTTGAGTATGCTGGTGCAGCAGGAGGTTTTATTGATAAATATGCCTACCCATACTGCCGAGGTCGTATTTTTAATACCATTGAAGAAGATCTTGGTCAATATGATGATACTTCTGAGATATTTTGGGCTTCTGGAGCTTGTTTTTTTATAAGAAGCCAAGTTTTTAACAAATTAAATGGATTTGATGATTATTTTTTTGCGCACATGGAAGAAATTGATTTATGTTGGCGCGTAAAAAACTCAAAATATACTGTTAAATTTATTAGCAATTCTGTAGTGTACCATATTGGTGGTGCAACTTTAAACCATACCAGTCCTAAAAAAACATATCTAAACTTCAGAAATAGTTTGTTTACACTTACAAAAAATGCTAAAGGAAATTTGTTCCCAATCATATTAATTCGATTGATTTTAGATGGTATTGCTGCCATAAAGTTTTTAACAGATTTAAAACCAAAACACACATTAGCCATTTTAAAAGCACATTTTAGCTATTATTATCATTTAAAAAGATTGCTAGAACAACGAAATTTGACAAAACACAAAATAAAATATTACAACAAAACATCCATAGTATTCGAATATTTCGTAAATAAAAAGTCTGAATTTAAAAGTTTATAAATAGTTAGCAAAAGTTTTGTTAACAATGCATAAACGTGTTAATTTTTATATACTTTTGTTCAAACAATTAAGAAAAAATTAATCCAAAATAATTATGAGAAAAATTTTATTACTTGGTGCATCTGCAATGATCCTATTGAGCTCGTGTGTATCAAAAAAACAATTCACAGATTTACAAGCAAAACAAAAAGAAACACAAGATTTGCTTAATTCTGCCACTGTTAAATTAAACTCTTGTCTAGAAGACCGAGCATCTGCAACAGCCAGAGCTACAGCTTTAGAAGAGCAAATTTCAGATTTACGTAAAAGCAATGATAATCTTCAAATTTTATCTGCAAAAGGTGCTAGTAACGTAGAAAAAACCCTTGAGAGTATTAAAGAAAAAGATTTAAAAATCACACGTTTGCAAGACGCCCTTACTAAAAAAGACAGTGTTACATTGGCTTTAGTAACGAGTTTAAAGCGTGAAGTTGGTATCAACGATCCAGATATTGAAGTTAATGTTGAAAAAGGAGTTGTGTTTATCTCTATAGCAGATAAATTATTATTTCAAAGCGGTAGCTACAACGTAACTGCTCAAGCCAAAGATGTTTTAGCTAAAGTTGCTAAAGTTGTGAACAGCAAACCAGATTTTGAGTGTATGGTTGAAGGCCATACAGATAATGTACCTTATAAAAAAGACCCATTAATAGACAACTGGGATTTAAGTGTTAAACGTTCTACGTCTATCATTAGGGTTTTAGAAACTCTAGGTGTAAAATCTAGCAAATTAATTGCAGCAGGTCGTAGTTCTTATGTGCCTTTAGCAGACAACGATACTGCTGAAAACAGAGCAAAAAACAGACGTACGCGTATTGTGGTACTTCCTAAAATCGATCAGTTTTACGACATGATTGAAAAAGAAATGAAAAATCTAGCAGCTGGCGGAAAATAATCAGCATAAATAATAGTTTAACTAAAGCTCAACTCTCAAGTTGAGCTTTTTTTATGGCGTAACCTAAAGGTATCGCAATCCGTTATATCTTTTTTTCGTATCTCAAAAAAAGGATGCCGCTACTATCCTAAACGTAGTAAAACAATAAGCTTGCGACAATACAAAACATAAGCGAACAATCAAGTTTAAAAACATATCCACAATACAATTTAATACTTGATTTAGTTAGAAAAACAACTAACTTAGTTTGACATTTGATATAAAACATTAAAACGATTTCATATCTATTTGCTGAAGGTAATTTTCAGTTAAGATTAGTCAAACAAAATGACAAGAAACATATTATTTTTCTTTACTCTTCTATCATCTTTAATATGTGTTGGTCAAAGCAACTCTAATATCCTATTAGTTGAAAACTTTGATTCTAATATTAAAAAAGTAAAAGGTGTGTCTATCCATGGAGTTAGGATAGTAGGAGAAGAAAATAACAAAGCTGCTTTTTTCGATGGTATTGACGATTTTATATCATTTAAGATACCACACCTAAATACTAATAACGATTTTTCTATTAGCCTATGGATTGCACCTTTAAGATATAAGCAAGCAGCATCATGGATATCAAAACCTAATAATGGTAATTCTAAATCACAATTTAGATTAGGATTTGGTTGGCCAGCAAATAAAAACTTGAACTTTGCGTTTTACGATAATTTTTGGCAAGATGAAACGCTCGAATATTCTCTCCCTCTAAATCAGTGGACTCATATGGTTTATACCCTTTCTCCAAAAAATAAAAAAGGACAACTTTATATCAATGGTAAAATTGAACATGAATATGAGTTAAAGAAGTACGTGTCCTCCAAAGATTCCGTATTTCTTGGATTACAATGGGATGATTATATTTTCTATCATGGTTACATTGACGAGGTTATCTTTTTTAATGAGGTTATCTCAGAAACTGAAATAGAAAAATTATTTAAAATATTCACTAAAACCAACAAAGTTAATATAAAATCAAAAGTATCTACAACTAAAAAAGAATACGTTTATACAATTCCTAAAAAACGTAATGATAAAATTAATATTGGAGATATACGTACTAAAATTTGTAATTATGACTCCATTTTTTATGTAGTTGAAAATCAACTAAATGATAATAATGCAAGTCTTGAAAGCCTTTTAATATATAAGGGAGATCAACTGGTTTTAGAAGAATATTTTCATGGATATGCATTCAATACTCTTCACGGTTTGAGTTCCGTAACTAAAAGCTTTACTTCAACCCTTTTAGGTATTTCTATAGACAAAGGATTTATTAAAAATGAAGACACCCCACTTTCGTCCCTTTACTTTTACAAATCTGAAGATATACCTTGTTTAGATAGTATTACACTTAAACATGTGTTAAATCATAAATCTGGAATTATTCCAATTGATATCGCTCATAAATTTAGAACTCAGAAAGAATGGATTTCTCAAATATTATCGAATCAAACTGGATGTAATATTGGGGTATTTAATTATAATGAATTGAACCCTGAGATTATAATTCATACAGTCTTTAAAAACTCAGATATAAAAGGTTTAAATTTTGCAAACAAATACCTTTTTGAGCCTCTAGGCATCAAAAATTATTATTGGCTTAAAGAACAGACAGGAACTATAGATGGAGGCACAGGTCTAGTTATGATTCCGCGAGATATGTTAAAATTTGGCATATTATATAAAGATAAAGGAATGTTTGAAAACAAAAGAGTTCTTAGTGAAGAATGGGTGAAAAAAGCAACTGATAAAAATATTAGCGATTTTAAATACAATTATTTTTGGTGGAGATTTAATGAGTCTATTGAAGATAAAAGCATATATGGTTATTCCTCTATTGGTTTTGGTGGACAAACTATTACTATAGTATCTGAACTTGACTTGATAATTGTAACAACTAATAGTCCTACTGGTAGTGGGATTGGAGTTAATGAAATAGTCAGAAAATTTATTATTCCTGCATTTGTGAAAATAGACAAATAAATAAACTACCTAAAACAGAGTGTATAAAAATTGCTAGTTTTGACTAAAACAATTTTGGTTTCTTGTTTGCTAGCTTCTGATTTTTCCTTCGGAAAATCCTCGCTCACAAACACGAAAATTTTCATATACATGTCCGCTATAAACGAACCCCTCCAAAAAAGTCTAAATTTAAAAAATCTCTAAACTCCCCTTACCTGCTCTTAATATTACAGGTTCATCTTCAGATAAATCAATAATTGTAGATGCTTCATTATCACCATAACCACCATCAATCACTAGATCAACTAAATGTCCCCATTTCTCAAAAATTAATTCGGGGTCTGTGGTGTATTCAATTATTTCGTCTTCATCACGTATAGAGGTTGATATTATGGGGTTTCCTAAAGCTTTTACAATATCCAAAGCGATGTTATTATTAGGGATTCTAATTCCTACTGTTTTTCTCTTTTTAAAAGGATTTGGCAACGATTTTGAACCAGGTAAAATAAATGTATATGGCCCTGGTAATGCGCGTTTTAATATTTTAAAAGTAGAGGTGTCTATCTGCTTCACATAATCACTTAAATTACTTAAATCGTGACAAACGAAAGAAAAATTAGATTTTTCTAGGTTCACTTGTTTTATTCTTGCTATGCGTTCTAGTGCTTTTATATTGTTAATATCACAACCTAAGCCATATACTGTATCTGTTGGATAAATAATAAGACCGCCTCTTTTTAAAATCTTAACAACCTTATCGATCTCCTTTGTGTTTGGATTTTCTTCATATATTTTAATAAATTCAGCCATAATAAATCTCCTTCTTTTTCTTTTACAAAATAATTAATAATTAGCTTAGGTTTCAGCATTTTATTATAATCTTTTTTAAAACTCTTAAATTAATATGAAGTATGAGATTTTTTATAACATAACTAGTATTGGATTTATTAAATTTGCAAAAAAAATTGTTTTAACTAAATCACTGAAAATTCTACTTATGCGTAATCCTGTATACGAAAAGTTTCTAGAAATTGATAATCCACCACTTATTTCCATCATTATCTGCACCTATAATCGTGCTGAATACTTAAGTACTTGCATAAATAGTATTATAAACCAAACCAATAAGAATTGGGAATTAATTATTGTTGATGATGGAAGTGATGATAATACTTTTGAAATTGTAAATTGCTATTTAACAAAACACCCAAACATTAGGTATGTAAAACACCAAAACATCAAACTAGCACTTTCTAGAAATATTGGTTTATTACTTTCTTTAGGAAAGTACATTACATTTTTGGATAGTGATGATACCTTTAAAGAAAACCATATTGAAAGTCGTTTAGATTACATTACTCAAAATCCTGATATAGACTTAATATACGGAGGTGTAGAAATAGATGAAGAAATTTTTGTTGCAGACTACTATAAACCTGGAAAACTGATTAATGTAGAAAACTGTGTTTTGGGGTCTACTTTTTTTGGTAAAAGAAATGTATTTTTTGAAATGTCTGGATATAATAACCTTAACTACGGTGAGGATACTGAGTTTTTGGAAAGAGCTGAAAAAAAATTCAATATTTATAAATTAAATGAACCCAAAACTTACATTTATACACGTGCACAAAACAGTATAAGTATAGCTAATAGCATTTTTTAAATTATTATTACAAGAGCATTTTTAAGTTTTCAAAAACTATGGCGCTTTTTTTTTAAAAAAGTTATCCTATTACCTCCAACTTAGCAAAACGTAATAATAATTTTTTAACACCACCGTGCTGAAAATTAATTTCAGCTTTGATATCTGCACCAGTACCCTCAATTTTCAAGACTTCTCCGGTTCCAAATCGGATGTGTTTTACAATGTTACCAACAACTAATTTACTATCAAACAAATTAGTGTTACTATTTGTTTTAGCAACAGGTTTTAAGTTTTTAGGAATTGAAATTTGAAATTTTTCAGGTTCTGTTCTAGTAGTTCCTTTTTTTAATTCTACTTGTTTAGCGGGTTTATATCTAATTTTATTAGGCTCTACATCGCCAAAAATATCAGCTGATAGCATCGGATTAAAACGACGTTCTTCAATAGGTGTAATAATATCTAAAAATTCCTCATCAATTTCTTCAATAAATCTACTTGGCTCAGAATCCACCAATTTACCCCATCTATATCGGGAAAGCGCGTATGTTAAATATGCTTGTTTCTCAGCTCTTGTTAAAGCTACGTAAAATAATCGCCGTTCTTCCTCTAATTCACTTCGTGTTCCCATACTCATGGCACTAGGGAATAAATCTTCTTCTAAACCAACAATATAAACATAAGGAAATTCTAAACCTTTAGCTAAGTGAATAGTCATTAAGGCCACATGGTTTGTGTCGCCTTTATCAGCATCTAAATCGGTAGCTAAAGCAACATCTTCAAGAAATTCGGCTAAAGAGCCTGTGGTATCAGCCAACTCCTTTTGGCCCTCTACAAAATCTTTCATACCGTTTAAAAGTTCCTCAATATTTTCCATTCTGGTAACACCTTCTGGTGTTCCGTCTTTTTTAAATTCACTTATTAAACCACTGGTTCGGGTAACATGCTCTGCAAGTTCAAAAACATCAGCGCTTTGGTTTAAAACTTGGTAACTTTCAATGAGTGTTACAAAATCTTGAAGTTTATTTTTAGTCCCAGAATTTACATTAACATTGGTTTTATCAATGTTTTTCATCACTTCAAAAATGGTTCGGTTATAACCATTTGCAGAGACTATTAGTCTATCAATAGTGGTTTGCCCTATTCCTCTTGGTGGAAAATTAATTACCCGCTTTAAAGCTTCCTCATCAGCAGGATTAATAATTAATCTCAAATAAGATAAAACATCTTTTATCTCTTTGCGCTGATAAAATGATAAACCACCATAAATTCGATAAGGAATATCACGTTTTCTAAGCGCATCTTCTATCGCTCTAGATTGGGCATTCGTTCGGTACAAAATAGCAAAATCACTATTTGGTAACTGATTATTCATTTTGTTCTCAAAAATACTATTGGCAACAAAACGCCCTTCGTCTCCATCAGTTAAAGATCGATTAACTTTTATTTTTTCACCTTCATCATTAGCTGTCCAAACAATTTTATCTAGTTTAGTTTGGTTTTTATCAATAATGGAATTGGCAGCATTAACTATATTTTTTGTTGAACGGTAATTTTGTTCTAAACGAAATACTTTTACATCATCATAATCCTTTTGAAAATTTAAGATATTATTGATGTTAGCACCACGAAACGCATATATACTTTGTGCATCATCACCAACCACACAAATATTTTGAAATTTATCAGATAAAGCTCTAACAATTAAATACTGCGAATGGTTAGTATCTTGGTACTCATCTACCAAAATATATTTAAATCGGTTTTGGTATTTCATTAAAACTTCAGGGAACCGCGTTAATAATTCATTGGTTTTTAATAACAAATCATCAAAATCCATGGAGCCTGCTTTAAAACAACGCTCTACATATTCTTTATAAATATCACCCAAACGTGGTCGTCTAGCCATAGTATCAGCTTCAACAAGCTCAGGGTTTTGAAAATAAGCACGTACTGTAATCAAACTATTTTTGTATGATGAAATTCTAGAACGTACTTGTTTATACTTATAAATATCTTTATCAAGGTTCATTTCTT
Source organism: Flaviramulus sp. (assembly GCF_982512915.1). Classification (NCBI taxonomy): domain Bacteria; kingdom Pseudomonadati; phylum Bacteroidota; class Flavobacteriia; order Flavobacteriales; family Flavobacteriaceae; genus Flaviramulus; species Flaviramulus sp. The sequence goes on along the minus strand of NZ_CEWOCJ010000004.1, from coordinate 93,326 downwards.
TGATGATTGAAGCTATCAATCTATCCGAATCTTGAGTGTCATAAATAGTAAAATTACTTGGATATCCTAACTTATCGGCTTCACTCCTTAAAATTCTAGCAAATACAGAGTGGAATGTACCCATCCATAAATTTTTTGCTTCACTTGCACCTACAATGGTAGCAATACGATCTTTCATTTCACGAGCCGCTTTATTAGTAAAAGTAAGCGACAAAATATTGAAGGAATCAATCCCTTTACTCATCATGTATGCAATTCGATAGGTAAGTACACGTGTTTTACCAGAACCTGCTCCAGCTATAACAATCATAGGACCATCAATTTGGGTAGTAGGCTCTAATTGTGCGTCGTTTAACTGACTTAAATACTTCTCCAATTCATTTTCATTTTAAGTTGTGAAAATAACTATTGTTAGCCTTTTAATTAAGCGTATTTATTAATAATTATAAACAATTATAAGTTGATTAGTACTTTGGGATTTTTTTTAAATATATTTAAGGTTCAAAATATTATTTATGAAACAACTTCTATTTTTATGTGCCTTTTTAGGAATCATGAATTCCTTTGGACAAACTAGTTTAGACAAACAATTTGAAAATATCGAATCGAAAGTCATCGAATGGCGACGTGATTTTCATCAAAATCCAGAACTCTCCAACCGAGAATTTAAAACAGCTGAAAAAATTACAAAACACTTAAAATCATTGGGTTTTGAAGTACAAACAGGTGTAGCTCACACGGGGGTTGTTGGAATTTTAAAAGGGAATAGCCCAGGTAAAGTAATTGCTTTAAGAGCCGATATTGATGCACTTCCTGTAACCGAACGTAACGATTTACCTTTTAAATCTGAAGTTAAAACTACTTTTTTAAATACAGTAACAGGCGTTATGCATGCTTGCGGACATGATACCCATACAGCAATTTTAATGGGTGTAGCTGAGATTCTCTCAAAAAATAAAGATAAAATAAAAGGTACTGTGAAATTTATTTTTCAACCTGCTGAAGAAGGACCTCCTCCTGGTGAAGAAGGCGGCGCAAAACTAATGATTAATGAAGGTGTCTTAGAAAACCCCAAAGTAGATGCTATTTTTGGCTTACACATTAACTCTGAAACACCTGTAGGAACTATTAAATACAAAACGGAAGGGATGATGGCTGCTGTTGAGCGTTTTGTTATTAATGTTAAAGGAAAACAAACGCATGGGTCTCAGCCATGGTCTGGAGTTGATCCTATTCTTATTTCTGCAAAAATTATTGATGGTTTTCAAAGCATTATTAGTAGAGAATCCAAACTAATTGAAGAAGCAGCCGTAATAACCGTTGGAAAAATTTCAGCTGGAACGCGTTTTAACATCATTCCTGAAAGTACTGAAATGATAGGAACCGTTAGAACTTTAAATCCTGAAATGAAAGAGAAAATAGTAAGAAGAATGACCGAAATGACTGAAATGATTGCAAAAGCTTATGGAGGCTCAGCAACTATTACTTTTGAAAATTTTACAGCTATTACAATTAATAACACAGCCTTAGTAAATCAAATGTTACCAACGTTAAAAACAGTTGCTGGAGATAAAAATGTCATTACTATGAAAGCAACAACTGGTGGTGAAGATTTTTCATATTTTCAAGAAATAATTCCAGGTTTTTATTTTTATTTAGGTGGCATGACTCCAGGAACAAAAGAAGCTTTTCCTCACCACACACCTGATTTTAAAATTGATGAAAGTGGTTTACTATTGGGAGTAAAATCATTAACACAACTAACCTTTGATTTTTTGAACAAGTAGTATGAATGATATCTTAGATTTTTTAACAAACATCTCTTGGTTGGAATGGATTATAATCTTTTTAGCAAGTGTTGCTATTCGTGATATATTCTTCCAAAAAGCACATACCATTAGCCACAACTACCCTATTATTGGACATTTAAGGTATTGGTTGGAAAGTATTGGTCCAGAAATGCGTCAATATTTTGTAGCAAATAATAGAGAAGAGCTCCCCTTTAATCGGATTGAACGTGGTTGGATTTATGCATCTGCTAAAAATGAAAATAATTATGAAGGTTTTGGAACAGATATAAACATTTATGAGCATCATTATGTGTTTATAAATAACGCTATGATTCCTTTTGAAATTCCTCAAAACCACCCAAACTCAAAAGATATAACATTTTTATCCTGTGCTAAAGTTATGGGGGAGTTTAATAAACGAAGAAAACCTTATCGTCCAGCATCTGTTATAAATGTATCTGCCATGAGCTTTGGATCTTTATCTGCAAAAGCAGTAGAATCTTTAAACAAAGGCGTTAAAATTGCTGATGCATATCACAACACTGGCGAAGGTGGTTTATCACCATATCATAGCCATGGTGGCGATGTGGTTTTTCATTTTGGAACTGGTTATTTTGGAGTGAGAGATGATGTTGGTGGTTTTTCAATGGACAAAATGGTTGAATTAGTTGAAAGAAATCCATTTATAAGAGCTATTGAAATTAAACTATCACAAGGTGCTAAACCAGGTAAGGGTGGCGTTTTACCAGGAGCAAAAATAACAAAAGAACTAGCTGAAATAAGAGGTGTTGAAGTTGGAAAAGATGTATTGTCACCTCCAAATCACAAAGCATTTTCCAATGTGCCAGAAATGATTGATTTTATTGAAGCTATTGCAGAAGCTACAGGATTACCAGTTGGAATTAAAGCGGCTATTGGTAAATTGGAACAATGGGAAGAGCTGGCTAATATTATGAAAAAAACAGGTAAAGGACCAGATTTCATTACCGTTGATGGTGGCGAAGGTGGCACTGGTGCAGCACCTCCTAGCTTTGCCGATCATGTTTCTTTACCTTGGGTATATGGTTTCAGTGATTTGTATAAACTATTTAAAAATAAAGGATTATCAGAACGAATTGTATTTATCGGTAGTGGTAAACTTGGTTTTCCTGCCAAAGCCGCTATGGCATTCGCTATGGGTGCTGATTGTATAAATGTAGCACGAGAAGCTATGATGAGTATTGGTTGTATTCAAGCGCAAGTTTGTCACACCAACCGTTGTCCTGCAGGGATTGCTACTCAAAAAAAATGGACACAAAACGGTATAAATGTGCCATTAAAATCTGAACGTTTAGCCCAATATTTTAAAACATTTAAAAAAGAACTTATAGAGATTACACATGCTTCCGGTTATGAGCACCCTTGTCAGTTTAAAATGACTGATATTGAAATTAATGTTGATGATCATAATCTTTCAAAAGAACTTAGTAGAACTTATATGTATGAAAAAACACCTGTACCATTTAATGGTATGCAAAGCTTAAAAGATTGTTTATATTTGGGTGGAACAAAGAATCATTAAAACTTTATTATTTATGGATGTTAGTAGAATCTTAGATCTTTTTTTATTTGCCATTCCTTCTTTAATAACGGGCGTAATTGCATACTATTTTTTTAAAGAACATACCAAAAATGAAGATGGTAGAAGACGATTTCTTTTGAAAAAAGATATGCAAATAAATGCCATGCCGTTAAGGTTACAAGCATATGAACGTATGGCACTTTTTCTTGAACGCATATCTCCATCAAAAATACTTGTTAGAATAAATCCAATAGACTCAAATAAAGATAATTATGAGTCATTACTTATACAAAATATTGAGCAGGAATTTGAACATAATTTATCGCAACAAATTTATATTAGTGACAAGTGTTGGAGTATAGTTACGACCGCAAAAAACGCTACAATTCAGCTTATTAGAAAAGCAAGCATGTTAGAAAAAACGGATACTGCAAATAAACTAAGAGAAGTTGTTTTAACTGAAATGATGGAACGTAGATCGCCAAGTGATGCAGCTCTTTCTTTTATCAAAGAAGAGGTTTCAGAATTATGGTAAACGCATTTATTTAATTTTCAAGCTGACTTAAATCTTGATTTTTAGATTTTGCAAAATCATAACCGTTTTGCCACCATTCAGTCATTTTATCTTTATCAAAAATCAACGAATTTGTAGTTAAAACTGTTGGAGCATAATAAAAATTTATGATGGCATTATTGTGTGATGCAGCAAACTTTCCTATTTTAATGTTTTGAGACTCTATTCGATCAAGCATATAGCCAAACATGGAAGTTAATAAAGAAAATGGGTTTCTTGAAGGCATCCTGTTTAATTGATTCGTTTCGGTTTGTAAAATAATAGCGTCAACTTCAGTTGCGCCTCTTAATATTGCTTCCTCTATTGGCACCATATTGCCCATACCACCATCAGCATATTCACAACCCTCTTTTTTTACTAAACTCATAAAAGGGGTGTAATTACAAGATATCCATATCCAATCACAAAATTCTTCATAAGAATAATCATTAATCGATTTATATTCTACTTGATTGAGTGATAAATTTGAAACGGTTACAGCTATATCTATATCTGATTTTTTTAATTCAAAAAATTCGTCTTCTGTAAAATTTTTCTTAATTAATGCTCTTAAATTTAAGCTTTCACCAAAAGTTTTACTGCCTTTAATAAAGTTAAGAATAACACTTAAGTGATTAATACCAATATTTTGAGTACCATGTTTTTTCTTGACAACAAACGGACAAACGTTAAAAATACTATCTGTAGAAACGTTAGTATAAACTGATTTTATCTTGTCAATTTTATTTAAAGCTAAATGAGAAACCAACAAGCTACCTGTTGATGTGCCTATAAACATCTGATATTCGCGATTTAAATCTTTAATAAGATATTGAGCAACACCGCCAGCAAAGGCCCCTTTACTTCCACCTCCAGAGATTACTAAAGCTTTCATTTTAATTTCTATTAATTGATTCTAACATAGATTTAGCGAATTTTGAAAATTGCCAACTATGATGTTTTGTAGCTTGTTTTAAGTTTTCTATACAAACATCGTTACAAGCTTGTATTTGGTTTAAATATTGAAAGGCATTTTGACGAATTTCAAAACTATATTTAGAACTCGTATAATCCGTTAATTCTTGGTAATAATTTCTTGTCTTTCTATCTTCAAAATCTGCTGAAATCAAGTTTAATGTTAACCATAAAATCCTAACATTTTTATTATTGAAGCCCTGTATATCTTTTGTTCTCTCTAAATATTTCTGTCTATCTTGAGGGAAACTCACACATAAATTAAATAAAGCTGTTTCAATTGTCGTATAAGATGCATCATCTAAAAGCGTTTCATAAGCTTCTTTTAATTCTAAAGGAATATTAGTTAAGGTTTGAGCAATAGCCTGACGCACTTTTACATCATCTGTAATGAATGTTGATTTTGAAATATTACCTTCAAGACTTTCAATAATTTTCGATTTGAAAAAAGAATCATTTTTTCCTAATGAAATAAGTTTACAAGCTTCAGGTGTTTCTTTACAATCATAATTTAAATAGTCCTTTATAGATACTGATAGTCGTTCTAAATTTTCAATCATTTCTTCATAATGCAATACACTTGAATCTAACCAAGTTTCGAAAAAACCACTTAAATCTTGCCCACTTGCCTTTTTAACTTCAACTATAAAATCATCAGTTTCTACATTTTTAAATTGATGCTTTTCTAAATAATTTTTAATGGCGTTTTTAAAAGTTTTATCTCCTAGTTTTTCTTTAAGCAAGTGTAATACCCAAGCACCTTTTTTATAAAATGTAGCACTACTAGATTTGGGGTCTAATAACGATGTACTCCCCCCTACTTTATCTTGCACTTCTAATTCTTTTGCATATTCGTATAATCGCCAGTAATAATAATCGTCTCCAAAAATTTTACGCTCGGCTAAAAGGGCGTAATACGTTGCAAACCCTTCTTGCAACCAATGATGCGTTCCTGATGTTTCAGTTATTAAATCTCCAAACCATTGATGCGCAAGCTCATGTGCATTTACATTAATATAGTTTTTATCTACAAAAGATATAGAATCAATTACAAAACTATCTGAAAAAAATGTAGCACTTGTGTTTTCCATACCAGCGTATAAAAAATCTTTTACTGGTACTTGTTTATAATTTTGCCAAGGATATGGTACCCCAATTTCATCTTCTAAAGAATCAAATATATCTTTTGAATAACGGTAAGTTGGCTCGAATTTTAGAGAATCTTTAGGGTAATAATACATTTCTAGGGGAATACCACTTTTAGAAAACTCTACTTTTTTGTTATATTTCCCAATAGCAACTGCCACTAAGTAACTTGACATGGGTTTTTGCATATCAAATTCCCATAAATTATAACTTGGACTAATATTTTTTGAAATCATTTTACCATTAGAGATAACATGATAGCCTTTTGGAGCTACGAAAGTTAAATCAAACTCAATTTTATCATTCATATCATCTATACTGGGCAACCAATTACTCGTATATTTACCTTGACCTTGTGTCCATATTTGTTTATTTCCATCTTCTTTATCCCAATCAATAAAATACATCGCTTTTTTAGGTGAAGCAAAAAAAAGAAAATTAAGATTATAACTCATAAACGGTTCAAAATCATAGTAAATAAACAGCTTTTTTCCATCATTTTTATATGAAACAATATCGCCATTTAATGAAATGTTTATAAAACGCATATTAATAGCGTCTAAATAGATAGAATCCGTTTTCTTTAGAATATCAAACTTAACTTCGCTAGAATTAAAAATAGTACTATCAACCGTCATTTGATTAAAAAGAATGACGGATTGAATTCTTTTAAAATCAACATATTCAGTTTGTTGAGCTATCCCAAACCATGAAAAAAATAAGAAAAAACCGTAAAACAAATACTTCATTGCAAAATATTAACAAGTAATAGACCAAAATAGCACTTTTAATCTTAATCTAAATACCTTAAATTCGCTTTATGTCTGTAAACCTTCAAACTCCCATAGATTATTTAAAAGGCGTTGGTCCAAACCGTGCTGATTTATTACGAAAGGAATTAGGCATTTACACTTACCAAAATTTAATAAGCTTATTTCCAAATAGATATATTGACAGAACACGTTATTATAAAATTAACGAATTGCAACAAAACAGTGCCGATGTTCAGGTTATTGGCAAAATAGTTGCCTTTAAAGAGGTAGCCCAAAAGCAAGGAAAACGATTAGTAGCAACATTTCAAGATGAAACAGGAACTATGGAATTGGTTTGGTTTAGAGGTCAAAAGTGGATTCGTGAAAACATAATTATCAACAAACCTTATGTGGCTTTTGGGAAAACGAATTGGTTTAGTGATAAATTCAATATGCCGCATCCCGATTTAGAATTGCTTGAAGATCATGAAAAAAATATCCGATCAGCCATGCAACCTATTTATCCATCAACTGAAAAACTTTCGAATAAAGGCATTTCTAATCGCGTTATTGGTAAAATCATGCAGCAATTATTTATCGAGACTAATGGCAAGTTTACCGAAACACTATCTTCTGATATACTTTTTGAGCTTAAATTATTAAGTAAAAAAGAAGCTTTATTTAACGTACACTTTCCTAAAAGCCAAGAGCTGCTTTCTAGAGCTCAATTTCGATTAAAATTTGAAGAATTATTTTATATACAGCTACAATTAATTATTAAAAATTTAATTCATAAATTAAAAATTAAAGGTTTTCCTTTTGAGCAAGTAGGAAACTATTTCAACACCTTTTTTAAAGAGCATTTACCATTTGAATTAACCAATGCACAAAAGCGTGTTTTAAAAGAAATTAGAGCTGATTTAGGCAGTAATGCGCAAATGAATAGACTTTTACAAGGCGATGTAGGTTCTGGGAAGACTATTGTGGCGTTAATGTCAATGTTAATAGCGCTTGACAACGGTTTTCAAGCGTGTTTAATGGCGCCGACTGAAATTTTGTCAGTACAACACTATAACGGGTTATTAGAAATGTGTAATAAATTGAATATCAGTGTTTCAATATTGACTGGTTCAAGTAAAACTTCAGAAAGAAAAAAAATTCATGAAGCGTTAGAAAATGGAGAATTACAAATACTAATTGGTACCCATGCGCTTCTTGAAGAAAAAGTGAAATTCAAAAATTTAGGTCTCGCCATTATTGATGAACAACATCGTTTTGGTGTTGCTCAACGAAGCAAATTATGGCATAAAAACACGTCTCCACCACATGTTTTAGTAATGACTGCAACACCTATCCCACGAACCTTAGCTATGTCCGTTTACGGAGATTTAGACATCTCCATAATTGATGAATTACCACCGGGAAGAAAGTCTATAAAAACGGTTCATAGGTATGATAAAAATAGACTTAATGTTTTCCGCTTTATTCGAGATGAAATTAAAAAGGGAAGGCAAATTTATATCGTTTACCCACTCATTCAAGAAAGCGAAAAAATGGATTATAAAGATTTGATGGATGGATATGAAAGTATATCTAGAGACTTCCCAATGCCAGAATATCAAATATCGATTGTACACGGACAAATGAAACCTGCCGATAAAGATTACGAAATGCAACGTTTTATTAAAGGCGAAACTCAAATAATGGTTGCAACTACTGTTATTGAAGTTGGTGTAAATGTACCTAATGCCTCTGTGATGATTATTGAAAGTGCAGAACGTTTTGGCTTATCTCAGCTCCATCAATTACGTGGTCGTGTAGGTCGAGGAGCCGAACAGAGCTATTGTATATTAATGACTAGCCATAAATTAAGTAGTGATAGTAAAACCAGATTAGAAACCATGGTTCGCACCAATGATGGCTTTGAAATTGCCGAGGTAGATTTACGCTTACGCGGACCTGGAGACATAATGGGAACTCAACAAAGCGGAGTTTTAAACTTAAAAATAGCTGATATCATTAAGGATAACGCTATTTTACAAAGTGCTCGTTTTTATGCGAAAAAAATACTTCAAAACGACAAAACATTATCTTCAAAGGAAAACGAAGCTATTTTAAACACCTACAAACAACTAACCAAATACAAGAATATTTGGAATTATATCAGTTAAAAAACATCACCAAATTACTATATACGATCTGAAAAGTAACTTTTTTAAGTATTTAAATTATAATTTGATTTTATAGACAAAAGAACTCATTTTATGTAGTAAAACTTCTGAAGTATAATGTTTAACTTTGCAATTCTTATAAAAGATGCTAGTTTAAGGATGATAAATATTCACGAAAAAACATTACAAGACTTAGAGTTTCAAACGGTTTTGAAACAAGTTAGCGAGCTTTGTGTTACACCATTAGGGCATGAAAAAGCTTTAGAAATTTTACCTTTTAAAACTAAAGAAGATCTTGTTGTTTCATTAAATTTAACAAACGAGTATCTTTCATCATATTATAATGATAATAGAATTCCAAATCATGGATTTGATGCTATTACTAAAGAATTAAAGCTTTTACGAATTGAAAACACATATTTAGAAGTACATAGCTTAAAAAAAATAGTTGCTATATCTATCACCACAAATGCCATTGTCAACTTTTTAAATAAATTTGAAGAATACTACCCCGATTTAAACAACTATGCCTCCCATATTGAAATAACAAAAATAATTATTGAAAAAGTTGATGCTATTGTTGATCGTTTTGGTGATATAAAAGATAATGCATCGGCGCTTTTATTTGATTTAAGACAATCCATAAACAAAATTAAAGGCAAAATAAACAGCAGTTTTTCAAGCGCCTTGAATATGTATCACAACCTTGAATATCTTGATGATATTAGAGAATCGGTGGTTGACAACAAACGTGTATTGGCAGTAAAAGCCATGTATCGCAGAAAGGTTAAAGGCGCTATTATGGGTGGAAGCAAAACTGGAAGTATTGTTTACATGGAGCCTGAAACCACCTTACAATACAGTAGAGAATTAAATAATTTAGAATATGAAGAACGTGAAGAAGTAATAAGAATTTTAAAAGATGTAACCGACTTTATTAGACCTTTTTTAACACTTCTTCAAGATTATCAAACATTTTTAATTGATATTGATGTGATTTCCGCAAAAGCGAAATACGCAAAATCTATGAATGGAATTCTTCCTGAATTTTCAGATGATAAAAGTATTTATCTACGAGATGCTTATCATCCACTACTCTATTTAAACAACTTAGAAAAAAAAGAAAAAACTTTTCCTCAAACAATTGAATTAAAAGAAAATAGCAGAATTATTGTTATTTCTGGGCCAAACGCTGGTGGAAAAAGCATCACTTTAAAAACAGTTGGTTTATTACAATTGATGCTTCAAAGTGGGATATTAATTCCGGTAAACGAACGGAGTAAAGTTACTTTATTTGATAGAATTTTAAGCGATATTGGTGATAATCAATCTATTGAAAATCATTTAAGCACATACAGTTACCGATTAAAGCAAATGAATTATTTTTTAAAGAAGTGCAATAAAAACACGCTTTTTTTAATTGATGAATTTGGAACAGGAAGTGATCCCGAACTTGGTGGTGCTTTGGCAGAAACTTTTTTAGAAGAATTTTACCATCGAGAAGCTTTTGGCATTATTACAACGCATTATTCTAATTTAAAAATATTGGCAAACGAACTACCTTTTATGCTCAACGCGAATATGCTTTTTGATGAAAAAACTTTGGAACCATTATACAAACTGGTTATCGGTCAAGCCGGAAGTAGTTTTACATTTGAAGTCGCACAAAAAAACGGCATTCCTTTTAGTTTGATAAATAGAGCTAAAAAGAAGATTGAACGCAGTAAAGTACGGTTTGATGCTACCATTGCAAAGCTTCAAAAAGAACGCTCAAAACTTGAAAAAACAGGTGAATCTTTAAAATTAAATGAAAAGAAAAAAATTCAAGAAGCAGACAAGTTAGAAGAGATAAATGCTAAAATTCAGAAAAAACTAGAAAGCTATCAGGAACTATATGATAGCAATCAAAGACTTATTTATCTTGGACAAAAAATAAATGATATTGCTGAAAAATATTTTGAAAACAAGCAGAAAAAAGAATTAATGGGCGAACTTTTTAAAATAGTTCAAATAGAAAATTCGAAGCGAAAAAAGGTATCGGCTAAACAGAAAAAAGTCATAAAAGAAAAGGAGGAAAAAGTTAAACAGGACGTTGAAAAAGTGGTGACGGTTATTCGAAAAAAGAAAAAAGAAGCAAAAGAAAAAGCGATTGAAGTTCCAAAACCAAAACCGATTTTAAAAGTTGGCGATCGTGTAAGGATGGAAGATGGCCGCGCTATTGGTAGCATTGATAAAATTGAAAAAAATAAAGCCGTTGTTAATTATGGGGTTTTTACCACCAATGTTAGTTTAGAACAACTGGAGTTGGTAGAAGCAAAAAAGTAATAGCCAACACCAAGTTGTTGAATCAACAACTTAAGGTGCCAGCTATTTTGATTAATGGCTTAAATTATTTTCTTTAAGCCTTAGTTAATTTTTTACGAATTTTAATGCAGGTCTATTTTCAAAATTGATAAAGTATACACCTTTTTTAAATCTTTGAATGTTTACAGGTTGATTTCTTGAGAACATTCCTTCTGCTATTTTGCTTCCTGTTATATTATAAATTTTATAGTTTTCGGCTTGTTCAACTCCAAAAATTGAGATGTAATCTGATGCTGGATTTGGATATAATTTATAACCAAATTGATAATCATATAACGAATTACTTAATGTTGCGTTAATAGTTCCAAAATCTTGCCAAATTGATGCAGCAGCATAAGCACTTTCACTTCCAACAGGAACATTAAGCGCTATTGTAGATAAATCCAGATTCCAAAATCTATGAATAGTAATATTAATTGGTGGTGTTACATGTATGTTCACAGTTGCCAAACTAAAACAACTACTAAAAGCATAAGTACCTATTGATGTAACTGAACTTGGGATTGTTATTGAAGTTAATTTTCCACATTGTGCAAAAGTGTGCATATTTATAACCGTAATATTTTCTGGAATATTAACAGAAGTAAGTTCTGTGCAATATAAAAAAGCGGCATATCCAATACTTGTTACTGAACTGGGTAAGGTTATAGATGTAATATCCCTACAATCTCTAAATGCAAATTCTCCAATATAGGTTGTGGAATTTGGTAAGTCAATACTCGTTATATTGCAATATTCAAAGGCCTTATCTCCAATTCCTATAACATTGTAAGTTGTTCCAGAATCTTCAACTGTTTCAGGAACAACAATACCACCATCATAACAACTTGGTTTGCTTATTACTTCAACTTCGTTAGCATTCAAAATATTATAGTTTATACCTTCAAATTCAAAAGTTTGAGCATTTAAATTCGTAAAACTTATTATAAGAGAAAATATAAATATGTGTATTTGTGTTTTCATTGTCTATGGTTTTTAAATTTTTAAATAACAGCCAACACCAAGTTGTTGAATCTACAACTTTAGGTGCCAGCTGTATTTTTTTTATTATTATTTAATTACAAAGCCTTACTTCAGCAGAACCAACCAAATTTCGGTATGATTCCCAACAACTTTCATAATATTGGCCGCTGGTATGCACCCAATTCCCAACATTACGTTTTAATTTAGATTCATATCCGCTATTACTTCCAAACCTATCGCGTTCTACATGATAAAATATGTCGTAAGCTCCATCTGGAGGATAAATTGAAGTTATTGCACCATCAGTAGTGTTATATTTCCAGTCAATACTATCGTATGTAACACTATCTTCACCTGGCAGATTTGTTTTATATTCTATTCCTATTCTAAAATTATCGGCTAACCTGTTCGTAAACGTAATTTCATTGTGCACAGTTCCATTAGTTTCACAGTTTATTACCTTGTAATCTGTACTTTCTCCCAATTTTGCTAATGTGTTATCTTTTAAATATCTAATACTATAAGAAATTGGCACACCTGGGTTATTTCTACTATATACAGCATTTTCTCCTTTTATAATCTTTTCAAGGTCTCCAAAATTTTTAGCTGAAACGGCTTCAGCACCAACTTCGGCATTACCGCCAATTACTATGGTTGTGATATTTGAGTTTTCTAAAATATTTTTGTATTTAGTTGCTAAACTCCCGGTTGCCGACCTTCTGCCTGCTGCATACTCAAAAGAACCTTGAAAGTCTGCTTCTGATTCTTCATAGGTAGATTCCATTCTAAACATGATAATTCTCCCATAACTTACAGAGTGCACATATGCTGGTGGCGTGCTAGAATTAAAGGCGCTTTCAACCTGAGATAAGGTTACAGAATCGGCAAACACATCACTTGGTTTGGTTGGAAAGTCCATAGTTACTGTATAAAAAACTTGTTTAAACGACATCATTGCAACCCTTTTAGTACTTGTTGTCTCATAATTAAATTGTGAAGCAACATCATTAGATGCCCAAGAAGCATTTAAACCTAGCTCTATACTAGCTTGTTTTGAGCTATAAGATGTTTTTGCTTCTGAATATTGGCTGGCAGGATTAATATAACCTTCTTGATAAGCGTTTGCATTCCACCATTCTAGTGCTTTATCAATTCCAGCATCTACATTAGTAAATTTTGGATCTTCTATAAGAATGTTTCCAGCATCTTGAATTCCTGGTAAATCAACTCTTAAAGTCATTGGGCCACGACTAATGGTAAAAGGCGTTGGTAATCCACTTTTCATAGATGCATCACCAATAACTAAGGCTCCAGGCCATACAATACCATCATTAGGTTTTAATATGGCTATTGACTCAAAATTGGTTTGTAAATTATAATCTGTAGTTGTGCAAACGGTATTGGTGTTTGTTCCATAAATATTGGTGTTATCAGACTCACTAGTTCCTTGCGTTTTCTTTGATGGTACTCCGCCGGTATCTTGAACACCTAACATTTCATCCGAATTATAGCTTAAAGAATTTATATAGGCAGTAATATTCTCAGCTTCAGAAATGTTTTGATTGTCATTTTGATCATCAGGTTCGTTATTTAAACTTTCTTTACTACACCCGTTACAGGATAATAGAATACTCATAAAAAATAAACTGTAAATAATTCTCTTGGTTGTTGATAGATGTGTTTTCATAATTTCTAAATTTTTGTGATTCAACACTTCAAAATTAGACATGAAAGGCACTGAAAACTAATTTTTGGTATGGACAAAGTATGGACAGAATAATTTTTGTATTTTAAAATTTCACATATAATAAAAACTAAATTTCTTATTTAAGTTATTGATAACTAATGTCTTAATAAACTATATAAAAACTCTCTCAATAGAAATATTATGGACAAACGCAGTATTAATGTTTTAGAAGTTTATATATACAACGCTATTTTTATGTAAGTTTACATTACTGATTTTCAAAGCAAAACAAACCATGTTTCCATTATGAGAACATTTTTACTCTTAATTCTCTGTATGTCTATTTCTTTAAATCATGCTCAGGTAATAGATGAAAATACTACATTAAAAATAGATAGTATATTAAAAATTATTAAAACACAAAATGGTGTGGAACAGTTAAAATCTTATGAAGCATTAGGGAAACTATATTCTGGAAAAAAGCTAGAAATAGCGTTACTATATATTGATTCTTTAAAAGATAAATCAGAAATACTAAAAAATGCTGAATATATAATTAAATCTGATATTCTGCGTGCCTATTACTTAATGCAAAAATCTGATATTAGTAAAGCTGAAGAACTTTACTTGAGGAATATACCATTACTTGACAGTCTTAAACTTAAAACAGAGGTAGCTTCAGCTTATAGTATGCTTGGTATAACACAACAAAAATTGGGAAATTATGATGAAGCTTTAGAGTCTCATATTAAAGCGCTAAAACTAGCTCAGGATTTAAATTTTAATAAAAGTAAAATGGCTGGATTTTATATGAGTCTTGCAGGAGTGTATAATAATATCGATAAAAAGGATTTATCTATAAAATATCTGGAGAAAGCCGAAGAAGCCTTTAAATCTGCAAATATCAAATCTGGTCTTATGAGAGCAAAAGCTAATAAAGCCATGTTACTATTAAGCAAAAAAGATTATTTAAAAGCCATAAGTACCTATAAAGAATCTGCAGCTTATTTTGAAGAAGTAAATGATTCATTCTCAATGGGAAAAATTTACAATTTGATAGCCCAAGCATATAAACGCGCAAAAGATTTTAATACAGCAAAAATATGGTATAACAAGGCGCTTAATATTACTTTGCAGACAGAAAACCTTAAAACAACTGCAATTATTTACAGAGATTTGGGACGTGTAGCTGGGTTGGAAAAAAACGACAAAGAGGCCTTTTATTATTATAATAAATCATTAGAAGTAAATAAAAAGTCAGGCAATATAAGAGGTGTGCTAGATGATTACAGTCTTATAACCGAATACTATCTGAGGAATAACGATTATAAGAATGCTTATGAAACGGAGAAAGATTATCAAAGGATTGAAGATTCCATTTACAGTAAAGAAAGCAACGACAAAATAAATGAACTGCATCTACAATTTGAAACAGAAAAGAAAGAAGCTGCAATTGCATTGCAAAAAGAAGAAATTAATAACTTAAACATTCAAGCCAAAAACGATAAGTTAACCAAAACACTGCATGGCATTGGAATGTTTTCTTTTTTAGCCATAGCAGGACTGCTCTATTTTGGTTTTAAACAACGTATAAAGAAGAATAAAATAGAACGCGAGAAACAAGAAGAAATTTATAAACAGGAAATTAAATTTAAAAAGAAAGAACTGGCAACACAAACCTTGCACTTGGTTCAAAAAAATACGTTTATACAGGAGTTGAAAGAGAACCTGGAAAAAATAAAACAATCGCCAGAATTGTTTAAAGTAGAATTTAGAAGGCTGGTGATGCTCCTTAAAAAAGAAAGTGCCGAAGATAAAGATTGGGAAGTTTTTAAATCTTATTTTTCAGAAGTACACAACAACTTTGATAATAAACTAAAGGATATTTATGCCGATATAAGCGAAAAAGAAATACGGCTAGCATCCTTTTTGCGCATGAATCTTTCTACAAAAGAAATTGCTTCTATGCTAAACGTATTGCCTGAAAGTGTTTTAAAATCGAAATACCGCCTTAAAAAGAAGCTTAATTTAGATAAAGAAACCGATTTAACACAATTCTTAAATACATTGTAAAATGGTATCTTTGCATTATGAGTTTAGGTGTTCCAAAAAATAAAAAACTAATACTGTTTGATGGTGTTTGCAACCTTTGTAACAGCTCTGTATTATACGTAATAAAACGAGACAAAAAGAACACGTTTATGTTCGCACCATTGCAAAGTGAAACGAGCAAACGAATCATAGAAAAATTTAATATTGATACTACTAAAACGGATTCTATATTATTATATAACCCAGAAAAAGATAAAATTAATTACAAAAGTAAAGCCGCGTTAAAAATAGCTTCTCAATTAGGCTTTCCGACAAATATATTAGCTGTTTTTCTAATTATCCCAAGTTTTATAAGCAACTGGGTTTACGATTTTATTGCTAAAAACCGTTACAAATGGTATGGCAAAAAAGAGGTTTGTATGATACCAACTCCAGAGTTGAAGAGTAAATTTTTGAAATAGTTTTTATCGTCATTGCAAACGAAGTGAAGCAATCTTATTATTAATTTTAATAGAATTCCGCTGAAATAAAAAGATTACATCGTTATTCGTTCCTCATTCCTCGTAATGACGTTTATTCAGGAAACAAACTCCCCCATTCCGTCCAAGAACCATCATAAACCGAAATGTTTTTATACCCTGAAATATCTGCACCTAAAGCCAAGACGCAAGCTGTAAGACCAGAACCACACGAAAAAATAATATCATCATTTTTATTAGCAACCATATAAAATGCTTTTGCTAAATCTTTTTTTGATTTTAAAACACCATCTTCAATTAAATCTTCAAAAGGTAAGTTTACAGAATTAGGAATAGTACCCATACGCAAACCTGCTCTTGGTTCGGGTTCTAAACTTTTAAATCTATTTTCAGATCGAGCATCTACAATAATGTGGGTTTTGTTTTTGGAAGCATCTTGCATATGATCAAAAAACTTCATTGCATTAGGCTGAAGATTCGCAATAAAGTTACCTACTATACCAAAATACAAATTCATGTTTTCTGTTGGTAACTTATTTTTCAACCATTCTGGAAACCCACCATTTAAAACTGCTACATTATTATAACCAAAAGCTTTAAATAACCACCAAACCCTCGCACTGGAATAGATGCCTTTATCATCATAAACAACTATAGCACTATCATTATTAATACCTAAAAGTCTCGCTTCTTTTTGAAATTGCTCTATTGATGGAAATGCACTAGGAAAAGGATCAGAAGTATTACTGAACTTATTTTTAATATCAAAAAATCTCGCATTAGGAATTTGAAGTTTAGAATCGTCAAATACCTTATTTATAGTGCCATCTAAAACAACTAGGTTCTCAACTTTCAAATTTTCATGTAACCAATTTACTGAAACAATTGGAGTGTTTAATGAAATAGTAGTGCTCATTTTTTTTAAGTTTTCTATTTTACTTCCTTATAATGGTCGTCCCATTCTTTAGGTTTTGGATCGTGAAGTTTGTTTAAAGACTTGGCTACTAAAACTGAAACTGTAGCATCACCTGTAACATTAACAACCGTTCTACACATATCTAAAGGTCTGTCTACAGCAAAAATAAGTGCTAAACCAATTGGTAATAATTCCGCAGGAAATTTTATAGATTCTAATACAATTACTAACATCACCATACCAGCACTAGGTACGGCTGCACTGCCAATAGAGGCCAATAACGCTGTTCCAATTATTAATAACTGATTAGTAAATGTTAACCCTTCTGGCCAAATAACTTGCATTATAAATACTGCAGCTATACCTTGATATAAACTAGTACCATCCATATTTACGGTGGCTCCAACTGGTAATACAAAACCAGAAACCTCTTTATCTACACCTAAATGTTCCTCAACACGTTCCATAGTTACAGGTAAGGTAGCAGCACTACTACTTGTTGAAAAAGCTAATAATTGGGCTGGACTTATTTGTTTTAAAAACCACATAGGCGATTTTTTTGCATAAACTTTAATTAACATCATGTAAAAACCAATCATTAATACCAGGCCGCCAACTACACACAAAGCATACATTAAAAGTTTTAAAAGAATTTCTGTATCATCAAATGCAATGATAACGTTTGCTAATAATGCAAATACGGCGTAAGGTGCAAATAGCATAATTAAATCAACCATTTTCATAACAACTTCGTTTAACGAATCGAAGAAATCAATCAAAGGTTTTGCTTTCTTTTCACCAATTAGCAACAAACAAATACCAACAAATAAAGCAAAAAAGATCACCTGTAACATGGAAGCCTCAGCAAAAGACTGAAATATATTACTTGGAAAAATATCAACCAATGCTTGTAATGGACCTGCATCTTTTTGAGCAGATGCCTTCATTAATTTATCAGTAACCCCGGCATCATTTACATATTTTAATTTGATTTTCTCAATAGTATCTTGTGGCATCCCATTTCCTGGTTTAATTGTATTTACTATAGTTAAACCTATTATAATGGCTATTAACGTGGTACCTATGTATATACTAATGGTACGCAAACCCATCGATTTTATTTTGGATATGTCTTTTAAATCTGATATACCTTTTATCAAAGAAGCCAAAATTAAAGGAACTGCTATAAGTTTTAATAAGTTGATGAAAATAGTGCCAAAAGGTGCTATCCAGTCAGTAACAAAACCTTTGCCTCCTTCAATGGTATTTATAATAAAACCAAAAATGATTCCGAGTACCATTCCAATAATAATCTTCCAATGTAATGCTAGTTTTTTCATTTAACTTATTGTGTTTTCTTGGGTTGAAGTTAATAAATATTATTGAGATGACGTATCTACAGCCCCGATTGAAATGGCATCCTTTTTTGTTTATACCAAAAAGGATTATTCTATAAATTTATGAGGTTACAAAACAAATAAAAATATGCTTAGTAACTAAAAAATAAAAAAGATATAATGGAAAGCGGGAAATAGCTACTAATAAATTTTATTAATTAAATAAAAATCGGCAATTACTAAAGCTGCCATTGCCTCAACAATAGGAACTGCACGTGGTACAACACAAGGGTCGTGCCTACCTTTCCCGTGCATTTGAACCACTTTACCTTCTTTATCAATGGTTTCATACTCTTGGATAAGGGTTGCAACTGGTTTAAAAGCGACGTTAAAATAAATATCCATACCATTACTAATACCACCTTGAATACCACCTGAATAATTGGTCTTTGTAGAACCATCAGTATTAAAAACATCATTATGGTCGCTTCCATACATGGAACTACCATGAAAACCGCTTCCGTATTCAAAGCCTTTAACGGCATTAATAGATAGCATGGCTTTACCTAGTTCGGCATGTAATTTATCAAACACTGGCTCTCCTAAACCTACTGGTACATTTTTTATAACACAACTAACAATACCACCTACCGTATCACCTTTACTTCGAACTTCTTTAATATAAGTTTCCATTTTTGAAGCCATAGCTTCGTCAGGACAACGTACAATATTAAGTTCAGCTTTTGTAAGATCTAATTCATTATAAGGTTTATCTAATTTCATGGTTCCAACACCAGAAACATAAGCGGTAATCTCTATATCTTTAAGCATTTGTTTGGCTATTGCACCAGCAACAACTCTACAAGCTGTTTCTCTCGCAGAACTTCGTCCACCACCACGATAATCTCTTACACCATATTTTTTATCGTAAGTGTAATCTGCATGACTTGGACGATAACTGTCTTTGATATGTGAATAATCGTGAGATTTTTGATTGGTATTTTCAATAACAAAACCAATAGGTGTTCCAGTAGTTACACCTTCAAAAATACCCGAATGAAATTTTACAGTATCAGGTTCTTTTCGTTGTGTTACGATGGCTGATTGGCCAGGTTTACGTCTGTCAAGTTCATTTTGAATAGTATCTAAATCTAATATAATACCAGGAGGACAACCATCAATGACACCACCTAAAGCAGGTCCGTGTGATTCTCCATATGTAGTTAAATTAAATAGTTTTCCAAACGTATTACCAGCCATATTTATATTTTTTGGCTAAAATAGAGTTAATCCTAGAAATAAGGAAATGAAATCGTACTTAGCTTAGTAAATAATAATTTTAAAATCCATAACAATTAATTAACAATATCCTGATAAATAAATAATTATGGGTTAATATTTACGTAATATGAATGCTTGTTATTTGTAAAAAAAAGGAGTATACCCAAATTGAAAATTAAAAGAAAAATTGAAATTGTTGTTATATCTGATGTTCACTTAGGAACTTACGGTTGTCATGCCAAAAATTTATTAACCTACCTCAATAGTATCGAACCTAAAAAACTCATATTAAATGGTGATATTATTGATATTTGGCAATTTAAAAAACGATATTTTCCAAAATCTCACCTTAAGGTTATTAAGAAACTTATGAAAATGACCTCTGAAGGTGTTGAGATTATTTACATTACTGGAAATCATGATGAGTTATTCAGAAAATTTAGCGGTACTACTATTGGGAATATATCCATTGTTGACAAATTAGTTTTAAAATTAGATAATAAAAAAGCTTGGTTTTTTCATGGTGATGTTTTTGATATTTCCATACAAAATGCAAAATGGTTAGCCAAATTAGGAGGCTATGGCTATGATTTGCTTACGCTTTTAAACAAAACAATAAATTGGATTTTAGAAAAGCGCGGAAAAGAGCGTTTTTCATTATCAAAAAAAGTTAAAAACAGTGTAAAAGGTGCTGTAAAGTATATTAATAATTACGAGAAAGTGATTTCTGAACTTGCCATTGAAAACGGTTACGATTATGTTATTTGCGGACATATTCATCAACCTAAAATGGCACATTTTGAAAATAAACATGGAAAAACAATATATTTAAATTCTGGTGATTGGGTAGAAAACTTTACATCTCTGGAATATCAATTTAAACGCTGGAAAATATACAATTTCAATAAAGATAAATTAGCGCCTTTTGTAGTAGAGGATGACATGGAATCCTTAAATATTAAAGAATTAATTGCAGCCATTACCATAGTAGAACAAACGGAAAACAAGAAAAGGCTTAAAAAATTTTAAGACTAAATTAAGGCTTCTTTCAAAATGGATATGGGGTGCTTAGCTCCTCGATTTGTACCATCTTTTATTTGATGTCTACAACTGGTTCCATTAGCAGAAATGATCACTTCATTTGACGCTCTTCTTATGGCTGGAAAAAGAGTTTGCTCGCCTATTTGCATACTAACTTCATAATGCTCTTTTTCATACCCAAAACTTCCTGCCATACCACAACATCCACTTGGTATAATCGTTACTTTATAATTCTTAGGAAGATTCAATACTGCAAAACTTGAAAGTTGATTACTCATGGACTTTTGATGACAATGCCCATGAAACTTAATGCTTTTACTTTCCAAAGTAAATTGTTCTGGTTTTATATTACCTAATGTTATTTCATGCATTATAAATTCTTCAATTAAAAATGTGTTTTTTGATATCGCTTCCGCAGAAATTTTATCATCAGCTAATTTTAAATATTCATCTTTAAAAGTATAAATAGCTGAAGGTTCAATACCAATTAAAGGCGTTTCTTTTGAAATTTTATCTTTAAAAATAGATACGTTTTTATTAGCTAAATCCTTAGCTTGTTCTAAAAGCCCCTTGGAAAGAAATGCTCTTCCGGATTCTTCATTATCTATTAATTCTACAAAATAATTGAGGCTTTTTAATAAATCTAAAGCATCCATTCCTATTTCAAAATCTAATAGATTGGTAAATTCATCATTGTATAAATACACTTTTTTAATATAATTTCCTTTTTCTATTAGTGGATTGAATCTTTGATAATATGCTTTTAAACTTAAACTTGAAATTAGAGGCAAACTTCTTTCTTTAGCAATTCCAAAAGACTTTTTTAATACTGATGCCGTAAAATTATTTGTAAAAACAAAATTTGAAAGTTTTGAAAACTTATATCCAAAAGTATTTAATTTGTTGTTGTACGCAAATAGTTTACTGCGCAAACTAATACCATTTTCTTTTTGATATTGAAATTGAAATTCTGCTTTTAAAGTAGCTACATCCACACTACTAGGGCATTCGCTAGTGCAAGCTTTACAGCTTAAACACAAATCGAAAACTTCTTTCAATTCCTTATGATTAAACTTGTTAGCTTTCTCTGAGTTTGTTAAAAATTCTCTCAACGCATTAGCTCTAGCTCGGGTTGTGTCTTTTTCATTTCTGGTGGCTCGATAACTCGGACACATAGTACCTCCAAATTCTGGTAATTTTCTACAATCACCAGAGCCATTACATTTTTCTGCTTCACGCAAAATGCCATGCGATTTAGAAAAATCGAGCAGAGTTTCTATTTCTGGCTCTACTCTATCTGCTTTATAACGAAATGATTCATCCATTGGCAAAGCATTTATTATTTTCCCGGGATTAAAAATCCCATCTGCATCAAAAACCTGTTTAATTCGTTTTAAAATATCATAATTAGCCTCACCAATCATCATAGAAATAAACTCAGAGCGTACAATCCCATCACCGTGCTCACCACTCATAGAGCCTTTATACTTTTTAACCAATTTAGCTACATCTGTTGTTATTTTTCTGAATAGAACAACATCTTTAGCTTTTTTCAAATTTAAAACAGGTCTTAAATGCAACTCGCCAGCACCTGCGTGGGCATAATATATAGCTTGTTGATTATAACTTTTCATTAATGCCGAAAATTCAGAAATATAATTGGCTAAATCTGGTAAAGCAACAGCTGTATCTTCAATACATGCTGCTGATTTTTTATCACCAATTATATTGCCTAATAAACCTAAACCAGCGCTTCTTAAATTATTTGCTTTATTAACATCATCTCCTATTAACTTTGGGTAGGCATAACTCAATCCGGTTTCTTCAATAGATTTTTCTAATTTATCAGCTAAAATTTTTAGCTCATCTTTTGTATTTGCTCGAACCTCACACATTAAAATAGCTTGAGGATCACCTTCAATAAAACTCCTGTTTTCTTGCTGTGTTTTATTATGTTTTGTGCAATCTAAAATGGTTTTATCCATCATTTCACAATTGTACAAATTATGCTCCATGGTTAATGCAACAGCATTTAAACAACTTTCAATACTATCAAAATGAGCTGCTAGCATAATTGATTCTTGTGGTGGTAACTTATCTAATTTTAAAGTAATTTGAGTTGTAAATGCTAAAGTACCTTCACTACCTGAAAGGAGTTTGCACATATTAAATTTTTGAGATGACTTAGTAAAAACATCACTCTTTATTAATTCGTCAATAGCATAACCTGTATTTCTTCTATGAATTTCAGGTTTTGGGAAATTTTCAATAATTTGATTTTGAACACGTTCAGATTCCAATTCAGAGTAAATTTTTTTATAAATCAATCCCTCTAATGATTCTATATTTGTTTTTTTATGAAACGCTTCTTTAGATAACTCCCCAAAAATAACTTCGGTTCCATCACTTAAAATAGTATGCATTTCTAAAACCTTATCGCGAGTTACACCATATTGAATGGAAGTAGTTCCTGACGAATTATTGCCCACCATACCACCTAACATACAACGATTTGATGTAGATGTGTTTGGTCCAAAAAACAACCCATAAGGTTTTAAATAATTATTTAAGGCATCACGAACTACACCGGGCTGAATGGTTACCGTTTGCGCCTTTTCATCAAAACTTAATATTTTAGTGAAATATTTAGAAACATCTACAATTATACCTTCTCCAACACATTGACCCGCTAAAGAAGTTCCTGCAGTTCTAGGAATTAATGATGTTTTATGCTTATTAGCATATGCTATTAATAATTTTATATCATTATTGTTTTTAGGGTAAGCTATGGCTAAAGGTAATTTTCTATATACTGAGGCATCCGTGGCATATATAGATTTTAATAAATCATCATAAAATAATTCACCTGAAAGGTTTGATTTTAAGCTTTTTAAAGGCATTTTATAAAATAAACTGTTAATTGCATAAATATAAATACAATTTTGGCGTTATTTTTGTAAAACAACGTAATATTAACAAATGACCTTTTAACATACAACAGCCGTATATAATTTGTAAACTAAAACTTTAAAACTTATGAAAAAATTATTTTTATTATCGTTAGCCATTCTTGGCTTTACATTTGTTTCAAATGCACAAGAAATTTCAGAAAATGCAATTGGATTACGTTTAGGGGACAGTAACGGGCTTGGAGCAGAAATATCATACCAACGCGCTTTAGGAGATAATAACCGATTAGAATTAGATTTTGGATGGAGAGATGGTAATGATTATAATGCTTTCAAACTAACAGGATTGTACCAATGGGTTTTTCCTTTAGACGGATCATTTAACTGGTTTGTTGGTGCTGGTGGTGGTTTAGCTTCTTTTGATGGAAAAAATTTTCTAGATGGAGAAAGCGAAACTGCACTTTTTGCTGCTGGTAATATAGGTATTGAATATTCTTTTGATATCCCTTTACTTTTAGCACTAGATTTTAGACCTGAACTTGGCTTTGGAGATTTTACCGATGATTTAAATTTTGATATTGCATTTAGTATCCGATATCAATTTTAAATAAAAAAGAACAGTATGTGAAAAGCGCTTTTTTAAAGGCGCTTTTTTTGTTATATTTAAAATATGCAAAAGAAAACTTTAGCCATTATGGCTGCCGGATTTGGATCTAGATTTGGAGGCATAAAACAATTATATAGTTTTACTTCAAATGACTATATTTTATTAGATTTTTCAATTTATGATGCCATTCAAGTTGGTTTTAATCATATTATATTTATTGTACGCGAAGATATTTTAACTGATTTTAAGGAAAAATATGATTTCAAATTACCAAATCATATTACAGTAAATTATGTAATTCAACAAATTGAATATGTTCCTGATACTTATAAATCTATCAAGAGAAAAACACCTTGGGGAACAGGACATGCGTTATTGATTCTAAAGCAATTAGTTAAAAATAAATTTGCCATTATAAATGCTGATGATTTTTATACTAAAGATGCTTTTAAAAAAATGCATGAGAATTTATTTATCATAAATGATACGCAAAATTTCTTAATTGGTTACCAATTAGACAAAACGTTATCAGAAAATGGTAGTGTATCTCGTGGTGAGTGTGTTTTTGATGCTGACAATTCATTAAATCAAATAATTGAAAGAAAGGAAATAATAAAAAAGCATGATTTAATAACTTATATAGAAAATAATAAAACAAAAACCATAAAAAAAACATCTATTGTTTCTATGAATTTTTGGGGTTTTAATCCTGACATATTAGAAATAGCGGAAAACGAATTTTATCTTTTTTTAGGTAACTATAAAAATGATGCATCGGAATTTTACATTACTAAAGTAGTTGAAAAAGCTATTGGTAATAAACAAAAATTTAAAATAATAAATACTGATTCTGAATGGTTTGGAATTACTTATAAAGAAGATTCCGAAATAGTTTCTGAAAAAATTAAGACATTAATTTCTAAAGGTATTTATCCTGAAAAATTATGGTAAGCATAGATAAAATTAACATCATATTAAAAAACTTTAAGTTAGATTATGAATGTGTCGCTTTTTCAAAGTTAGAATCCGGACATATAAATGACACATACTTAATTACAATTGCATCAAATTCTAAATATGTACTACAAAAAATAAACACCAATGTGTTTAATAACATTGAAGCTATTTCTCACAATAAACTATATTTTAATAATTTCATTCAAAGTAAATCTCAAAATTATAATTATCAATTTATTCATTTTATAGAGACAATAAACAATGAAGTAATTTATTTAGATAATCATAAAAATCATTGGAATTTAATGCCATATATCGCAAATTCTAAAACTTATGATGTTGCTAATAATTCTAGTTTAGTTTTTGAGGCAGGAAAACTTTATGGGAATTTTTTAATACAAACTTCCAATATTTCAATATCTGATATTAAAGAAACTTTAGAAAATTTTCATAGTGTCCCGTTTAGATTTTCACAATTTGAAAACGCTTTAAAAAAGACAGAAATAGATTTAGAAACTATATTAGATGAATTAAATACCATCAAAAAGAATAAAGAAAAAATGTCCTTGCTTTGGAAATTAAAAGAGCAAAAAAAAATTCCACTCCGCTTAACTCATAATGATACAAAACTTTCGAATATTCTTTTTGATAAAAACGAAAAAGGTTTAGCTGTTATTGATTTAGACACCCTTATGCCCGGTATTATACATTTTGATTTTGGAGATTCTGTCCGATCCATTTGTGCTACTGCAAAAGAGGATGAACAAAATTTAAATCTAGTGGAATTAAATCTTGATTATTATGAGGCATATTGTAAAGGATATTCATTTCAAACCAAAAATATTTTAAACGAATTAGAGATTTACTATTTACCGTTAGCAATCAAAACCATGATTTACATTATGGGTTTACGTTTTTTTACCGATTATTTAAATGGCAACATTTATTATAAAATAAAATATCCAAATCATAATTTAGATAGAGCGAAAAATCAATTCAAATTATTGCAGAGTATAGAAAATCAGTATTGTGAAATTGTTGAAATCACCAACTTATATTTTGCTACATAATATCTCTTAAAACCTCATTTTTTCTTGGTGTTTCCCATGTGCCTCCTGTAAAATCAGGTATTGTAGTTGCAGAACTATTATTTGAAACAGATAATTCAGATAATGGTGTTATGGCACTCCAAAGTACACTATCGTATAAATTAATATCCAAAGGCAACCCTTGATTTAAACAACGAATAAGCCTGTAAATCATTACAAAATCCATACCTCCATGGCCTACGGCATTGGCATCAATTTGTTCTCTTAATTTTTTCCATAATGGATGGTCGTACTTTTCTCTATAATCTTTATAATCTTCTTCTTTTAACCAACTGTGTCCCCATTGCAATTCTTTATGACCTAAATATAAACGAGATGGATATCCTTGGTGTACTGCTTTAGTACCAGTAACGGTATTTAATCTAGAATACGGTCTACCAGTATGTGTATCAAACTGAAGCATAATAGTTTTACCTTTTTTTGTTTTTATTAGAGTGGTATTAATATCACCACAAGCAAAATCTTTAGCCCAGAAGTCTTCTTTTTTAGCGGCTTCACTTAAACTTTGTTCACGAGAACTCATACTTACTAAATGATCATAATTATCACCACGACCAATATCCATATAAAAACTAACTGGACCTAAGCCATGACCTGTATAAAAATTACCATTTTTAGTTTGATGATGTTTAATTCGCCATTGATTTTCGTAGTACGTTTCATGCATCATATGTTTTCTTAAATCATGAATGTAAGCACCTTCAGCATGATTTATATCACCAAAAACACCTTCGTTTATCATATTTAAAACCCAGAGTTCTTCACCATTAAAACAACAGTTTTCCATGTACATACAATGTTTTTTATTACGTTCAGCTACCTCAATCAGTCTCCAACAATCTTCTAGGGTCATTGCCATAGGTTGCTCACAAGCAACATGTTTACCATGTTCCATACCATAAACAGACATTTCAGTATGATACTCCCATGGAGTTGCTATAATTAATAAGTCAATATCGTCACGTTCAGCAACCTTTTTCCATTCATTTTCTGATCCAAAATACAAATCAGCTTTGGTGTTTTGAATGGTATTTAAATAGTTACCATTCTCGTTAACTTTATTCTCTTTCAAATCTGAAAGCGCTAAAATTTCAGCATGATTATTTTTTATTAAATACTCAAACATTTGAATTAAAACACTACCTCTATTCCCCATTCCTATCATTCCTACACGAACTTTACTTATTGGGTTGACTGTTAAATTGAGATTAGATCCAGAAGCTTTATTTATCAATAATGTTTCTTTTACTTTTTCTGAATCAATCGTACTTGCAATGTTAGATTTACAAGCAACTAATGAAGGTGCTGCACCAAAAAACAAAGCGGCTCTGGCACCTAAATTTAAAAAAGACTTTCTATTCATTATTTTAGCAATTAATAATAAAATAGAAAGATATAAAAAGTAATTTACTTTTTAATATTAATAAAAAGTATAACTTAATTTTATAAATAAGAAACAAAAGCATAATACTACCAGAAATAAACCCTAAACTAGGGGTGAGCACAAAGAAATAACAAAAGATTATTATTAAATAAATTGGGTTTTAAAGAATTTGAAAACACAATTTATAATAACAATTTAATTATGGAAAAAGAAGCTATTCAAATTCATTTTTTGGAGTATAAACTCTAAATCCAAAAGAAAACTATGGTCAGGTTTATAATAGAACTGACAGTATTGATGAACTTTATTCTTCTTTTCATAGAAAAAAGTATAGCCATTCATCCAAATGGTCCGCTTGAAATTAAGCCCTGGGAACAATAGAGTTTTCTTTATTTGAACCACATAAAAATCTACTAACTTTTGGCAAGCTATTTAAAATAAATTAAATGTTTGAGAATTATAAAACTAAACACTTGGATAAAGTATCTTCATAAATTACTTCGTATTGCGGAACTATACTGTGCAAATCGAACTTTAAAGCTTCTTTTCGAGCATTCTTCTTAAATTCCTTTAATCTACTTTCATCCTCTAAAATAAATATGGCGTTTTTCGACATATCATCAACATCTCCTACATTACTTAAAAACCCTGAAACTCCTTGAATATTTACTTCTGGAATTCCTCCCGTATTACTAGATATTACAGGAACACCAGACGCCATAGCTTCTAAAGCTGCTAAACCAAAACTTTCTGTTTGGGATGGTAATAAAAACAAATCACTAAAACCTAATATCTTATCTATCTCATTACTTTTTCCAAAGAAAATAACTTTATCAGTAATACCTAATTTTTGACACAGTAGTTCAATATGTTCCCTTTCTGGTCCCTCTCCTACTAACATAAGTTTAGCTGGTACATCTTTTTGAATATTATAGAAAACATTAATAACATCTTGCACTCGTTTTACAGGTCGCAAGTTACTAATATGTGTTATTATTTTTTCGTTGTCTTTAGCCATCATTACCCTTTGACAATTAGTAAAAGAATGATTATACTTTTCTAAATCGATAAAATTAGGCACTACAGCTATTTCATTTTTTATATCAAATAATCGGAGTGTGTCTTCTTTTAAACTTTGAGAAACAGCCGTTACTGCATCTGATTTATTAATACTAAAAGTTACAGCTGGTTTATAAAAAGGATGACTGCCTACAAGTGTAATATCAGTACCATGTAAAGTAGTTACAATTGGTACATAAATGCCTTCTTCTTGTAACATTTTTTTGGCCATATAAGCAGCATATGCATGTGGAATGGCATAATGCACATGTAAAATTTCAATTTTATGAAGTTTTACCATATCAACCAATTTACTTGATAAGGCTAACTCATAAGGTTGGTAATGAAATAATGGGTATTCTGGCACATTCACTTCATGATAATGCACATTATTACTTAATAATTCTAAACGAACGGGTTGATTATAGGTTATAAAATGAATCTCATGTCCACGTTTTGAAAGCTCCAACCCAAGCTCTGTTGCAACAACACCACTACCTCCAAAAGTTGGATAACATACAATACCTATTTTCATATCTTATTAATTACAATAATTTAAAGCTACTAATCTTCTATAGCTTCATAAATTAATCGTTGTATTTCAGTTCTTATATTTTCTTTTAACAACAAATTTTTTCCGGCATTTGGATAGGTTCTATTCGCTAAAAACACATAAACAATCTCCTTTTCAGGATCTGCCCAAGCATAAGTACCTGTAAATCCTGAATGCCCAAAACTTGTCATGGAAATACATCCACAAGTTGGTCCATCGTCTCCCAACTGTGGTTTATCAAAACCAATGCCTCTACGGTTATTATTATCACAAAAGTAACAGGTATTAAACTTATCGATTGTACCTGTTTTAAAATAACGCTTACCACCATAAAAACCTTTCTGCAAATACATTTGCATAATTTTTGCAACATCATTTGCATTACTAAAAATACCTGCATGCCCACCAATACCATTTTGCATAGCAGCACCCATATCGTGAACATAACCATGAATTTTTTGATAGCGATAATAATCGTCCTCTTCTGTAGGGACTATTTTTTTACTGCTAATTTTATGATAAGGGTTATACATTGTGTAATTGGCTCCTAAAGATTGATAAAAATGATCTTGAACTAATACCTCTAATGTTTTGTCGTAATGTGTTTCAATAAATTTCTTTAAGATATAATAGGGAAAGTCACTGTAACGATATTTTAAGGTTTCTAGTAATTTTGAATCTTTTATAATCTTAGGTATAGAATCCTTAAAATCAGTTCTCAAGAATAAATTTTTCGCAACTTCTATACTAAACGCATCGGTCTTTTCAGTTCGGTAATATTTTTCACTAGGTCGTTTAGTAAGGCTATCTAAAGTATGATAATAAAAAGGTTCCCATGGTCTTAATCGTGCATAATGAGAAAGCATATTTTTTAATGTGATATCTTTTTTATTTGAATCTTTATACTCTGGTAAAATTTCTGAAAGTTTTGTATCTAAAGAAACGATACCTTGCTCTTCTAATTCCATCAATAAAGGCAACGTTGCTAATATTTTTGTTAAAGACGCTACATCATAAATATCATCAAACTCAATGATCTCTTTACTTTCATAAGTATGTTTCCCAAAATTTTTATTGTAGATAACTTTACCTTCTCTAGCTACTAAAAGCTGAATACCTGGTGTCATTTTTTTACTAACGGCATATTGCGCTATAGAATCTATTTTGTTTAATTTTTCAGAGATCATGCCAACTCTTTCAGGTAAAGTATAACCTAAACGTTTAATTCCAAAAGATGTAATACCTTCTCCAACAACAAAACTATCTCCTGCTGATACAGGTAATATTCCTTTAGATGCAATTGCTCCAAATATAAGTTGTGCAGATTTTTCTTGAGCAATTTTACTATTTTGATAGCTAACTATTATGCCTTCAATATTTTCAACATTTTTTAAATCCATTAAAGCATATGGCTTTACAAAAATATCTAAAATTACTGTATGAGTTTTTGATATTGTTTCTAACCAAACTAGTTCTTCATTAGTAAATTTATAGGGTTTCCAAGGGCTACCATTTGATCGATGTAAACCAATTATCAATGTATTATAAGGTTGAAGTGTATTGGTTAAAGTTTCAAAATCATCTGCAGATATTGCATGAACTTTAGTGTATTTTTTTAATTCATTAAAGAAATGAATTCCGGAATCGTCTCCTAAATTTACATATGCTATATTTTTAGTCTCCAATTGTCTTATTGGTAAAACAGACTTCATGTTTTGTAAAACGGTTAATGCATTTTCAATGAGTTCTTCGTATAGGACATCATCTTTTATTCTGTTTAAATCTTTTGATAAATTATTTAAACTAATTGGTTCATATTTATTTAATCCTACTTTATATTTAGCTTGAAGAATTTTTTTAACAGAATGAGCTAAACGCTCCTCTGATATAGCACCAGTATTATAAGCCCCAATTATTTTAGAAACACCAATACCAACATCTTCAGACATTAACATGACATCATTTCCAGCTAAAAATGCTGCCAAATCAATATCGCCAGTTTCATCAAAATCTGATGCACCTTTCATAGTTAGCGCATCTGTAAATATTAATCCTTCAAAACCTAACTTTTCTTTTAAAATATCTGTTACGATATGTTTTGATAATGATGAAGGATATCCTGTTGAATCTAAACTGGGAACATTTAAATGAGCAACCATGGCACTTGAAAGCCCTTCCTTTATCAATTTACGATAAGGATATAACTCAACAGAATCTATTCGTTTTTCTGTAAAACTGATAGAAGGTAATATAAGATGAGAATCTTGGTCGGTATCTCCATGTCCCGGAAAATGCTTTGCACTAGCTAAAACACCAGCGCTTTGCATACCTTTCATGAAAGCTGAAGCTTTTTCAGTAACATTATCTCTATCTTCACCAAAAGACCTGTTACCAATTATAGGGTTATTAGGGTTTGTGTTAATATCTACCACAGGTGCAAAATTAAAATGAACACCTAAACGTTTACAATGCTCGCCAATTTGTTTCCCTGTTTGTTCAATTAGCTTATTAGCTTTTATAGCTCCAAGGGTCATGTTCCAAGGAAAAGCATAGGTGGAATCTAACCGCATACTTAAACCCCATTCAGCATCCATACCAATCAACATAGGTAGCTTGGATAATGCTTGTAATTCGTTATTCAATTTTGCTTGCCTATTTGGGCCACCATTAGAATAAATAATTCCTCCAATATGATGGGTTTCAATAATTTTAGCAATTTTATTTTTAGTAGTTTCATCCTGGTTAGACATGACTTGAACCATATATAATTGCCCTACTTTCTCATCTAAATTTAAAGAATTATATACGCTGTCAACCCATTTTTTTTGGGCAATGTAGTCTTTTGCTAAAAGTGGATTTTTTTTAGCCTGACTAAAGACTGAAAAATTAGTTAATAAACAATATAAAATAAAATAGATATGGCGCATAAAAATGTACTAATTAAGGATATTATTATTAATTGTTTAATCAATAATAATCATGCCAAAATAAGACTTTTAAAAAGAAGTTTAAAAGACTTTGTGATAGATTTATAACAAGATTATAAACAACCTAATCCATTACAAATTTAAATCCAGCAGAAATTATATTTGCACTTAAACCTGTATTTCTCTTATAGCTATT
Organism: Flaviramulus sp.; assembly: GCF_982512915.1. Classification (NCBI taxonomy): domain Bacteria; kingdom Pseudomonadati; phylum Bacteroidota; class Flavobacteriia; order Flavobacteriales; family Flavobacteriaceae; genus Flaviramulus; species Flaviramulus sp. The sequence goes on along the minus strand of NZ_CEWOCJ010000004.1, from coordinate 60,557 downwards.
ATACTTTACATCTATACTTTTTAAACCAAGCTTCCAAATATGGGTTTTTGCAAAAATATCGGTATAACTAATTCCAAAACCATATTGATTGGCATTAAATTCGGATAAATCATAATCTGATGTATAAAACTCACTATTAGAAAGGCTTTGTTCATATGGTGCAAAATAATCTGCAGCCGTTTGATTATAAAATCTGTATGAAGGATATAAGGTGAATTTTTGAGATATTTTAATTGGCAATTCAATTTCTGCTGTGTGGGAATTGATTCCCCAATCATCAAAATAATATCTGTAATACGTTCTGATAGTCAACTTTTCATTAATATATTGATTGAATCGAAGGCCAAAGGGTATTTTAAATCTACTACTTGGTAAACGCTCAATATCATCAGCTAATTGAAATACATCGGTATTTGTACTAGACGTATAGTTTAAAATACTACTTGGGTTACCAACATAAAAGTTATCAGTATCACTAAAATAAACACGTTGCATTGGGTTTCCCAACCAACCATCTTGTCTAACTAAATCAAAAAATAATGAAAACTGTGCATTTTTATTCAGTATTTGAGATAAACTAAAAGAAATAGAATAGGAGTTTCTGGCTTTATTGTTTATAAAGCCTAACACCTCAGATTTTGGAGACCAAATAAAGCCTGTAGCTCCGCTTTTATCAATCGACATTCCATTTTGATCATATATATTAACACCATTAAAAAAAGCAGAATTCAAATTATTGCTATAACGTAATTCAATTGGGTATCTAGGATTCCATGTATCTAAATACACTTTAGTATTTACAGAAAATTCTGTGTTTTTTTCATTAAATAATTTCACAAAACCGCCACCAAAACCAACAGAAGTATAATCGTATTCTGCAGCAAAGGATACATTGGCATTCCATATTTCATTTCTATCATCAGAACTATGGGTGTATATTCCATTAATATTAGACCAAACATCTTGAGCTGAAGCTCCTGAAGAAGCTACCCATGGGCTTCCTATGGGATTTCCACTAACTCTAGGAGAACCATCAAATGGATCTAAATTACTGGATGATGCTGATGTATATGCGGATATGCCTGCATCAATAGTTAAAACATCATCTTCATTTAATGGCAAGCTTACCACAATAGTTGAAGTAAAATCAGTTAAATACTCATCACCAATGCCTCCTGTAACCGATGCATTATTCCCATCTTGGGAATAATAGCTTGTTAAAAAATCTACTTCTGAAGTTTCTAAAACACGTTTTTTATAAACTGTATTGGAATCGACTTGAGAAAAAGAAACCCATGTTATTAAGCTAAAAAAAAATAAAAAAACTGTTATCCTATTATTCATATTCAATTAGGCAGATTGCCTATATTTAAACTATTAATTACACCCACAACCACCTCCCGATTTACCTCCATTGGCACCTGCAGCAACTTCTCTATATACATGAAAGTTTGTAATAAACCTATCAGAGCTTTTTTTAACCAAAGCCATATCAGGATCATTAAGATTTACCTTTTCATATTCTTTTACCGCTATACAAGAAGTTAAAGACATTACCATTAAACATATTAATAAAAGCTTTTTCATCAATTTAAATTTATTGTTTAGAATTTTTAAAAAATATTAAAATTCTTAATTTGTTAGTTCAAAATTTATGTTATTTGACCTGTGAATTTTATTATCCTGATCAATAATAATACACTCTACTGTTTTAAGTTGATTTATAAAATCTAATCCAACTTCAACACCCATAACAAAAACGGATGTAGCTAAAGCATCTGCTAATTCTGCATTGGTAGTAAAAATACTGGCACTTAAAATTCCAGAACTAGGATAACCCGTTCTTGGATCTATGATGTGAGAATACAAAATATCATTAAACTTTATAAATTTTTCATAATTACCAGAAGTAACTACGGCACTATTTTTTACTGGTAACCAAGAAAACACCTTTTTTTTATTTAAAGGGTTAACAATCGCTACCATCCAATCTTTACCATTTGGTTGTTTACCCCACGTATTTAAATCGCCAGAAGCATTAATTATTCCTGCTACAACACCTTTAGTTTGGAGTAATTCTTTTGCTTTATCAGCTGCATATCCTTTTCCAATAGCACCAAAACCAATTTTCATTCCTTCCTGTTTTAAAAAAACAGTTTGACTTTCTTCATTTAAAATTATTTTTTCGAAACCAACTTTAGTAACAGATTTTTTTATCGCTTCCGTGGAAGGCATTTCAGTCATACTACCATCAAACTTCCATATATTATCCATTGATGCATAACTAATATCAAAAGCGCCTTCTGTTAATTTTGAAATTTTTATTGATCTTTCTATAAGTTTATAAAGCTCTTCATCAACTTTTACTGGTTTAATTCCAGAATTTCTATTGATATCTGAAGTTTGCGACTTAGGATCCCATGAGGATATTAACTTTTCAATTCTTGAAATTTCATTTATTGCTAATGCTATATAAGTATCCGCATCATTTTGATTTTCTGCAACTATAGAAATATCAAAACGACTCCCCATTAGTTTCAGTGTTTTTTGATAAACCTGTTGAGAAAAACCAAGGGTACTTATAAAAAAAACAAGAAAAAAACCTATGACAAATTTATTTCTCAAAATCTGTTAATTTTTTGAAGTATGCTGTAGGATTGGTTTTTTCGTAACCCATTTTCCCTAATACATTTCCTTCTTTGCTTAAAACTACAACTAATGGAAAAAAACCTTCTTTATTATACTTTTCTGCTAATTTTCTGTTTTGAATTGTAAGAGATTCTGATAGTTTATTTGCCTTTTTTCTAGGAAAATCAGCTTTTAACATCACAAAATGATTTTTTGACAGATTTTGGAATTCCAGTGTACTCCAAACTTCTTTATCTAATTTAATACAAGGTCCACACCAATCAGATCCTTGAAAAACCAATAATATGTTTTTGTTATTATTTGTGGCTTCTTTCTTAGCTTCCTCAAAATTAGTTTTCCACTCTTGTGCAAAACTTGATAAACTGAATAAAACCAATAAACTAAAGGTGAAAATATTTTTCATTTAAATTTAAAAATCAAACTTACATTAATTTACATTATCAATTAGTAACAAATGTTACTTAATTATATTATAACGAAAAAACCGCAAATTAATTTCAAATTGCAAAAAATAAATGAAATTTTAAATTATTCAATCAAATCGATATGTCTGTCGTGGTAACCTAATAAGTATAATATACCGTCCAGTCCAATACTAGAAATAGAGCTTTGTGCATTATCTTTTACAGTTGGTTTTGCATGAAATGCTATTCCTAAACCAGCTAAGTTTAACATTGGTAAATCGTTAGCACCATCACCAACAGCTATAGTTTGACTTATATTAATACCCTCTTTAATGGCTATTTCTTTTAAATACTCTGCTTTTTTATCACCATTTACAATCTCTCCAATATAATTCCCAGTTAAAGCACCATCTTTTATTTCTAATTGATTAGCATACACATAATCTATACCCAATTCTTTTTGTAAATAATGACCAAAATAAGTAAAACCACCAGATAGTATGGCTGTTTTAAAACCATAACTTTTCAAAGTATCTATTAGTCTTCTAGCGCCTTTAGTTATTGGTAAATTAATAGCTACATCATGTAAAACATCTTCACTTAAGCCTTTTAAAAGTTTCATTCTTCTAATAAAACTTTCATTAAAATCTATTTCACCTTGCATTGCAGACTCTGTAATGGCTTTAACCTCTTCTCCAACACCTGCTAATTCAGCTAATTCGTCAATAACTTCAGTTTGTATTAAAGTTGAGTCCATATCAAAACAAACTAAACGTCTGTTACGTCTGTAAATATTATCTTCTTGGAAAGCTATATCTACATCCATCTCTCTTGATATTTTCATGAATTTTTCGGTAAACTCAGACTTATTATCAATTTTACCTCTAATTGATAATTGAATAGATGCCCTTGGATATTCTTCCTCTTTAACAAGTGAAGTACGACCTGTTAACCTTTTAATAGCATCGATATTCAAATTTTTCTCTGAAATCACTTTAGTAACTTCTGATATTTGTTCAGCGGATAATTTTTCTCCTAAAATGGTAATAATATACCTGTCTTTACCTTGAAGATTAACCCATTTTTCGTAATTATCAAGTGTAATTGGTGTGAACTTCGCTTTAATACCGAGCTCATATGATTTAAAGAGTAAATCTTTTAAAACAGCAGCGGAATTTTCACCAGATTGAATTTCAAACAAAATCCCAAGTGATAATGTATCATGAATATTTGCTTGTCCAATATCCAAAACTTTAGCCCCATATTGTGCTAAAACACCTGTTAAACTTGATGTTAAACCAGGTTTATCCTGACCTGATATATTTAGTAAGAAAATCTCGTTAGCCATAATTTTATAATTCCACTTAATAGGCTGTAAAAATCATTATTCTATTCGAGATACAAAAGCTTTTTGAAGTTAAAAAAACTTAGATTATAAACAACTTATTTAACAAAATAAATATTTTATTCAATACTTAAAAAGAGATATTTGACAGCACTATTATAATGAAAAAAAGTTATAAATCATAAAAATTAATTATGAAATTCATTATAAACATTAATAAAATTATATATTAAATCTTGTTTATTTTTATAGAAAAAAATTAATTTCAAAAAAAATGTTATGAAAACAAAATTTCTTTATTTGCTAGGAATCATTTTAACTTGTAGTAGTTGTGCTGTAATTAGACCAGGGGAAGCTGGTGTAAAACAAACTTTAGGAAAGTTTTCTAGCAATATTTCTACACAAGGAACTATATTTTATAACCCAATTACAAGTAGGGTTATTAAAGAATCTACTAAAACTAATAATATTAAGCTGATTTTAAATTTACCAACAAAAGAAGGTCTAAGTGTGAAATCAGAAATATCTATATTATATAGATTAGAATTAAAAAAAATACCGGTTATATTAGAAAATCTGGGGCAGGATTATGAATCTATTATTACTAGTGTTTTCAGATCCGCATCTTCTGATGTATGCGCTCAATTTTATGCCAAAGACATGCACTCTGGAATGCGTGCAAAAATAGAAGAAGAAATTAAATCTAAAATGTTAATAAACTTAGAAAAACAAGCAAATGGTATTGAGCTTATTGCAGTTTTGATGAAGAGTATTCAATTACCAATGGGCTTAGCTAGTTCCATTGAACAAAAACTACAAGCAGAACAAGATGCGATGCGAATGGAATTTATAATACAACAAGCAAAATTAGAAGCTGAGAGAAAAATTATTGAAGCTAAAGCTGAACGGGATGCACAAAAAATTCTTGCAGAAGGATTAACAAGCGAAATTATTAAATTGAGAAGTATTGAGGCTTTTAACAAACTTTCTCAATCTACTAATAGCAAAGTAATTATTACGGATGGAAAAACACCCTTACTAATAAATGAATAATTATTTGTAAATAATTTACTCTTTATTCTTCACTATAGCAAATAACCCAGATTAAAATTCTTATAAATCTGGGTTATTATATTTATAAATACTACTAAGAAAGTAAAATTACTTTAAGAATCGATTGTGCCAACTATCGCTTGCAGGTACTTCCCAGTTTTCGTTAAACTCCATAATAGTGTTAACTAAATTATTAAAAACTATGGTATTTTTTGATACCGCTTTATCTTTTGCCATTTGCTTAAAATCAGTTAAAGTTTTGTAAGCAATAAACTCACCTTGTTTATAAGACACATTCATTTTATCCATCAAATCAATGTTGTATTCATTTTCTAATTGTTGAATAAAATGAACAGAGGCATCAATAGAGCAACCTGTTGCGGCATTTAATTTTTGATTTAATCCGATTATAATAAAACGTTTATATTTTATAGTATATCCACACTGTAAATCGCTACCATGTGCAGTCCAATTTTCAATAAAGGTATCTAATTTGAATTTAATTTGTTCAATTTCTTCATCAGAAAAAGATCGATTTGATTGATAAATCCAAACACGTGATTCTTCAGGTAATGTATTAAAGTCTACTAGCATTATTTGATATAATTTTTATTTTACAAAAGTAAGATTTACATCCAATCTTTTGGAGTAGATTCAACTTTATATAACATGTAATTTACAATTTGTTTAGCTACTTCCAATTTAATATGTGGAATTTCTAAATTATTTGAAGCTGAAAAAACTTCAACAGATGCTAATCTTCTCCTTTTTTGAAAAATAGTTTGTTTTAAACTAACAGCTTGTATTTTATGTAATTCAAGAATATCTTTTTGAGTATTTATAAAATTGCCACTACCTAACACTAAATAACTATCATCTATAGAATAGTAAGACTTTTTGTAACCATAAATTATGTTTAAAACAAAAAGAAAAATCACAGGAATATTAATAAAACAAAACATGTATGGTAAAAAGAAAAAAACCAAATTAACTATCAAAATTAAAACCAAATAGTACATAAGACTTTTATAAATAAAGTAGCTTTCTGGCTTTCTTTTTTCAATTACATCAAATATTTTAGGATAAAACTTCAGTAACAACTCACTAACCTGAAACTCATTTAAACCAATAATTTTTAAGTTTTTTCGTTGTTTTTTATTAACCATTGCTTGAGTAAATGTTAACTTATACAATCCAAAAAACTGCTTTAGTCTATTAGTTATTATGGTTGTGTTTTGTATGCGACTTGGTAAAAGTCCTAAATTTATTTTATTAAATAATCCTTTAGAAATCTCTAAACCATTTGTATTATTTGAGACTGTCAAATCAAAATTTTCAATAAAAGTTTTAACAACCGAAAACAGAACTACCAAAATAAATAACGAAAAAATTAAAAGACAATTAAATATAATATCCCGGGAGAATTGATACATATTTAAATTAAAAAAAATAGAATCTGTTTTGGTTAATATTAATGGATCGAGAAAATCTTTTAAATCGTAATAAGTAGCAGAGAGGAAAAATAAAATAAGGATAAAACTTTTATAATGATTTTCCGAAATACCTTCAAGCAACAATTTTTTTATTGAGGCCTTATGATAAATTGAGACCTTTTCGGGATAATTTATTTCCGAGTGAAAACCAAACGCTACACTTTTTTTAAGCAATACTTTTTTTAATTCAATTGCTGAATCTGCAGAAAGGGCATGTATTTCTATTTCTGTATCCTCATCTCCTGCTGTTTCAATTGATAATGATACGACATTTATAACTTGCTGAATGAGATTTTGTTTAATGTAAACATTCTGAATTTTGGTTTTTGAAATGGATATTTTTTCCTTATTTAAAATACCCTGATTTAAAATAAAATACTCTTCGGTAACATGAAATTTAAAATTATAATATTTTAATACTGCATGAAGTATCATAAAAAAAATAAAAAGACAACAACTCAGCAAAAAATAAGGGTTTGATGCATAGGATTGATTTTTTAAATAACTCAGAAAAAAAAGAGATATAAAAAGAATAGATTGTTTAGTTCCTGCATAAAAATTTAATCCAAAAATGACAATGATTCCTTTTTTCGATTGTCGTGTAGGGTTTTCAAAATTATAAGCGCTCATTTAATAAATTAATTAAAAACGCATTTATTTTTTCAGCTGATTCATGAGGCAAACCATTAATTGACAAGTCACTACCTGATTCTCCTGCTGAATAAATTTTAAGATTAGATAATCCTAATCTTCTTGATAAAAAAGAACGCTCTATTTCGATATGCTGAATACGATTAAATGGTAAGGTGGAGATTGTATTAGTTAATAAACCTTGAGAATATATGATATCTTTATCTCTAATAGCATAGCGACGCAAATTAAAACTAAGCTTGTAAATTACTAATTGAATTATAAACAAAATTATGAGTCCAATTAGTACGTACCAATATAATGTAGCTTTATAAATTTCATTTACCATAATAAATTTCAAAATGGTTGCAACACCAATTGTAATAGAAAACGTAAAAATTAAGTTGAATAAAATAATTTTAAAATAGCGCTTGTCTATTTGTATCAATTGAACATTTTCAATTTTAGGCAAATGGTTTATTTCTATCTGGTTATTAAAAAACATGAAGTCAAATATTTATGACAAATAATGTAAGCCATACCTAACGCAAAAACAATAAGGTAAAATACTTTTGTTACTTTGTTTTCTTGACATTACAAGTCTTCAGCATTTGCAATTAACTCTGCTACATCCATTATCGTTACCTCTGCTTCTTTCTCTTTTGCTTTTATACCATCTGTCATCATGGTATTACAAAATGGACAACCTGCTGCGATAATATCTGGTTTAATTTCTAACGCCTGTTCAGTACGCTCGATATTTACTTCTTTATCACCTTTTTCGGCATCTTTAAACATTTGTGCGCCTCCTGCACCACAACAAAGTCCGTTACGGCGGCAGTTTTTCATTTCTACTAATTCAGCTTCTAATTTCTGAATTAACTCTCGTGGTGCTTCGTAAACATTATTGGCACGACCTAGGTAACAAGGATCGTGAAATGTGATGCGCTTACCTTTAAACTTCCCACCTTCAATGGTTAATCTGCCTTCATCAAGCAAGGTTTTTAAAAACTGAGTATGGTGCATCACCTCATAATTACCGCCTAATTCTGGATACTCATTTTTTATGGTATTAAAGCAATGCGGACATGCTGTAACTATTTTTTTTACTTCGTAAGCATTTAAAACTTCTATATTAGTTACCGCTTGCATTTGAAACAAAAACTCATTTCCAGCACGCTTTGCAGGATCTCCCGTACAACTTTCTTCGGTTCCGAGTACTGCAAACTCAACATTTGCTTTATTTAAAAGTTTTACAAATGCTTTAGTTATTTTTTTTGCTCTATCATCAAAACTTCCAGCACAACCTACCCAAAATAATACTTCGGGTTGTTTGCCTTGAGCCATAAATTCTGCCATTGTTGGCACTTTTAGTAAGTCGCTCATTTATTAAGTTGTTTTATTTTTGCGTTAGGGATTGAGGCATTATTGGAGCTCTTTTTTGTTTTTATTAAAAAAAGCGACTGCCGAAAGCCCGACCCCAAAGGGTAACGCCCAAATTATTTATTTACTCGTTTTTCCAGTTTAACCTATCCATTTGGTTGTATGGCCATGGTGCACCGTTGTTTTCAATATTTGTCATCATGTTATTTAGCTCTACTGGTGCTGATGATTGCTCCATGACCAGATAACGACGCATTTCTAAAATAATTGAAAGTGGATCGATGCTTACAGGACATGCCTCCGCACAAGCGTTACAGGTTGTACAAGCCCATAATTCTTCTCTTGTGATGTAGTTATCTAAAAGCTGTTTTCCATCGTCTTTAAACTCGCCATTATTGGAATCAATGTTATTACCAACTTCTTCCAGACGATCTCTAGTATCCATCATTATTTTACGCGGTGATAACTTTTTTCCTGTTTGATTTGCAGGACATTCGCTTGTACAACGTCCACATTCTGTACATGTATAGGCGTTTAATAAATTTACCCAACTTAAATCTTCTACATCGCTAGCACCAAATTTTGCTGGCATGTCTCCTTCTATTCCTTCGGCTGGTGCAGCAAATGGATCTACGTTTGGATCCATCATCATTTTAACTTCTTTGGTTACAGCATCTAGGTTATTAAATTGTCCTTTTGGTGTTAAACTACCGAAATAGGTATTTGGAAAGGCTAATAAAATATGAAGGTGTTTAGAATAGTATAAGTAGTTTAGGAATATTAGAATACCAATAATATGTAACCACCAAGCGCCTCTTTCTATAAAATGTAAGGTGGTTTCTGGGATACTTGAAAATAATAGCGCTATGTATTGTGATATGATGTTGCCGAAATTCATCTGTTGAAATGAAGTATCAGTAGCATTCATTATCAAAAATAAGGTCATTAAAACCATCTCAAAATAAAGAATGTAATTTCCGTCGTTTTTGGGCCAACTCGTCATTTCACTTTTCCAAAAACGGGCTAATTTTATAATGTTTCTTCGTATCCAGAAAAATATCACAGAAATAAAAACTAAAACGGCTAAAACCTCAAAAGTGCCAATTAAAAATCCGTAAATAGATTTTGGCAAAATACTTAAACCTATTCTGTGAGTTCCAAAAACACCATCTATTAAAATTTCTAAAACTTCAATATTAATAATTACAAAACCAATGTAAACTACAATGTGTAAAACTCCAGATACTGGGCGACGCACCATTTTACTTTGTCCCAAGGCAATCATCGCCATATTTTTCCAACGTTGCGATTTATTGTCGTTAATATTTTGATCTTTACCTAATCTTATGTTACGCATTAACTTTTTTACATTTTTTGTAAAAAACCCAATACCTAAAACTAGTATTATAACGAAAAGTATACTGCCAATGTACTGCATTAATTATTAATTAGATGTTTCTTCTTCGTAAGGAATTTCTTTTTTAGATAAAATTCTAAAATACCTTTTTGGATGTAATTTTATATCTTTTAGTAAAGCTTCCATTTCTTTAATAGAGCCTTCTATATTATTATACAACCCTTCATCTTTTAAAAGTTTACCTAATGAGCCTTCACCATTGTCTACCTTTGAAAGAACGCTGTTTAAACTAGAAAGTGTTTTGTTTAAAGTTTCAACCGTTGTCCCAATTTGAGCCTCTTTTAATTCGGCTGCTATAGAAGAAAAATCCTCGCTTGTTTTTTTAAAACTAGCTAATGTTGCTGCTATATTTTCATCGTTTTTAGAGATAACTTTGTTAACGGTATTTGAAGTATTCTCAAAAGATTTTAACGTTTGATTTAATTGTTCTACGGTATGTTTTAACCCTTTATCAGTTTGATCATTCACAACTTTGTTTAAACTCTTAATCAATGAGTCTGTTGATTTTAAAGTTGAGTTAATATCCATACTTAATCCTGAGAAATTTTTTGAAAGACTGGTTACCAAACCTACCTCAACCTCAGATTGTAAAACATCGCCTGCTTTTGCTAATTCTCCTTCATTACTTACAATAATTGCTAAACCATTACCACCCATAAGTCCTGTTTCGTACATTCTAACTAAACTTTCTTTAGAGAATTTAAATTCCTCACTAACAAAAAAAGCAACTCTAGTTTTTCCAGTTTCGTAATTGTAACTTATATCTGTAATCTTTCCAACAGGATTACCTTTAACAGTAACTATTGAAGATTTGCTTAATGCATTGTAATTAAACTCGGTGTAAAAAACATTAGTAGATTCAAAAAGGTTCATCCCCTTTAAATAGTTAAACCCAAAAATAAAAAGGATAATTCCGAGTAATACCAGTATGCCAGTTTTAATTTCTTTTGATAATTTCATCTATAATTTTGCTTTTTGCTTAAATAGATAAGTTGCTATTAACATAAAAAAGTAATTTATGTAAATTTCAAAATAAATATGTTGATTAACAAATTTAATATAAATTTAAGAAGAAACGTTCTAATTAGTAGTCGATTTTAAAGCCTCAGATAAGTCTATTTTTTCACCATCCTTAAATGCTACCACAAAACAAGAGTTATAACCTTTTCTTTTAGCTTCATCTTCAAGTAGTTTGGTGTCTTTATAATTATTGGTGCTTCCGTAAAAATATTTATATAAACCTCCTTGTTTTATTCTTGAAATATTTTGCAAACCTTTAAAGTTATAAGGTTTGGTGTCTAATTCGCTTGCACTTGCAGCTATTTGAATTTTAAAAGTAATAGCATTTGTGTTAGATTCTGAAACTTCTTTTTCTTGAACAGAATTATCTATTTGATCGACTATATTAAAATCTCCAGTAATGTTATCAATTCGCTTTTTATAATCCAGAATACCTTGAGCTATTTGAGTAGCCATTTCTATTTGTCCAGTTTTAGAATTAAGATAACTTCCTTCACTTTTATTAGTTAAAAAACCGGTTTCTACTAAAACACTTGGCATAACTGTAGCATGAAGTACCCAAAAAACATCTTGCTTAACTTTTCTGTCTTTTCGATTCAAATTATTAACTAAATTTTTTTGAATAAGACTAGCTGCCAATATACTTTGATCTAAGTACTCTTCAACAGCTATAGAAGAGCCAATTATAGATTCGGGTGAGTTTGGGTCGAATCCAGAATATTTTTCTTGATAATTATCTTCTAGAAAAATAACCGAGTTTTCCTGTTTTGCTACACGAAGATTTTGAGAAATTTTACTAATAGACATAACAAATGTTCCAGCACCATAAGCTTGACTTGTATGAGAATCGCAGTGTATAGAAACAAACAAATCCGCATCTGCATTGTTAGCTATTTTTGGTCTATCAATCAATTCAATAAAAACATCTGTTTTTCTTGTGTATACTACTTTTATGTTAGGATTCTTTTCTAATATTTCACCAACTTCTAAAGCTATTTTTAAAGCAATATCTTTTTCTTTAAATCCATTGCCTAAATTTCCGGGATCTTTACCACCATGTCCTGCATCTAAAACAACTACAAACTTTTTTGAAGATTGATTTAAATCAATTTTTATAAAAGAAGAAAATGTTAATACTATTATAGAAGATACGAAAACATAGAAGCCTTTCGTTTTTAAGAAATAAATATTCTTGTTATTAATCAAACTCATATTTTATTATGTGCATTTTTTTGAAATTGTTAAAAAAATCAATTTTGTAAGCAACTAACGATAAAAAAACTTAGTTTATTACACAACTATATTTGAGTATAATTTTAAATTTAAATTTTTAATTGAATATTAAATCAATCCCAGAAAAATATATGTAATTTTGGCTTTTCAAAAACCGAGCCATACTATTACAAAAATACATTTAAAAGCGTTGCGCACAAACAACTTTAAAATACTTTTTGCATTAAGTTTTACAGTGTTTATTAACATGTTTAGCTTTGCTCAAGACATTCGTGAAAAAGGAAAAACTATCGAACGAAGTGTAAAAGACACGTTAATTATTAAAAAAGATAGTTTGTCAATTCCTATTATTTCTGAAAAAAAACAAGATTCTACGTTAACAGATTCTATTAAACCTAATAAAGATCTTTTAGAAAATATTGTAAAATATCACGCAGAAGATTATACAAAATTTAGCCAAAAAAACCAAAAACTGTATCTGTATAACCAAGCGAAAATTGATTATGGCGATATGAATATAGCAGCTGGAAGTATTGTTATAGACTACAATAAAAATACTGTTTATGCCAAAGGAATTACAGACTCTATAGAAGGTTACACACAAAAACCTATTTTTACTCAAGGTAGTAATGTAGTTGAACCAGACTCGATCGTTTTTAATACCGACACTAAAAAAGCACTTATTTATAACTCCAAAACTGCACAAGGCGAAGGAACGGTTATAGCTTCATTAACAAAAAAAGAGAACGATTCAGTTTACTTTCTTAAAAATGCAAAATATACAACAGCAGAAAATCTTGAAGACCCTGAATATTATATAAAACTTAGAAAAGCTAAAATTGTACCTGGCAAAAAAATTGTAACAGGCTTAGCAAACTTATTTATTTACGATGTACCTACCCCATTAGGCTTACCATTTGGTTTTTTTCCACAAAGTGAAAAACAAACTTCAGGAGTAATTATCCCGTCTTTTGGAGAACAAAACGATCGCGGTTTCTTTTTACAAAACGGTGGGTATTATTTTGCTATTAGTGATTATATTGATTTAAAAGTCTTAGGTGATTATTTTACAAACGGAAGTTATGGCACAAGATTAGAAAGCACCTATGCAAAACGATACCGGTTTAGAGGAAATATAGGTTTTAGGTACGAAAATTTAATTACCAGCGAACGTGGTTTCCCTGATTATGCAAGAAATACAATTTATAATTTACGTTGGTCTCATAGTCAAGATTCAAAAGCAAATCCAAGTTCAAGATTCTCTGCTTCTGTAAACTTAGGCAGTAGTACTTATTATAGAAATTCGGTAAATCAAGTAAACTCTGGAGCCTTTTTAAATAACACTTTGGCTTCATCTGTTTCGTATTCAAAAACATTTCAAGGTGAGCCACAAGTAAATTTTAGTGTTACAGCAACTCACTCTCAAAACACCAACACAGAAACTATAAACATGACCTTACCTACATTTCAGGGAAGTGTTAGTAGAATATATCCTTTTGCCTCAAAAACGGGTTCTAAAAAAGGCATCATTCAAAATATTAACTTACAATATAACCTACGTGGTGAGAACAGAATACAAACAACCGATTCTTTATTCTTCAAAAAAGAAATGTTTGATGATGCTAAAGCTGGTTTTCAACACACCATACCCTTAAACACCAACTTTAAAGTGTTTAAATATTTTAGTATGAGTGCTAGTACTAACTTTAATGAAGTCTGGACTTTTAAAACCATTAATAGAACTTTTGATGATATCAATAGACAAGTAGTTACTGAAACCGTTAACGGATTTGACACTTTTAGAACTTATAATTTTAGTACCAGTATCGGTACCACTATTTATGGGATGTTTAATTTTGAAAAAGAAGGAAAAGATCCTAAAATACAAAAGATACGCCATATCATCAGACCCTCGATAAGCTATAATATAAATCCTGCTTTTGATAATTATTACGATTCTTACGAAGTTGTTAGTGCCGATGGCTTAACTACATCTGATGTAGAATACAGCAGATTTGAACAAGGAATTTTTGGAACTCCCAACCAAAATTTCTCCAGTTCGATGGGCATTTCTGTTTCCAATAATTTTGAAGCAAAAGTTAAAGACAGAGACAGCACAGCTACCGAACCTAAAAAAATCATTTTACTTAATAACCTAAATTTTGCAACATCTTATAATTTTGCTGGCGATTCGTTACAATGGAGCCCAGTTAGAATGACTGGTGGCACTCAACTTTTCAACAATAAAATGAGTATCAATTTTGGAGCAACTTTAGATCCTTATGCACTAGATAGTAACAACAACAGAATTGATAAATTTAATATTGATAATGGCGGAAGCCTTTTTAGATTAACAAATGCTAACTTTACTGCTAGTTGGTCACTTGCTAGTAAAAAAGGTGACAAAAAAGATGATGATAAAGAAGAGGGAATTGATGAAAATATTAGAAGTGGCGGTAGAGATGATGATTTATTTGGTGTTTCAGAAGATTTTGCTAACCAACAAATAAATAGAAAAGATAAAGAAGGAGAAGAAGAACCTAGTGAGTTTTACAATTTTAAAATACCTTGGAGTATGAGAATTGCATATGCTCTAAACTACTCTAATTCAAGAAGGCAAAATGAAATATCATCACACTCACTTATGTTTTCAGGAGATATTGAATTGTCCAAAAAATGGTCGGTTGGAGCTTCTTCTGGTTACGATTTGAAAAATGCTGGTTTTACCTATACACAACTTAGATTTGAACGTGATTTATTAAGTTGGCGTATGAATTTTAGTTGGATTCCTTTTAGTACTAGAACCTCTTGGAATTTCTTTATAGGAATTAAATCTAGTATCTTAAAAGACTTGAAATACGAACAAAGAAGACAACCAGACCTTAGGTTATAACTTTCATAAAATAACACCTTAATTTTAAAACTGCTTAAATTTAATGTTACATTTAAGAAAAATATTAACTATTTAAAACTAAATATAAACACATGAAAACTATAATTACTACTAAAAATGCTCCTGCGCCTATTGGCCCATACAACCAAGCTGTTTTATCAGGCAATACACTATATACTTCTGGACAAATAGCCTTTAATCCAAAAACAAATGAGTTAGTTTTAGATGATGTTAAAACAGAAACAAAACAAGTAATGGAAAATTTAAAAGCGGTTTTACTTGCGGCTAATATGACTTTCGACAACGTTGTTAAAACTTCAATTTTTATAAGTAATATGGATGATTTTGCTTTAATTAACGAGGTTTACGGAAGCTATTTTGATGAAGCTAATGCACCCGCAAGAGAAACTGTACAAGTAGCTAGATTACCTAAAAATGTGAATGTTGAAATTAGTATGATTTCAATAAAATAAACCATTATTTTTAAAGTGTAGTTTTAATCTTTAGATGTTTTTTGAGTAGTGCTTTAAGCTTTAATACCTCAATAGGTTTGGCTAAAAAATCATCAATACCTGCTAATTTAGCCTTTTTAATATCCTCTTCAAAAGCACTTGCTGAAACGGCAATAATTGGTGTGTTATTATTATTATATTTATCAGTTTCCTGAATAAACTTAGTAGCTTGATAACCATTCATGTCTGGCATATAAATATCCATAAAAATCATATCAAAATCCGACGTTTTATAAAGCTCAATAGCTTCAAGTCCGTTTTTAGCAAATGAGCAATCAACACCTTGTTGTTCCAATAAAAACTTGATTACTTTTTGATTCATCCTATTATCTTCTGCTACTAAAACATGACAATTATCAAATAGTAAAGGTTTTAAACTTTCATCTTTAGATTTAATATTTAAAGTTTTCTTTAACTGTAAACTAAAATAAAAAGTAGAGCCTTCATTTTCTTTACTTTCTAATTTTAAATCACCACCCATGTTTTTAACTAATTGATAAGATATAGATAAACCCACACCCCAACCTCTGTAATCACTTAATATAAACTTACTAGAAAAATCTTCCATCGAATTATCAAAAAAGTGTTTAATCTCATCCTGTTTCATTCCAGAACCTGTATCCTTTATGTAAAAAGTAACTATTTGATGATCATCTATTTCAATAGTTTGATCTACAATTATTGATATCTTACCAGTATCCGTAAATTTTATAGCATTATTAATCAAATTAATTAATACTAATTGAATTCTTTCTGAATCTGCTAACACTAAAAATTTATCTCTACTTTTTTCAGATAAAAATTTATACTCAAATTCTAAATCTCTTTCCCAAGCTTGATATTCAAAAACTTTAAAAAGTTTTAATAAATCAGATTTTAAATCTATAGTGGATAAATTAAGTTTAAACTCATTAATCTCAATTTCTGCATTATTAATAATCATATTAAATAACTGTAATAAATGCTTTGATGAGTATTCGGCAATTTCTAATTTTAAATCTTGTTCTTCATCTAAATCCGAATCTTTTAGCATTTTCAACATACCTAAAATGGTGTTTAAAGGTGTTCTAACCTCATAACTCATATTAGCTAAATAAAATGATTTATGATCTGCTAAGCGTTCTGAATTTTCTAATTTACTTTCAAAATCTTCTATTTGTTGGTCTTGTCGTTGCTTAACGACATTGTTTTTTAATTGATTTTTTAAAAAATACTGTAAAACAAAAACCTGAATAATAGATAATATCAGGATGATAATACCAGCAGTTTCAATATTAATTATTTTTTCAATTAATAATACGCCTGCAATAAGTATTGTGGAGATAGAAATTAAAATAAAAAAAGTTAATTTTTTTTTCATTGTAATTGATTGATAAAACTTCTGGAGAGAACTCATTAAAAAAGTACGTTTAAACAAACATATCCATAAATAAGTTAATTAACAAAAGTATTCCGCTTATTTAAGTTTTAAAATTTTCTATATTATTTTTAGAATTTAAAACTTCTAAAAACTCGAGTTTTACAAATATTCATTTTAAACATTTGAGATTATATTGAATAATTTAAGATGATTTAATTATTAAAAAAATAAACACATTCACAGAAGTTTGATTCACTATAAAGGGATATAAATTATATCTTAATTGATTAAGTTATGTCTATTTTTAGTTATAATGTTTTAGAAAGATTAAATAGATAATTATAAGCAATAAAATTTTCTCAATTTTAGCCACTTAAAAAAGATATTTTACATTTTAAATATTCAAAAATGTTGTTTTAATAAAAAAAACAAAAGCACATCGGGTCATTGCCACATATCTCTTTAAATTCCTTACTTTAAATTTAAAAAACGTTTAATTTGTATTTTTATAAAATCTATTATTAATGGCTTTAAAAATTGTTATTTCTCACAAAACTGTATACAAATACGATCGTTCAGTTTCCTTATCGCCTCATATTTTTAGATTGCGACCTGCTCCTCATAGCAGAACTCCCATTGAAGCTTATTCCATTAAAATAAAACCAGCAAATCATTTTTTTAATTGGCAACAAGATCCTTTTGGAAATTATCTTGCGCGATTAACGTTTCCCGATAAAACAAAAGAACTATCTATAGATGTTGAAATTATAGCAGATTTAAAGACGATTAATCCTTTCGATTTTTTTGTTGAAAAATATGCAGAAGATTATCCTTTTAAATACTTAGAAACTACAAAAAAGGAGCTTCTACCCTATTTAGAAATTATAGATAATGGTCCGCTTTTAATGGACTTTCTTAGAACAATTGATTTAACCCAAAGAAAAACCATTTACTTTTTAATTGACATAAATAGGAAAATTTACGAGTATTTAAACTACAACATAAGAATGGATCCAGGAGTGCAAACCTGTGAGATTACTCTGGGCCAAAAAAATGGGTCTTGTAGAGATTATGCCTGGTTATTTGTGCAAGTTATGCGCCATTTAGGTTTTGGTGCCCGATTTGTTTCGGGCTATTTAGTTCAACTAAAATCTGATGAAAAATCACTAGATGGTCCTTCAGGTCCAGAAGAAGATTTCACAGATTTACATGCTTGGGCAGAAGTTTATATTCCCGGTGCTGGTTGGATTGGTTTTGATGCAACTTCAGGTTTATTAGCCGGAGAAGGTCATATCCCCTTAGCTTGTACACCGTCCTTTGAAAGTGCGGCTCCTGTTTCTGGAATGACTGATAGATGTGAAACTGAGTTCTTTTTTGAAAACTCTGTAAAACGTATTTTAGAATCTCCAAGGGTAACAAAACCATATACTGATGAGCAATGGGATGCCATTTATAATTTAGGTTTTAAAGTTGAAGAAGAACTTGAAAAAGGTGATGTAAGATTAACAATGGGTGGCGAACCAACCTTTGTATCCATTGATGATATGGAATCTCCAGAATGGAATACAGATGCAGATGGCGACCATAAACGTGAATTATCCAAAAATTTGGCTGCAAGATTGTATGATGAGTTTGGTAAAGGAGGTGTATTACACCAAGCGCAAGGCAAATGGTACCCAGGAGAACCACTTCCACGTTGGTCTATCGAAATTTGCTGGAGAAAAGATGGAAAGCCAATTTGGAATAATAAATCGTTGTTATCCTTGTTTTCTGATAATCCGATTTTACCAAAAGATGCTGATAAAACATTCTTAAAAACATTAACCACATATTTAGGAATTTCAGATAACACTATAAAACCTGCTTATGAAGATAGTTTTTATTTCCTTTGGCAAGAAGGGCAAATGCCAATTGACATTGATCCTACCAAAGAAAACGGCAATTTATTAGTTAAAGATAAATTAAAAGAAATTTTAAAAGATGGTACATCAAAACCTGTTGGCTATGTTTTACCTTTAAATAATTCTGAAAATAATTGGTTTAGTTGCAATTGGGAATTTAGAAGAAAAAACATCTTTTTAGTGCCTGGTAATTCACCGATTGGACTGCGTTTACCACTTAATTCTCTTATTCAAAAACCAAAACAACAAGAGTTTCCTGTTTTTCAACCAGACCAGTTCTCAAAACAAAACGAACTCACAAATTATTCAGAATTTGTTTCAAAACGTTTTGAAAAAACAAAAACTAAAAGTATTAAAAAAACAGAGCCAGAGTTTTTTATTAGAACTGCCTTGTGTGCTGAAGTGAGAGATAATAAACTATATTTATTTCTTCCACCATTGGATGCAGCCGAGTTTTATTTGGATTTAATTGCATCTATTGAAGCTACATCAAAAAAACTAAATATACCTGTTATATTTGAAGGCTACAATCCACCACATGATAACCGTTTAGAATCTATGAAAATAACGCCAGATCCAGGTGTTATAGAGGTTAATGTACAACCAGCAAAAAACTGGAAAGAACTCACAAACAACACGTTTGTTATATATGAGCATGCAAAAAAATCACGCTTAGGTACTGAAAAATTCATGCTAGATGGAAAACATACTGGTACAGGCGGCGGAAATCACGTAACCCTTGGTGGCGCCACCCCTGCGGATAGTCCGCTTTTAAGAAAACCCAGTTTACTAAGAAGTTTATTAACCTTTTGGCAACACCATCCTGGTTTATCATATTTATTTTCTGGAGCTTTTATTGGAGCCACAAGTCAGGCACCTCGTATTGATGAAGCTAGAATGGAAAATTTATATGAATTAGAAATTGCATTTAGTAAAATCCCTAAAAATGACGAAGTACCATTTTGGTTAACCGATAGGTTATTTAGACATTTATTAACAGATTTAACAGGCAACACACACCGAGCTGAATTTTGTGTAGATAAATTATATTCTCCCGACTCCTCAACAGGACGATTAGGTATTTTAGAACTTCGTGCTTTTGACATGCCCCCGCACCCTCAAATGAGTTTAATGCAAAACTTGTTAGTTAGAACTTTAGTAACTTGGTTTTGGAAAACACCTTACGAGCATGATTTAGTTCGTTGGGGGACAGAATTGCATGACAAGTTCTTAATAGAACATTTTGTTAGAGAAGATATTAAAGACATTGTAAAACAGCTTAATAAAGCAGGTTATGACTTTAAAGAAGATTGGTTTGATCCTTTTTTCGAATTCAGATTTCCGCTTCACGGCATGGTAGATATTAATCAGATGCATTTAGAATTAAGAGCTGCTATTGAACCATGGAATGTATTAGGCGAAGAGATGACCGGCGGTGGTACGGCTAGATATGTAGATTCTTCACTTGAGCGTTTACAAATTAAAGTTTCTAACTTTGTTAACGAAAGATATATTGTAACTTGCAACGGTATTAAAGTACCATTAAAACCTACGGGAGTTAAAGGAGCTTATGTTGCTGGCATACGCTATAAAGCAT
Source organism: Flaviramulus sp. (assembly GCF_982512915.1). Taxonomy (NCBI): domain Bacteria; kingdom Pseudomonadati; phylum Bacteroidota; class Flavobacteriia; order Flavobacteriales; family Flavobacteriaceae; genus Flaviramulus; species Flaviramulus sp. Next base: position 39,667 of record NZ_CEWOCJ010000004.1, on the reverse strand, counting down.
GGAATCCCTACTCGGCATTGCACCCAACTATTGGAGTTGATGCGCCTCTAGTTTTTGATATTGTAGATACTTGGAATAAACACTCTATTGGCGGTTGCACTTATTTTGTAGCGCATCCAGGTGGTCGTTCTTATGAAACCTATCCTATAAATAGTTTAGAGGCAGAATCTAGAAGAATCAATCGTTTTTGGACTTTTAATCACACACAAGGTGATATTCTTCCTGATAATGTAGATGTTATCTCTAAAAAAGAATTTCAAAATATTAAGAAAAAAACAAGTAGTAAAAAGTTTAAATATAAAGAACTTACTATAAATTTTGAGTTTCCAAACACTCTAGATTTAAGAAAAAAATAAATGTATATGCCCTTAGATTCAAATACAATATTTCAAAATTATTTTTCCGACTTTAGGAATTATGATGAGGTACTAAAATCTAATATGTCTATCAATCCTAATTGGGAAAAGTTATTAAATAACTTAATCCAAATGGGTACAGAAGCTATATCAGCTAAACAAAACGAAATTAATTGGTTGATGGACGAAAACGGTGTAACCTATAATGTTTACAACGACCCAAAAGGCATGAATCGATCGTGGGATTTAAACATTGTTCCTTTTTTAATTCATCAAAATGAGTGGACAAACATTGAAAAAGGTATCACTCAAAGAGCAGAATTATTAAATCTTATTTTAAAGGATATATACGGAGGTCGAGAACTTATTAAAAATGGTATTATACCTCAAGAAGTTATATATGCACACCGAGGGTTTTTAAGACAATGTGATCAAATTCAATACAAAACTGCCAAAAACTTACTTATTTATTCAGCAGATTTAGCCAGAGGACCAGATGGTAGAATGTGGGTGGTAAATGATAGAACACAAGCGCCTTCTGGAATGGGTTATGCTTTAGAAAACAGATATTCAACCAGCAGAGTTTTACCAAATATATATAAAGATATCAATGTTAAGCAACCATCACAATTCTTTTACGAATTTAATCAAATGCTTATTAATTGTGCTCCACAAAACAAAAACAATCCTAACATTGTTATACTAACACCCGGACCATTAAACGAAACTTATTTTGAACATGCTTATATGGCATCATTTTTAGGATATCCATTAGTTACGGGAAACGATTTAGTTGTTAGAAATGGTAAGCTTTGGATGAAAACTTTAAAGCAACTAAAGCAAGTAGATGTTGTTTTAAAACGTGTTGATGATGTCTTTATGGATCCATTAGAATTAAAAGAGGATTCATATTTGGGCGTTGCAGGATTATTAGATGTTATTAGAGAACAAAAAGTTACTATTGTAAATCCTGTTGGCAGTGGTGTTTTAGAAAATTCAGGTTTAATACCGTTTATGAATACTATTTGCAATTATTTCCTGAAAGAGGATTTAATCCTGCCTCAAATAGCGTCTTGGTGGTGCGGACAAGAAAAAGAATGTCAATACGTGCTTAACAACATTAAAGATTTAGTTGTTAAACGCATAGATCGTTCGAATAGAGAATATATTTTTTTCTGTGAATTTTTAGATGCTAATGCCATTAAAAAACTTAAAAAAGATATTTTAGCTAGCCCATATAAGTTTGTAGCACAAGAAAAAATTTCATTTTCTACAGCGCCAGATTTTACTGAGGGCACACTAGAACCTCGAAAAGTGATGTGCAGAACCTTCGCCATCGCAAAACAAGACAGTTATACCGTGATGCCAGGTGGTTTAGTTCGTGTAGCTGCAGAAAGAGAAAACCTATTTGTATCAAACCAACGTGGTGGCGTTAGTAAAGATTTCTGGATTGTAACTGATGAGCCTCAAACTAATATTCAAAATTATTCTTGGGATAGTTCTTGCCGAATTTATATTTCAGATATAAATGATTTACCTAGTAATACAGCCGAAAACTTATACTGGTCTGGAAGGTATTTAGGGCGCGCATTAGTAACAGCCCGTTACCTTAGAATGGTTTTGAATAGAATGAACCAAATTCAATATAACAGCAGAAAATCTGAAAGTGAAAGTTTAATTTATCTATTTCAATCCATAACAAATATCACATCAACATTTCCTGGTTTTGTTGGTGAAGGTTCTGAAGAACTTTTAAAAAATCCTCTAGAAGAAATTATTTCTTTGTTGATGGATGAAAAGCGTATTGGAAGCTTTGCACAAACTATGTCTAGTTTTAATAATTCCTATTATTCGTTACGAAGCCTGTGGTCTAAAGATATGTGGCGCGTTTTTGATGGTATTAAAAAACAATGGCGAAAATTTAAAGAGGATCATAATTATTCGGTAACTGAACTATCAAAATTATTAGATCGAATTATCACTCGCTTAATTGCTTTTATGGGTTTAATTGAAGAAAGCATTTTAGTTAACCAAGGGTTGTTATTATACTTTATAGGTTTACAAACCGAACAGGCTATGATGAATATTGCGAAGTGCAGATCGCTTTTAGTATTTAATTACGATGAAAATTTACAATATGAAATATTAGAATCGTTACTTACAAGTCATGAAAGTTTAAATATTTACAGATACAGTTATCGCTCTTATTTAAGCTTAGAAAATGTTATTAATTTGATTTTGTTAGATACTGAATATTCTAAATCGTTAAATTATCAAATAAAACGTATTAAAAAAGATGTTGATAATTTACCAAATACAGAATTAGAAAATACGGTTTCAATTTGTAAAGAAAAAATTGCGTTAGCCAACTCTAAAATGGAGAGTTTAAAAATAGAAAATCTTATCAAGATAAATCATGATAACACTTTAAGAGAAAACCTTGACGATGCTTTATCCGAATTGAGTGATTTGCTTCATGAAACATCTCTAGCTATTTCAGATACCTATTTTAATCACTCATATCAACAAAAACAACTAGTAAATCAAAACTTCAACTTGTCATAAAAATGCTGTATCAATTATCACATACTACAAGTTATATTTACGAAAACGGGGTAACTTTTTGCCATAATATAGCCACCTTAAAGCCCAAAAACATGTTGGGACAAACCGTGGTAGATTATTATTTAGAAATAAGTCCAGAACCCAATGAGGTTTCAGAAAAAATAGATTTTTTTGGAAATACCGTCACTAGATTTTCAATACAAAAACATCACAAGGAACTAAGGGTAACTGCATATAGTAAAATACTAAAAAACAGTAATTTAAATCCAAAAATATCTCATAATTTTGAAGCTAAAAACATCACTTTAGAACAAGCTTTACAAGCTTTAAAAAAATCAAGATCAGAATTTATAGATATAAAACAATTTATTTTAGAATCTATTTTAATTGCAAAAATCACACCTGAAATAAAGGCATACGCTGAAGTTTCTTTTAAACCAAACCGATCCGTTTTTGAGGCCTCTTTTGAGTTAATGCAACGCATTTATACAGATTTTGAGTTTAATACCAAGGTTACAAACGTAGCAACTCCAATATATGAAGTGATGCAACAGAAAAAAGGCGTTTGTCAAGATTTTGCTCAAATTGCCATAGCCTGTGTGCGAGCAGTTGGTATACCAGCCAGATATGTTAGTGGGTATATAGAAACATTGCCACCTCCAGGTAAAGATAAATTAATTGGTACCGATGCCTCTCATGCTTGGTTTTCTGTTTATATACCTAGCTTTGGATGGGTAGATTTTGATCCAACAAATAATCAAATACCTCAAAACCAACATATCGTGGTGTCCTATGGAAGAGATTATTATGATGTTCCGCCTTTAAAAGGCGTTATTTATAGTACTGGTAGAAGCAAAATGAAAGTTGCTGTAGACATTAGACCTACGCTTTAAAACCTACATCCAGCAAACTTACATTCAAAATCTTAAAAATTACCTTGAATTATGTTATTCTTTAATGGTTCAAAGGCATAAAAATAATAATCGTACTATTTTATTAATATTTTAAAAAAAGTTGTTATTAAACATTTAATGTCTTTTTAATGAATGCTATCTATAAAATTGAAAAGTCTTATCAATACAATAAAAAAGTTAACATATCTAAATTAATAAACCACAAAAAACACATATATAATTTATTTTTAAGTAGATAACAATAATGTATAGAAACGACCAAATCGATATTTAATAACCATTTAAAGATTATAAAACGAATGAAATACATTATTAAAAATGAAGAATTGACGCTTCAATATATCCCTGGAAATGGAGCTTGGACATATCAATTAATAATCCCAAACACAAAAGATATTAAGGGAAAATGGGGCGACTTAAAAGTATCTGGAACTATTGATGGTTATAAAATAAAAAACAAGCATTTAGGTCCAGTAAAAAATTCTGATAAAAAAATGTCTATAAATTCAGAAATTAGAAAAGCAATAAATAAACATGGAGGAGATTCTGTAATTGTAACTTTATATCTAGAAAATCAAACCGAAAATAATGATAGTTCTGAGATTTTAGAATGTTTTAAAGATGCACAAGTTTTAGGAATTTTTGAGCATTTGGACAAAATACAACAAACCGAAATTCTTAAAGAAATCTGTACTGTTGAAACTTATAAGCAAAAAGCAGAAAAAATAGTCAAGGCAATTGAAAATCTTGAGAATAAACGAAGATAGGCGGACAAATATCACCTCTATGAATACCATGTATAATTGCAAAGTTAAATGCTGACTGATGAGTTCTCTAGGAATATACAATCTGTGACTTATTTAGAAATTAACTAAACGACTCTTTTTTAATTTGTAAACTATCTTAACTTGAGTAAATTGATGCGTTTTCTTAGCCACTTTTAATACCGGTTGAAATAATTTTAAACTTAAGCTTACCTTGGATAATATGACTCGCATGAGCAGGAATAATAATTGATTCGCCTTTGTTAAGCATATGCGATTGTCTATTTATAAAAATGTCAGCTTTTCCATCAATTACCTGTATAAAAATGTCAAAAGGTGATGTTTTTTCAGTTAAAGCTTGCCCAGAATAAATATAAGAGTACGTTACATTTCCAGTAGTTTTTTCTATTGTTTTGATTACAACTGAATTTGGTTTATACTCAATAATCTCTAGGACGATAAAAGTTTCATTCTTTAGTGTCTCAATTTTTTTAACTACGTATTCTGATTTGGTATTTTTTTTTCCTTTTGACATAATCTCTAAAATTGTAAATTATTAACTATGCATAAGCTAACTAAATTAATATGGTATTGGTTACAATACAATTACAATACATTACAGATATCACAGTTTAGAACATAAAAAAAGCAGACAAAGAGTCTGCTTTTACTGCCTTATGATATGACTCATTTGGACTTTCACTAACTAACTTATATCAATAAAAAGTGGTTAAGAATTTGAAAAAAAATGATCTATTACAAGTGATAATAAAAATAAGACTATACATATAAGGAATGTGATTTCTGTTAAAAAAAATGAAAACACTGTGATACCCGAAAATCCTATGATTGCGACTACTATTGCAATAATTATTAATACCATTGACCATCTTAACATAATTTCTAGTATTCATTGGCTAAAACACCCTTTAATTTAAGCTTAAATATTTTAAAATTGATATCTAATCCCAAAGGCAATATCAAAATCTAAATCGTTATTATCGTAAGTTTCATCACCAAAACCTATTTCTGGTCTAAAATCTAATGAAAGTAATAGCGGAATATTAAAATTATATTCAATACCAATATCTCCTGCTGCAAACACAAAAGTGTCTTTAAAATCATTACCATTATTATTATTAAAACTATAGGAACCTATACCTCCACCAAATCCTGCATACCAATTAAAACCCGAGTCAATATTCCAAACCCATTGGTATAAACCAGCAAGCTTAAATCCGTCATAATTTTTACCATCTCTCCAACCTAGATCAAACTCTAAACGATTGTTTTTGGATAAGTCTCTTTGATATGATAATTCCGCACCAAAACCATCGCTGTCTCCTAATCTTAAACCTAAAGCATTTTTTGAAATATCTTGAGCATTCAGAGTAAATCCAATTACTAAGACAATTATGCTAGTAATTATTCTATTTTTCATGTTCTTATAATTTATATTATTGCTTTGCTTTCACATTTTCTTCTGATTTTGCTCCCATTCTATTAAAAGTATACATGGGTGCAAACTTTAGTTTTAAACCTGCTATTTTTAAATTATCCGCATTGGTTAAACCTTCATTTTCAACGGTGTTTTTTCTAGTGTCTATAGCTTCATATAATAATTTAATTTCATCCCAATCTTCTCTCGTATAGCTATCTTTATTAGCTTCAACAGTATCAACAAAGTTTTGGTAAACGGTTAATATATTTGCTTTGTTAATCCACTCAAACATCATATCATCATTTTCATGATTTATTCCTAAAAGAGATATTCTAAAGTTATTTTTTTGAGTTTTAATTTCTTGACGTTTGCTTTCTGCTATCTCTTCTTTAAAGTCTTCAAATTTTTGTGTGGCAACATCAATATCTTTTTTGAAATCATCATTTTCTTTAATACCAATTAAGTTTTCGTTAGCAATAGTTTTATTTCTATTGTAGCCCTTTTCAATGTTTTCCCAACTAGTATTCGCTTCTGCAAAATCTAATTTAGATATGGAGTCTACGTAGTTAGAATAATCAGCTACGTTTTGTTTAGCTACTTTCCTTTTAGCATCTTTACATGATATTAATACGATGCATAAAGTGCATAATATGATTTTAAACTTTAATGTTTTCATGATTTTAAATTTTAATTATCTAATAAACTTTTTTGCTTGTTAAATTCTTTTTCCACCAATCAATCGTAATAAGATAGCAATAACTGCTATAACTAATAATATGTGTATTAGTCCACCAGCATTATATATAAAAAAACCTAATAACCAGCCTATTACAAGTACAACTGCAAAAACGTATAATAAACTTCTCATTTCTTTATATTCTAAATTGTTAAAAAATCTAAACCTTATATTTTATTTGAGATACTAAAAAAAAGCAAACTTAAGAGAGTCTGCTTTTAACTGCCAAACGGTATTTTCGTTCAGAAATTTCTTAACTAATCTCTTAATTCAAAGGTGATTAATTATATCTGAAATAAGTTACATTGTAATTAAAAAGGGTTACATATATCACAGATTCTCTAAATTTCTTTTTCGTTTTTTTCCTATTTTTTTGTAGAATGAAGGACATTGCCCAGTTACTTTTTTAAATTGATTTGACAAATGAGCTACACTACTATAATGCAATCTATAGGCGATTTCAGTAAGATTTAGTTCATCATAAAGTATAAGTTCTTTGGCTCTTTCTATTTTATGATTGATAATAAAATGTTGAATATCGATTCCTTTAACTTCAGAAAACAGATTGGACAAATATGTGTAATCATAACCCAATTTTTCACTAATAAAATCTGAATAGTTAACTTTAGGAATCTCATCAGAATAGTGAATCATTTCAATAATGACATTTTTTATTTTATCTACAAGTATACTTTTCTGGTCGTCTAATAATTCTAATCCAGAAATAGCCAAATTTGATTTAAGTTTTTGTTTTAATTTATTAGTAAGGTCTTCTTTAATTTCTATCATACCAAGTTCAATACTCATAATATTCAAGTCAAGTTTTTCTAATTCTAACTTAACCATGATTTTACATCTTAAACTTACCATGTATTTAATATAGAGCTTCATTAATTATTTTAGTTTAAAATGTTACTTATTATTTAAAGATAACCTATAACAGGGTATTAATAAGAAAAGATGATGAAAATATAATAGCTGTTTAAAAACAAAGAATTATCAATAATAGTGTTATATTTAAGTTACATAATTCACAAAGATTTTATTTTTGGTTATTATTTATTAATTAGGTAATTAAACAACATACAAGATTTTGGAAAAATAGCCAAACGAAAATAATAATGATTAATATTATATGAAATGTTCTGTTTGCTCTAATGAAATTAAAATGAATTATTGTTCAAATTGTGGTCAGTATTTCAAAGACAGCAGAGTTACTATGTCAACCATATTTGTAGATCTATTTGACAGTATTTTTTCATTAGAAAAATCTTTTTTAAGAAATATAAAAACAGGAATAAGTCAACCAAAAACACTGCCTATTAATTATTTAGAAGGTTTTAGGAAGTTTTATTTTAGCCCAGGAAAATTCTTCACAATAGCATCTCTATTCCTATTATTACATTATGTGTTTGCTAATGATTTTTTAGGTATTGTAGTATCGAGTACTATGCCTTCTCAATTTGTAATACTAATAACCAATATAATACTTTTAACTGTAATTAGTTGGTTAGTTTATTTCAAGTTCAATAAAAATATTTTTTAACATCTTGTATTAAATATTTACAATGTATGTTTATGGACTATTATTTTCGTGCCAATTTCAATTATTTTAAACTTAATAGTAAATAACAATGCTATTGAGGAACTATTTTTTATACCATATCATTTATTAATTTTGATCTGGAATTCTAAAGCTTTTGAGTTAACTAAAATAAAACGATTTATTTTTATTACAATAAATTTGATTTTGTTTTATAGTACAATATTCTTTTTGATATATAAATATGGAGGTTTTTAAAGATAAAATTCCAGATATTAAATAGAATTAAAAAAACTTCTAGCAATATAAAAATCAGCCAAAAAAATAAATTTTTCAATTTAAATAATATTTGATTGTGTTTTATTTCAGGAAAAAAGTAAATAAGGTTGTTGTATAATAAAACAATCATAAAAACTACAATGAGAATCAACTTAATTTTTTTATTAGCTTTTTTAACTTTTGGATGTTCTGATGATACTAACAACATAGAATCTGAATTGACTTTAACAGATGCTGACGGTAATGTATACAATACCATTAAAATGGGAAATCAAATTTGGATGTTGGAAAACCTAAAAACAACCAAATACAATGATGGTACACCAATTACCCTATACACTTTTGAAGAACACCGAAATAACTGGGGTAGTTTAGACAAACAAGAGGCGTTTTACCAATGGGCATCAACTGAAGATTTAAATAATGTTTTTGATGAAGAATTACCATTTGATTATTATGGTGCTATGTATAACCATTTTGCAATTGAAAGTGGCAAGTTAGCACCAGAAGGTTGGCGAATACCAACTGAAGCTGATTTTAGAGAGTTAGAAAGTTTTTTAGCTAGTGAGGGGCATACTGGAATTGAAGCAACAGTTTTGAAAACTGAAACAGGATGGTTACCAGGTTTTGGTGGTGGCACTAATTTATATGGTTTTAACGGCTTACCAAATGGATATGTTAGTGCGTTTGGAACTCCTACTTTAGGTCAAGGTATTTGTACATGGGCTACCTCAAATGTAATTGGAGATAATTTGCTTTCTCAAAGAAGAGTTTTAGTTCAACTGTTTAACGAAAATGCCATGTTATTTGACGATGCAGCTATACAAATTGGAGCAGGTATTAGATTAATTAAAGAATAAAGTTTAAATAATCTAGAAAATCAATTCATATACTTACCTTTTTTACTCCCTTCGTACATCACATATTTAACTAAACGCGCTTCTAATTTGGCATTAAAAAGTTGAATTTTTCGTGAAGGCCGCAAACCAACATACTTTAGCGCATCAAGGTTTGATGTAATAAACCAAGCATCTGTATTAGGATAACTTTGCTTAAGCGTATCGCCAATGCTTTTATAAAATTCTTGCATATCTATATTTAAACGCTCACCATATGGAGGGTTAAAAACCATGTGTAATTTTGAATCTCCACCTTTTTGAGTTTTAAAAAAATCTTCGTGTTTAATTTCAATAAAATCCTCTAATTGAGCATTTTTTACATTTTCTTTAGCTTTAAGAACGGCACTAGGAGCCTTGTCATATCCTATTATTTTATGATGAAAATCACGTGTTTTCCCCAGTAGAGATTCTTCTATTTTTTCAAATAAATCAACATCCCAATCTTGCCATCGCTCAAAGGCAAACTCTTTGCGCATTAAGTTTGGTGGTATATTACAAGCTATCATAGCAGCCTCAATTAACATGGTGCCAGAACCACACATCGGATCCATAAAATCTGTTTGTCCGTCCCATCCAGATAGCATAATTAAACCTGCAGCTAACACCTCATTTATAGGTGCAATATTAGTTGCTGTTTTATAACCTCGTTTATGTAAGGAATCTCCAGATGAATCTAGAGAAATAGTACATTGGCGTCTATCAATATGCACATTAACTTTAATATCTGGAAATTTTAAATCTACATTTGGACGTTGCCCATCTGTATCTCTAAATTTATCAACAATTGCATCTTTGGTTTTTTGTGCGATGTAAAGCGAGTGTGAAAACAAATCTGAGTGAATGGTTGCATCAATAGCTAGAGTTCCAGAAGGTTTTAAATATTGAGACCAGTCCATTGCATAAATTTTATCGTAAAGATCTTTTTCACTATTTACAGTAAATGTATGTATAGGTTTTAAAATTTTAACAGCGGTACGTAACGCTAAGTTAGCTTTGTACATAAAGCCTTTATCACCTGTAAAAGATACGTTTCGTGTACCTGATTTTACGTGTTGTGCACCTAGTTGTGTAAGTTCATTAGCCAATAAATCTTCAAAGCCAAAAAGTGTTTTGGCTACCATGTTAAAATTTTCTTCCATTTTTTGCATCGAATAGATTGCAAAAATAATGTAATTTTGCTTGAAACGTTAAGTTTATTGATAATAAGGGTTAAGGATTGAAGCGGCATCCTTTTTTGTTTTCTGAATACAAATTTGTTATTGACAATTTAGTAAAACTTTATCAAAAAAGATATAGTATAAAGCCTGACCCCAAAACATAGTTTTGGTGAAACCCCATAAAATGCATATGACTAAAGATAAAACAAAATGGTTTACTTCGTGGTTTGACACGCCTTATTACCATACATTATATAAAGATAGAAACGATAGCGAAGCACATGCTTTTATGGATACACTTACCGAGTATTTAAATATGCCTGAAAATGGAACTATTTTAGATTTGGCTTGTGGTAAAGGTAGGCATGCACGTTACCTTAATAAAATTGGGTTTGATGTTACAGGTGCTGATTTGAGCGAAAATAGTATTGCTTTTGCGAAAGATTTTGAAAACCACCGATTACATTTTGTAGTACACGATATGTGTAAGCCGTTTGGTAAACAGTTTGATGCGGTTTTTAATTTGTTTACTAGTTTTGGATATTTTTCGCATGATGAAGATAACTTAAAAACCATAAAAGCAATTAAAGAGAATTTGAGTGAGGATGGTTTTGCTGTAATAGATTTTATGAATAGCGAGTTTGTAATTAATAATTTAATACCTGAAGAAACAAAAACGGTTGATGATATAACATTCCATTTAAAACGATATGAAGATAATGGATATATTATAAAAGATATTACTTTTACTGCCGACGGTGAAGACTATTATTTTCAAGAACGCGTTAGAGCGTTTACTTTAAATGATTTTGTAACACTTTTTGAACAAGCCGATGTATTTTTATTAGATATTTTTGGTGATTATAAATTACGAAAGTTTAATAACAAAACATCAGAACGTTTAGTGATGATTTTTAAATAAAGTTTTAATAGGTGCTTTTTATGCTTACCTGTTGGCTAAATATTTTATGAATGATTAAGTTTTTATTTCCTATACTGGCAGTTTTTTTAGGCGTTGTTATTGCTATGTTTTCTAAAAATAAAAAAACCTTAAACACCAAGCTTTTATTATCTTTTAGTGGTGCTTTTTTATTAGCACTAACCCTTTTTGAGCTATTACCAGAAGTTTATGAACATATAGAAGCAAAACGTACAGGTTTGTTTATCATGTGCGGTATATTATTACAAATTGTTTTAGAATTATTCTCAAAAGGGGCTGAGCATGGGCATGTACATATCCATAAAGATGAAAAAGATTTCCCATGGATGTTATTTATAAGTTTATGTATACATAGTTTTTTGGAAGGTTTTCCAATACACGAACACAACGATATGGTTTATGGGGTGTTAGTCCACAAAATACCAATTGCAACTTTAATAAGCATGTTTTTATTTCAATCTAGTTTTAACAAATTTAAAATCGGTTTATTTTTAGTCGTTTTTGCTTCTATGACACCTTTAGGAACCCTTATTTCTAATACTGTTAACTTAAGTTTGTCTTTAGCTAACAGTATAAATGCAATTGTTATTGGTATCTTTTTTCATATTTCTACTACTATTTTATTTGAAAGTGGCGAAGGGCATAAATTTAATTTAAGAAAATTTGTAGCTATTATTTTAGGTGTTGTAATTGCTTATATCATATAGATTATAAAAAATATCAAAACATTTATCAATCAGAAAAAAGTAGTATCTAACTTTAAAATTAGAAAAAAAGTGTTTTCAAAAGAAGAATCTCGATTATTACGACAAGAGTTCTGGACTAGTTTTGGTAAATCGTTTCCAAGAAAATGGATTTTATACAATACCAAAATAAAAGGTTTTAGTTTTAAATTCCATTTTGATAATAAAACGGCACTAGTGACTTTAGATTTGGAAGACAACTTAGAAAACCGCATAAATTATTGGGAAAAACTTCTATCTTTAAGAGCTATCATTTTAAATGACTACCTACCTAATGCTGTTTTTGACGAGGTTTTTTTTTTAGATAATGAAAAAGAAATCTCGAGAATATACGTGCTTTTAGATAAAAAAGTATCCATACACGATAAAAATACTTGGCAAGAGGTGATGGTTTTTTTTAATGAAAACATGAGTTTATTTGAAGCTTTTTTTGAAGAATACCGAGATATTTTAATAGATTAACTTTGAAATGATTGCTATCAAAATCAAACCCCTTATAATAATCATCCTTTTACTTGGCTCAATAGTATCGTGTACTAACGAAAAAACTGAAACCAATGATAACTCAGATACTAATTTATTTTACCAAGTTGAAGCATCTATAATTTATAAAGAGGGTGTAGAATTTAATGCAAATGGTGTAAATACTTTAAACACTTTTGGGATTTCAAACCATGAATTAATTAGTGATTGGAATATTAAAATAGTAAGAGAATTTATAGGTAATTTAAGAGAACAACCTATTGAAGGTTTTGCAATTCAAGCTAGTAACGGGAGTTTTTTACACGCTTTACAAAATATCGTAGACAGTAACAGGAATAACGGATTAGTTACTATTTTATGTCCATTTGGATGGGTTGATACCCGAGGAAAACAAACTCTTTTTACAGGTTTAAACCCAAAATCTCAATCGTTTTTTGGAAACTATAAAACTAAAATGAGAGCTATAGCTGAGCACTTTAAAGAACAACCAGATGTTTGGATTGAAGTTTGGAATGAGCCTTACCATTTTAATAATGAAAATGGATATAGCCACTTTTTATGGTTAAGTGATATGGGAGAAATGATTGATAATTTAAGATCTATTGATGGTTTTACCAATATTATTGTGGTACCTGGTAATGAGCAAGGACAATCAGAAATTGCAGTTCTAGAACAAGGCAATAATTTATTAATTAATAGAGATAATATTGTTTTTGATATTCACGCTTATGAAAAATGGTTAATAAATACCACCGAAACTCAAATAAAATCTCGAATTGAAACCGTAAACCAGTCAGGATTCTCATTTGTTTTTGGAGAGGTTGGTGTTATAAACGCTAGTGTATTAATGCCCGTAGATAATTTTTTATCTGCAGTTACACAAACTAAAACAATCACCATGGCTTGGCTATTTAATAGAAACACAAACGATCAGAATGCTTTATTAACTGATGATGGTTTGGAAAATAACACCAACAATAATAATTGGGCAACTACTTATAAAAATTTCTTAGCTAACTAATTTTTAAGAAATTTCATCATCAAATAATCATCCATAATAAAGCCATTCCCAATGTCCGTAATAACATCGGCTTCTTTAATAAACCCCATTTTTTCATAAACTAAAATAGCATTAGTATTATATTTATTTACATGAAGTTTAATTATTGAAAAAGCGTGCTCTTTGGCAAATGATTCAGAATAAAACATGGCCTGTTTTGCTATTTTTTTTTCTCTAAATTCTTTTAAAACATATAATTTACTGATATACAAAAAATCTGTTTTAAGTTCTAAAGATAAATAACCAACAGGTATTGCGTTAAAAGTCATTAAAAAAAACAAAACACCAACTTGTGCTCTTTCTTCAATTGCTTTAACAGAATTATACTTTTTAAGCATGTAATCAATTTGCTCTAAACTGATAATGGTAATATAATGTTCGTGCCAAACTATATTTGCCAATTGCTCAATGCGAAAAAAGTCTTTCTGATTGTTTGCTTGAAATATATCTATCATATTAAATTACATAAAAGAAAATCATAAAAAAATGACATATAGCACCTACCAAAACAAAAAGATGCCATATAACATGATTGAATGGTATTTTTTGAATCACATAAAATACAATACCTAAAGTATATGCTAAACCACCAGCAAATAATAACAAAACACCATTTGTACCAATAGCATGAGATAAGTTTGAAAAATCAAAAACAATGAGCCAACCCATAACTAGATACAATAGAGTTGAGAAAATTTCGAATTTTCCAGTAAAAAACAACTTTAAAACTATCCCAAAAGTGGCAATACCCCATACCGTAAAAAAAAGCATCGAACCCTTGCTTTCAACTAAAGAAATTAAACAAACTGGTGTATATGTCCCAGCAATTAAAAAATAAATACTGATGTGATCTACTATCCTAAAATAGTGTTTACGCTTCTCCCTTTTCACTGCATGGTAAAAAGTAGAAGCACTAAATAAAATAATGATGGATAAACCATAAACTATAACACCAAACAAACTCCAATCAGTTTTATTTGAGTTATACATAATTAATAAAACTAAAGCTATTATGCCAAATAAAGCACCAAAAGCATGGGAGATGGCGTTTAACTTTTCTTCAAAATTTGTTTGTAAACGCATCAATCTCTTTTAATTTCTTTGGAATAAATCCATTTGTTAGTCAAATCGTAAAAGTCAAATTCAATAGCAGATTTTTGTTCTTGTAAAATACCACTTTGAAAATTACGTTGCAATATATCTTCAATTAAATAATCTTCTTTAACGTTAACAGGATCAAACGATCGTTTTAAAGAAATGTCGAACATGCTAGCTGTGGTATTATACCAAAATGCTCTCCAACCACTTCTCAGTTCTTTTATTAAATCGAAAGCAGTAGTTCCGGTTTGCCGGTGAATTAATTTGACTAAAATTTGTCCTTCAGTACGAGTTAACTTTTTCAATTCATCCGAAAACTCACCTTCAATATATTTTTGTACTCGTTTGGTATAACGTTTTTTATCTCTAGCTTTTTTTAAGCTGGCCATTCTGGTATTCATGGAGTCTAACCTATCAGCAGCTAATTTGGCATAAGGATACACTTTAATGGTTTTTCTTCTTAAAATTAAATAGCGTATACGATCTTCTTTATTATTAAATTTAAGCTTATGCAAAAGCATCACTTCGTCTAAATTAATTGTTGTTCTAGGTATCGAATCGCCTTCAATTATCAGATATTCAACTACAGTAGAATCTTGTTCAACCTCTTTTACTTGAGCTGATAAAAACAAAGGAGTTAGTATGAATAGATATTTAAAAAGGTTCATAAAAAACTAGGATACATATTACCAATCAAAATTACTAATTTACACTCTCTTAACCATTTTTTTATATTTATATTATTATTTTAGTGCAAAACTTTTTATAAATGACAAACAAGAGCATTCTTAACAAAAAGTCAATGGACTTTTTAGAAAAATATTTAAATAATGCAGCGCCAACAGGCTACGAATGGAATGGGCAAAAACTTTGGATGGATTATTTAAAACCTTATGTAGATGAATTTATAACAGATACTTACGGAACTGCTGTAGGCATTATAAACCCAAAAGCTAAATACAAGGTTGTTATTGAAGGCCATGCTGATGAAATTTCGTGGTATGTTAATTTTATATCCGATGATGGTTTAATTTATGTGATTAGAAACGGTGGTAGTGATCATCAAATTGCACCTAGTAAAATTGTAAATATCCATACCAAAAAAGGTATTGTAAAAGGCGTTTTTGGATGGCCAGCAATACACACTAGAGATCGTGCAAAAGAAGAACCACCAAAACCAGAAAACATTACCGTTGATGTTGGTGCAAAACATAAAGAAGAAGTAGAAAAAATGGGAATTCATGTAGGATGTGTAATTACCTATCCTGATGAATTTCATATTCTAAACGGTGATAAATTTGTATGTCGTGCACTAGATAACCGTATGGGTGGTTTTATGATTGCAGAAGTTGCAAGATTATTAAAAGAAAACAAAAAGAAACTACCGTTTGGGCTTTATATAACAAATTCAGTACAAGAAGAAATTGGTTTACGTGGTGCTGAGATGATTACACATACTATTAAACCCAATGTGGCTATAGTAACAGATGTAACGCATGATACCACTACACCAATGATTGATAGAAAAAAAGAAGGTCATTTAGAAATTGGGCTGGGTCCTGTGGTTGCCTATGCACCAGCGGTACAACAAAAACTGCGAGATTTAATTACAGAAACAGCAGAAGCTAAAAAAATACCTTTCCAACGTTCTGCTTTATCAAGAGCTACAGGAACTGATACCGATGCTTTTGCTTACAGTAACGGTGGTGTAGCATCTGCTTTAATTTCATTACCGCTTCGTTACATGCATACAACCGTAGAAATGGTTCATAAAAGTGATGTTGAAAATGTTATAAAATTAATTTATGAAACATTACTTAATATAAAAGCTGGAGAAACCTTTAGTTATTTTGAATAAAACTTAAGCCTCATTTTTGAGGCTTTTTTTGTACTTATGGACGAATATATAGATATTGTAGATGCCGAAGGTAATCAAACTGGAGACGCTGAGTTAAAATCAGTTATTCATCAAAAAGGATATTACCACCACACGGCGCACATATGGTTTTACAATAAAGAGGACCAGATATTACTCTCGCAACGCTCTGCAAAAAAAATAATTTGCCCACTATTATGGGACGTTTCTGTTGCTGGACATATAGATAGTGGTGAAACTCCAAAACAAGCTGCAATTAGAGAAACTAAAGAAGAAATTGGTTTAGATATTTCTGAAAATGATTTAATAGAAATAGGCGTTTTTAAATGTTTTCAATCTCACGGAAACGATATACAAGACAACGAATTTCACAACACCTTTATAGTTGAATTAAAAGCAGAACTTTCAGAATTAACACCACAAGAAGAAGAAGTTGAAGCTTTAAAACTTATATCTTTTAAAAAATTTCAACACTATTTAGACGTTATTAATGATGATAACAATCATTTTATTGCTTCTAATAAATCATATTATGAATGTGTACTCAATGCAATAAAAAGCATCAAAATTTAAATAGATTTTAACATTTGAATGGTTTATCCTAATTAAACCAGTTGGTTATATTTAGTATATTTACTAACCACTAAACTTTTCAGCTATGAGTATAAATTTTAAGGCTAAGGTAAATAACTCTTTCGATTTTGATTTAAATGCCGTAGATATTTCAAATATGGATGCTTTACAAATTTCAGAAACTGAATATCATATTCTTCATAATAATCAATCTTTTAAAGCAGAAATCATTAATCAGGATTTTAATAACAAATCGTATCAGATTAAAATCAACAATAACAACTACAACGTCACTATTTTAAATGATTTAGATATCTTGATAAAAGAAATGGGTTTTACAACTAGTAGTACAAAACATGTAAATTCTATAAAAGCGCCTATGCCAGGTTTAATATTAGAAGTGGATATTAAAATTGGACAAGATATTAAAGAAAATGATACTCTTTTAATATTAGAAGCAATGAAAATGGAGAATATTATTACTTCGCCAAGAGATGGAATTATAAAATCAATTGCGATAAAAAAAGGCGATGCTGTAGAGAAAAATCAGTTATTAATCGAATTCGAATAAACTATGAAAAAAATATTGGTTGCAAATCGTGGTGAAATTGCGATTCGAGTAATGAAAACTGCCCAAAAAATGGGAATAAAAACGGTTGCTATTTTTTCAACTGCTGATAGAAATGCCCCTCATGTTAAATTTGCCGATGAAGCAGTTTGCATTGGAGAACCACCTTCAAGCCAATCCTATTTAAGGGGTGATAAAATTATAGAAGTTGCTAAAAACTTAAACGTTGATGCCATTCACCCAGGTTATGGTTTTTTAAGTGAAAATGCTTCTTTTGCTGAATTATGCGAAGAAAACAATATCATTTTTATTGGTCCAAAATCAAAAGCCATAAAAATAATGGGTAGTAAATTAGCTGCTAAAGAAGCTGTTAAACACTATAATATTCCAATGGTTCCGGGTATAGACGAAGCCATATCAGATGTCACTAAAGCTAAAGCAGTAGCCAAAAAAATTGGATTCCCTATTTTAATTAAAGCCTCTGCTGGTGGTGGGGGAAAAGGCATGCGAATTGTTGAAAAAGAAAGCGATTTAGAGTCGCAAATGAATCGTGCTATTAGTGAAGCAACTTCTGCTTTTGGAGATGGCTCTGTGTTTATTGAAAAATATGTTTCCTCTCCTCGCCACATTGAAATACAGATTGTGGCAGATAGCCATGGTAATATTTTACATTTTTTTGAAAGAGAATGCAGTATTCAAAGACGCCATCAAAAGGTAGTTGAAGAAGCACCTTCTTCGGTTTTAAATCCAAAACTAAGATCCCAAATGGGAGAAGCTGCTATTAAAGTAGCTAAAGCTTGTGATTATTTAGGTGCAGGTACTGTTGAGTTTTTACTTGATGACAATCTTAACTTCTATTTTCTTGAAATGAATACCCGATTGCAAGTAGAACATCCTGTCTCTGAATTAATTTCTGGATATGATTTAGTTGAGTTACAAATTAAAATAGCTCGTGGTGAAGCTCTTGAAATGAAACAGGATGATTTAAAAATTAAAGGCCATGCTTTAGAACTAAGGGTTTATGCTGAGGATCCATTAAATGATTTTCTTCCGAGTGTTGGGCATCTAGATATTTATAAATTACCCGAAGGTGATAATATCCGCGTTGATAACGGATTTGAAGAAGGCATGGACATTCCAATATATTATGACCCCATGTTATCTAAATTAATTACCTATGGAAAAACTCGTGAAGAGGCTATCCAGTTAATGATTAAAGCGATAGATAATTACCATGTTGAAGGCGTTCAAACTACACTCGCTTTTGGAAAATTTGTTTGCGAACATGATGCTTTTCGTTCAGGGAATTTTGACACCCATTTTGTGAAAAAATATTATTCGCCAGAATCTTTAAAAAATCAAACAGAATTAGAAGCTAGAATTGCCGCTTTAATAACTGTTAAAGAATACTTAAAAGACCAAAAACTACTTAGGTTACCTAATTAAAAATATTATGGATTCTAAAATAGAAAAATTAAACGAACACATAGCTTTAGCTAATTTAGGTGGCGGACAAAAACGTATTGACAAACAACATGAAAAGAAAAAATTAACAGCTAGAGAGCGTGTTAATTATTTATTAGATGAAGGATCGTTTGAGGAAATTGGGATTTTAGTAACCCATAGAACCACTGATTTTGGTATGGAAAACGATATGTATTATGGCGATGGTGTAATTACTGGTTATGGTACAGTAAACGGACGATTGATTTATATTTATGCTCAAGATTTTACAGTTTTTGGAGGTGCATTGTCTGAAACTCAAGCTGAAAAAATATGTAAAATAATGGATATGGCTGTGAAAGTTGGAGCCCCAATCATAGGATTAAATGACTCTGGTGGTGCTCGAATTCAGGAAGGGGTTCGCTCTCTTGGGGGTTATGCGGATATATTTTTTAGAAATGTGCAAGCCTCTGGCGTTGTACCTCAAATTTCTGCAATTATGGGGCCTTGTGCTGGTGGTGCTGTATACTCGCCTGCAATGACAGATTTTACAATAATGGTAGAAAACACTAGTTATATGTTTGTAACGGGTCCAAATGTTGTAAAAACGGTTACTAATGAAGAAGTTACAAGCGAAGAATTAGGTGGTGCTCATACACATGCTTCAAAATCTGGGGTGGCTCATAAAACGTCGGCTAATGATGTAGCATGTTTAGAAGATTTAAAAATATTATTGAGCTACTTACCTCAAAATAATACCGAAAAACCAAAAAAACTTAAGTTTAATATTAAAGATGAAGTTAGAGATGTATTATCAAATATTATTCCTGATAATCCAAATAAGCCTTATGATATGCATGATATTATTTCTGGGATAATAGATGAAAATTCATTTTATGAAATTCATAAAGACTATGCTGAAAATATCATAGTAGGTTTTGCCAGATTAGGAGGACGAAGTGTAGGTGTTATTGCAAATCAACCTATGTTTTTAGCAGGTGTTTTAGATGTAAATAGTTCAAAAAAAGCAGCACGATTTACACGTTTTTGTGATTGTTTTAATATTCCCCTGTTAGTTTTAGTTGATGTTCCCGGTTTTTTACCTGGAACTGATCAAGAATGGAATGGTATAATTGTACATGGAGCTAAACTCTTATATGCTTTAAGCGAAGCAACCGTGCCAAGAGTTACTGTTATTACAAGAAAAGCCTACGGAGGTGCTTATGACGTAATGAATTCTAAACATATAGGTGCAGATTTAAATTACGCATGGCCTTCTGCTGAAATTGCAGTTATGGGTGCAAAAGGTGCTAGCGAAATCATCTTCAAAAAAGAAATTTCAGACTCTAACAATCCTAAAGAAAAACTCGCTGAAAAAGAAACTGAGTATGCTGAAAAATTTGCAAATCCTTACAAAGCAGCAAATCGTGGTTTTATTGATGAAGTTATTTTGCCAAAAGATACTAGACGAAAATTGGTTAAAGCTTTTTCCATGTTAGAAAACAAAAAAATAGATATTCCTAAACGAAAGCATGGTAACATTCCATTGTAACAGTTATTATTGGTTAAAAATCTGAAGTTTTTAAAAAAAATTAATCCATTTCAACAACTTCAGCATTAAACATAAAAGTGTCTTGCCAACGCTCAAATCTAGCATCAAATTTATCGGTAAAAACTAAATATTGGCATTTACCAATACTTTCTGGTGTTCTTGTAACTTCAGCTAAATTATTATTTCTAAATAAAAATTCGGCATCTTCAATAATACATATTTGTAGTTTATTTAAATTAATACCATTTAAATAAAATAGTTTATTTAAGCGCTTAGGTGTTGCAATTACAATATCTGTACCCATATAAATTTCGTCTCGCTGATGATCTATATTTTGTTCATCATAAGCACAATATACCCGTAAATTTGTACATCTTTTAAAGACATTAAATTCTAATTCTAGATCTAAAGCAGATTGTTTGTCTTTAACAAAAATTAAAGCTCTAGGCGCATCCTCATAAGCATATTTTAATTTTTGAACAACACTTATTAGCATGCTACTAGTTTTACCAGAATTTATTGGTGCTATTACAAACAAGCTCGTACCTGCTTTTATTTTTGATAAAATTAATTTTTGAAGCGGTAATGGGTTTGTAAAACCTTTGTGGTTAAGAGTATCTTTAAGAGGCTCTATTAACTTTTTAAATGACATAAATATGATTTCTTATATGGATAACAAAGATAAGGTTTTCAAAATCCTTAAATAGATCGTTTTAAAAACAAAAAAAAGCGCTCATTTCTGAACGCTTTAATTGTATAAATTCTATTTTTCTTAAAACTCTAAATCTGCTACTAAATCGAATTCGTCATAAATAGCTTTATCTTTTAAACCATCAAAAAAGCTAGTTGAACCATAACGAACATCATATTTTGTTCTATCAACTTTTAAAGATGCTGTTGCTTTATTTCCATAAACTGAAATTATAAAACTTACAGGATTTGTTTTTCCTTTAATAGTTAAATCTCCAGTAACATTGTAAGAATTCTTTCCAGAAGCCTTAACATCAGTAAAAACTAAAGATGCTTTTGGGTGGTTTTCAACACCAAAAAAATCATCAGATTTTAAATGTCCATCCAATTTACCTTTAGAATTACCTTCTAAATCTGTTGTGTTTATAGTGGTCATATCAATAACAAACTCACCTCCAGTTAATTGGTCTTCTTCAAAAACTAAGGATCCAGACTCAATGGCTATGGTACCTTCATGAGAACCTGTAACTTTATAACCTTTCCAAATTACTTTACTACTTTCTGCTTTAACTTCTTTTTTTTCACCACTAAAAGTTGTGAATGATAAGGTTGCTAAAGCAACTATGGCTATAAGTGATAAATTTTTAATTGTATTTTTCATGTTTTAAATTTTTTTAATATTGATTTAATTTATTGTGTTGCAAAACTGATGAAAATAATTACGAAATCAAATAAGATAGATTAAGTAAAATTGTTAATCTATGTTAATATTTATTCTTCAGCATTTAATTGGGCTTTAATTTTACTTAAAAATTCTTTTGTGATACCTAAATATGAAGCTACCATATATTGCGGTATAATTTGCTCAATTTTAGGATATTGATTTTTAAAATAGAGATATCTATCTTTTGATGAAAGACTAAAACTTCTCACAATTCGTTTTTGAGATGCTACAAAAGCACGCTCTATAATTTGTCTGAAAAGGCGTTCCAGTTTAGGTATTTTAGCATATAAATCTTCAATAACATCCACAGAAAACATTATCAGTTCTGTTTTATCAATGCATTGTATGTTATAATCTGCAGGTGTTTGTGAAATAAAACTACCCATATCAGATGTCCACCAATCTTCAATAGAAAATAAAACAATATGTTCCTGACCATGATCATCTAGATGAAACATTTTAGTACAACCAGATATAACGAAACAGTGGTGTTTACAAATATCTCCTTGTTGCAAAACATACTGACCCTTCAAATATTTTCTATAAGCTACTTTAGAAGTTAAATAACTTTCTTCTTCAGGAGTTAAAGTAACATAATTACTAATATATTTTAAAAGAGGTTCAATAGTCATTTAATAGCCTTCATATATATCAAATTTAATAATAATATTATTAAATTATTAAAATGGCTTATGAATATTTACTCCATCAAATTATTATACTTTTACGGCATGCCAGAAATTAAAAAAATAAAGGTAGAGTTTATTGCGTTAATGGCTTCTTTAATGTCTATTGTAGCTTTATCAATTGATGCCTTATTACCTGCATTACCAGAAATTGGAAAATCATTGGGTGTTACCAATCCAGAAAATAATCAATTACTAATTACCATGATTTTTTTAGGTATTGGTTTTGGTCAACTCATTTTTGGACCCTTATCAGATAGCTTTGGCAGAAAACCCATAGTTTATTTTGGATTTATCGTTTTTTTTATAGCAAGTATCATTTGTGTAACAACCAAAAACTTTGAAGTGATGGTTTTTGCAAGAATTCTTCAAGGCATTGGTTTATCTGCACCAAGAAGCATTAGTTTATCCATTATTAGAGATGAATATAGTGGCAATTATATGGCAAAAATCATATCAATAGTTGTCATGTTTTTTATACTTGTCCCTGTTGTTGCGCCTACTTTAGGGCAGTTTTTAATTCATTTTTTTAATTGGGAATCTGTTTTTTATTTCAATCTAATTATTGGAGTTTTTATAATGATTTGGTTTTGGATGAGACAACCCGAAACGTTAGCAAAAGAAAAACGTATAAAATTTTCATCTCATTTATTTATTGATGGCACTAAAGAGTTTTTTAAATACAAAGATGCGATAGCTTTTACCGCCATATCTGGTTTTATCACCGGATCGTTTATGGTGTATTTAAGTACCTCACAACAAATTTTTCAAGAGCAATACAAACTGGCAGATATGTTTCCTTATATTTTTGCGAGTTTAGCAATTTCAGTAGGTTTGGCTACCTTTTTAAATAGCAGATTGGTAGAAAAATTTGGTATGTTTAAAATGGCTTATGTATCTTGTATCGCCTATACCATCATATCCGTTTTGTATGTTATTCTTTTTTCATCAGGTAAAAATCCTAGTGTTTATATTTTAGTAAGTTTTTTTGCTTTACAATTTTTTGCAGTTGGATTTATGTTTGGAAATTTAAGAGCCCTGGCTATGCAGCCTTTAGGACATATTGCAGGTATAGGAGCTGCAATTAATGGGTTTCTTTCTACAGTTTTGGCGGTACCTATAGCTAATTACATTGGTAGTTTTGTAAAAACATCAGTATTACCACTTTTTATTGGTTTTTCAATTTTTGGTGTTTTATCTGTTTTGGTTTTTATTATTTTGAAACAGAAAAGTAAATTAGTGTCTGTTTAATTTACATACCTTTAAATGACTATAAAATAGCTTATATTTATACTAATAAATCGATAAATTTTTAAACCTTAGTTTGAAAATAAACTTTAAAATTTAATTTTATAAAAGTATGGAAAAAACAGTTTCAGAAGCTATTGCTTACAGACGATCAGTAAGAGTTTATAAAAACAAATCCATTGATTCTGAAAAGGTTAAACAATGTTTAGTAAATGCATCTTTGGCTCCAACTAGCAGTAATCTTCAGCTTTGGGAGTTTTATCACATTACCAATGAAGTAATTTCAAGTAAAATAGCTGAAGCGTGTTTAAACCAAAGCGCCGCAAAAAGTGCACAACAACTTGTTGTTGTGGTAGTTCGTAAAGATTTATGGAGAAAAAGAGCAAAAGCAAATATTGAATTTTTAAAAAAAATTTATGATAAAGAAGGACTTACTGATAGCGAATTAAAACGAAAAAAAATGGCTATTAATTATTACGGTAAATTGATTCCTACTATTTATAATGATTTTTTTGGGATATTAGGATTTATTAAATTTATAATATTTCAAATTATTGGTTTTTTTAAACCAGTTTATAGACAAACGCGATTAAGTGACATGCGAATTGTAGCTCATAAAAGTGCTGGATTAGCCGCGGAAAACTTTATGATAAGCATGTCTGCAATTGGTTATGACACATGCCCAATGGAAGGCAGTGATACTTTAAGAATAAAACAAATTTTAAAACTTCCAAGGCATGCAGAAATTAATATGGTAATTAGTTGTGGAATAAGAGAGCTTAAAGGGATTTATGGTCCTAGATTTAGAATACCTTTTGATGAGGTATATTACAGAATTTAATTAATTATTAAATTATAATAATTTTAAAATAATGCCACAATTACTAAGATAAGGTTTAATAAAATATCTAAATCTTAGCTTGGTACGTATACAAATCATAATATCTTCCTTGTTTAGCAATCAATTCATCATGGGTACCACGTTCAACTATATGGCCTGCTTCAATAACTAATATCTGATCTGCTTTCCTTATAGTACTTAAACGATGAGCAATAACAATAGTGGTTCTGTCTTTTACTAATTCATTTAAACTCTTCTGTATCAGTGCTTCACTTTCAGTATCTAAGTTTGATGTGGCTTCATCTAAAATAATCACCTTCGGATTTGCTAAAATAGCTCTGGCAATAGCTAAACGTTGACGCTGACCTCCAGAAAGCTTCACACCTCTTTCTCCAATTAAAGTATCCAAACCTTCATCAAATCTATCTGTAAACTCGTTTACGTAAGCGGCTTTTACAGCGTTTTGTAATTCTGCTTCCGAGGCATTAGGTCTTGGAAACATAATATTTTCTTTAATGGTTCCTTCAAATAGAAATTCATCTTGTAACACCACACCCAAAAACTTACGATAGCTGCTCAATTTTACTTTTGATAAATCTTGATTATCAATACTAATTTTACCTGTTTTGGGTGTTAAAAAAGTAGCAGACAAGCCTGCTATGGTAGATTTACCAGAACCAGAACTCCCTACTAAAGCAGTTACTGAACCAGCTGGTGCTTTAAAATTGATATTGTGTAATACTTGTTTTCCTTCTTCATATGAAAAGGAAACATCATCAAACTCAATATTACCTTGAAGATTATCTAATTGAATGTGGCGTTCTTGCGCTTCTTCCTCGGCAGTCATATTCATAAGTTCTTCTGTTCTATCCAAACCTGCCAAAGCTTCGGTTAATTGACTACCAATGTTACTCATTTGAACAATAGGTGCAATCATAAAACCAAGTATAAGTGTGAAAAATAAAAAGTCTCCAGTTGTCATTTCACCTAAAATCATATAGTAACCACCAATACCCATAATACCGGTAGTAGCAACACCAATTAAAAATGTAGATGAACTTGTCATAAATGCTGTGGCAGTTAGACTTTTCTTGACGTTTTGATAAAGTTTTTCAACCCCTTTTTCAAAAACTGTATTTTCTTGTTGTTCTGCATTAAAAGCTTTAATTACTCTAACACCTGCTAATGTTTCTGTAAGTCTGCCAGTTACCTCTGCATTAATTTTTCCACGAACTCTAAAAATAGGGCGAATATATTTAAATGCTCTTAATGCGATGTATCCAAAAATAGAAAGAGGGATAAATACAAAAAGTGTCATCCAAGGATTCAATTTTATCAAAATAACTAATGAAATAATAGCTGTGAAGGAGCCTCCAACTAATTGAACTAAACCAGTACCAATAAGATTCCTAACACCTTCAACATCTGTCATAATTCTTGAAACCAAAGCTCCCGATTTTGTGTTATCAAAAAAACTTATTGGTAGAGTTAATACTTTTTTCTGTACCTGCGCACGTAATTCGCTAATTAGATACTGCGCTTGTACACTTAAAATACGAGTTAGTAAAAAAGAAGTTACAGCTTGGATAGCAATAGCACCAATAACAATTGCTATTAATGAGTATAATTGAGAATAATCTTTATTTGGGACAACCTCATCTAACAAAACCTTACTTTGCCAAGGTAAAACTAATGCCGATAAACTTTTAATAACTATTAATATCAAGCCAATAAAAACGAGATTTCTCCGCGGCCAAATAATAGTTTTAAAGGCCTGTGCCATTGTTACTTTAGGTTTTAATAACTCTTTATCTTTTTTTGATGATTTTAAATGCTGCATTATTAATTTTATTGGAAACACTTTGTAAAAA
Organism: Flaviramulus sp.; assembly: GCF_982512915.1. Classification (NCBI taxonomy): domain Bacteria; kingdom Pseudomonadati; phylum Bacteroidota; class Flavobacteriia; order Flavobacteriales; family Flavobacteriaceae; genus Flaviramulus; species Flaviramulus sp. Next base: position 12,617 of record NZ_CEWOCJ010000004.1, on the reverse strand, counting down.
TACTCATAATAGTAAGATAAGCTATACAATCTAAAAATTAAAAACCACTCTTTTTGAGTGGTTTTTTAAAATCGAAAAATGGAATAATTCTTCTAAGCTTCTAAGTTCTTTTTGCTTTTTTAGCAAGTTTTGCAGCTTTTTTTTCTTTTGGAGTTAAAACCGCTTCTTTTTTTACATTCTTTTTTGCGTCTTGAGATTTTGCCATGTTTTGTAAATTTAGTTAGTTTTTTATTTAAAATTATGCTTTTAGTACCAATCTAAATCGAGCTTTACCATCTTCAAAATGTTTAATTGCTTTATTGATATCTTTCATATCAAACTCTTCAACAGTTGGGTAAATATTATGTCTTACACAAAATTCTAACATTTTCCGTGTTAATGCCACACTTCCTAAGGAGCTTCCACCAACAGATTTTTCACCCATAATCAAACTAAATGCTGGAATAGCCATAGGTTCTAAAACAGCGCCTACACTATGTAATTTACCTTGTGGTGCTAAAGTAGTTAAAAAAGAATTCCAATCTAAAGTCACATTAGTCGTATTCAAAATAAAATTTAAAGAGCCAGCAATACTAGCTAAAGCTTCCGGATTCGTAGAATCAACAACATGGTGTGCTCCCATTTTTAAAATATCTGCTTTCTTGTTTGGGTTAGAACTAAAGGCTGTAACCTCGCATCCCCAAGCTTTTAAAAACTTAATAGCCATATGCCCTAAACCACCAACTCCAATAACACCAACTTTATCGGTAGGTTGTACACCAGATAGAACGATAGGATTAAAAACAGTAATACCTCCACAAAATAAAGGGCCAGCTTTAGCTATATCTAATCCTTTTGGTAATAAAGTTACCCAAGACCAATGCCCTCGAACCTTGTCTGCAAAACCACCATGACGACCAACAATAGTGCTTTCAACAGTACCACATAAATGTTGATTTCCACCTATACACTGGTTACATTGCATACAAGATTCAGAATACCAACCCATACCAACTTTATCACCAATTTTAAGATTTTTAACCTCACTACCTATAGCTACTACTTCTCCAACAATTTCATGCCCAGGTACTAATGGATACTGAGACATACCCCAATCATTATTTATCATACTTAAATCTGAATGACAAACACCACAATAATGCACTTTAATATCAACATGTTCGTTATCTATTTCAGGTAAATTGTATTGAAATTCTTTTAATTTACCACCAGCTTCATCAACAGCATAAGCATTTACTTTCATCATATTATTGTTTTTTATCATTAAAAAATCTACTTTATAAATTTAATATTATTTAAATATTTTAAATACAATTATTAGTTAAAGTTCTAAAAATAATTATAATCTATTTTATTACTTTTACAGGCAAAATTTAATTTTAATAATGAAAATAATAGGAATAGGAAAAAATTACGTTAACGATACAAGTGAAGTTAATTCGATTAAAAATGGTGATCAAACTATTTTTTTAAAAGCTGAAAGTACTTTAGTTTCTAATAATAAAAATATAACTTTCCCTGAAATTACTAATGAACTGCTTTATGAAGTTGAATTAGTTTTAAAGATTGGTAAAAAAGGAAAAAATATATCTGAAAAGGAAGCTTTAAGTTATATTTCTGAAATTGGAGTTGGAATAGATTTTACTGCCAAAGATGTTTTAAATAAAAGCCGCGAAAACAAAGGTCCTTGGGCTTTAGCAAAAAGCTTTGATGGTGCGTCTCCTGTTTCTGGTTTTAATGCTGTTTCTAAATATAACGATTTAAATAATATCCATTTTAGTTTACTAGTAAACGGACAAGAAAAGCAAGTTGGAAACACTAGCTTTATGATTTATAATTTTAATGAAATCATTGCTTTTGTTTCAAACTATATGACTTTAGAGCCTGGTGACTTAATTTTTACTGGCACACCGGCAAGTGGTGCAGGACAAAATTTTAAAGGCGACCATTTACAAGCTTTTATAGAGGGCGAACTACAATTAGATTTTAAATTAGTTTAAAAATTAACACTATAAAGCATTATCTATAATCTCTTGAACAACTTCTGGATTTAAAAGCGTACTTGTATCTCCTAAATTACTCGTTTCTTTACAAGCAATTTTACGTAATATTCGACGCATTATTTTCCCACTTCTTGTTTTTGGTAGTCCGCTTGTAAACTGAATTTTGTCAAGTTTTGCAATGGGCCCTATATGCTCTGTAATTATCTGATTGATTTCTTTGCGTAGGTTATTGTGGTCTCTAGTTTCACCTACATCTTTTAAAATAACATAGCCATAAAGTGCGTTCCCTTTAATATCATGCGGAAAACCAACTATGGCACTTTCAGCAACAGCAGGATGCTCATTAATAGCATCTTCAATAGGAGCTGTTCCTAAATTATGGCCAGATACAATAATAACGTCATCTACTCTTCCAGTAATTCTATAATAACCAACCTCATCGCGCAAAGCACCATCACCTGTGAAATACTTATTTTCATATGCTGAAAAATAAGTATCTCGATAGCGCTCATGATTTCCCCAAATGGTTCTAGCTATACTGGGCCATGGGAATTTTATACATAAGCGTCCGTCTACCAAATTACCTTTTATTTCTTTACCATTTTCATCCATCAATGCTGGTTGTATACCAATAAAAGGTAACGTTGCATAGGTTGGTTTTGTGGGCGTAACAAAAGGAATAGGGGTTATCATGATACCACCAGTTTCGGTCTGCCACCACGTATCAACGATGGGGCTTTTCTTTTTACCAATATTGTCGTTATACCAATGCCATGCTTCTTCATTAATAGGCTCTCCAACGGATCCTAAAACTTTTAAGGATGATAAATCGTGTTTTTCAATTAACTCAATGCCCTCTTTTGCTAAAGCACGAATGGCTGTAGGTGCCGTGTAAAACTGATTTACTTTATGCTTTTCTACAATCTCCCAAAAACGACCAAAATTTGGATAACTAGGTACACCTTCAAACAAAACTGTGGTAGCGCCATTTAGTAATGGGCCATAAACTATGTAACTATGTCCCGTAATCCAACCTATATCAGCAGTACACCAATACACATCATTTTCTTTATATTGAAATACGTTTTTAAAAGTATATGCTGTATAAACCATATAGCCTGCGGTTGTGTGCACCATACCCTTTGGTTTTCCTGTTGAACCAGAGGTGTAAAGAATAAAAAGAGGATCTTCAGCATTCATAATCTCAATATTACAATCTTCATAAGCCTCATCTAAAAGTGGTTGTAACCAATGATCTCTTCCAGCTTCCATTGAAATTTCTGAATGAATACGTTTTGCCACTAATACGGTTTTAACACATGTACAATCTTCTAATGCATCATCAACAATACCTTTTAAATCGATAGTTTTCGCACCACGATAAGACCCATCACTGGTAATAACCATTTTACAATCACTATCATTAATTCTGGTTGCTAATGCCGTAGCTGAAAATCCTGCAAATACAACAGAGTGTATCGCACCAATTCGAGCACAAGCTAAAACAGCTATGGCTAATTCTGGAATCATGGGTAAATAAATACAAACACGATCTCCTTTTGTAATACCTTGATTTTTTAAAACATTAGCAAATTTATTTACACGTTTATAAAGTTGTCTGTAAGTTATATGTTCTGAAGCTTCGTCTGGATTGTTAGGCTCAAACAAAATGGCTGTTTTATCACCACGGGTTGCCAAATGCCTGTCTATACAATTTTCGGTAATATTAAGTTTAGCTCCTTCAAACCATTTAACTTCTGGTTTTGTGAAATCCCAACTTAATACCTCATCCCATTTTTTTCGCCACATAAAGTGTTCTTCTGCAACTTCTTCCCAAAAATTTTCAGGTTCTCTTATGGATTTTCTATAAACTTGATAATATTCTTCTAAATGTTTGATGTGATAATTACTCATGTTTGATTAAAAATATTTTATTTAAAAGTAAATAAATTTTCTAGAGGATACTATTAATGATTGGAAGCCTCTCCTGCTCCACTTGGTATTCTTATTAATTCTACAATTTCTTGAACATCTTGTGGTGGTTCGGGTGTAAATTTCATAATAATTACAGAAATTATAAAATTTAAAAACATGGCTACAGTTCCAAATCCTTCAGGGGAAATACCAAACCACCAATCGGCTTTAGTGCCGCCACCAAACCACCCAAACTTAAATTTAGTCATATAAAATAACATGGATAAAATACCAACAACCATTCCTGCAATAGCGCCTTCTTTATTCATTTTTTTATAAAAAATACCTAAAATAATGGCAGGAAAAAAAGATGCTGCTGCTAAACCAAATGCTAAAGCTACGGTTGCCGCTACAAAACCTGGCGGATTAATTCCAAAATATCCTGCAACACACACTGCAACTACTGCAGATAATCGTGCTGCTATTAACTCCCCTTTTTCTGAAATATTAGGGTTCATCATTTTCTTAATTAAATCATGAGAAACAGAAGCAGAAATAACTAAAAGTAAACCAGCTGCTGTTGATAGAGCTGCTGCCAATGCACCAGCTGCAACTAAAGCTATAACCCAATCTGGTAGTTTTGCAATTTCTGGGTTTGCTAAAACCATGATATCTTTATCTACAACTAATTCGTTTTTTGCTTCATCTGCAACATATTGTATAAGTCCATCGTTATTTTTATCGTTAAAAACAATTAAACCTGTAGTCTCCCATTTTTTAAACCACACAGGTACTTCTGCATAGGGTTTATTAGATACCGTCTCAATCATATTAGTTCTAGCAAAAACAGAAACCGCTGGCGCTGTAGTATATAAAATAACTATTAGTAATAGTGCTAAACCTGCAGATTTCCTAGCATCTTTCACTCTCTTTACTGTAAAAAAACGTACAATAACATGTGGTAAACCTGCCGTACCTACCATAAGGGCTAATGTAATTGCAAATACATCTATCATAGATTTTGACCCTTCTGTATATTCATTAAAACCAAGATCGGTACTTAAACTATCTAATTTATCAAGTAAAAAAGTTCCAGAACCATCGGCCAATGTGCTACCAAAACCTAATTGCGGAATTGGATTTCCTGTTATTTGAATAGAAATAAAAATTGCTGGTACCATAAAAGCAAAAATAAGTACACAATACTGTGCAACTTGTGTATATGTGATACCCTTCATACCTCCTAGCACAGCATAAAATAATACGATAAGCATTCCTATGATAACACCTGTGTTTATATCAACCTCTAAGAAACGAGAAAACACAAGCCCTACACCTCGCATTTGTCCTGCTACATAAGTAAACGACACTAAAAGCGCACAAATAACTCCAACTAAGCGTGCCGTATTTGAATAATATCGATCTCCAATAAAATCTGGTACCGTAAACTTTCCAAATTTTCGTAAATAAGGCGCTAATAATAAAGCTAAAAGTACATAACCGCCAGTCCAACCCATAAGATAAACTGCGCCATCATAGCCATCAAAAGAAATAATTCCAGCCATAGATATAAAAGATGCAGCACTCATCCAATCTGCTGCAGTTGCCATTCCATTAGCCAAAGGTGAAACTCCACCTCCAGCAACATAAAACTCTTTAGTGGAACCTGCGCGTGTCCAGATAGCAATCCCTATATAAATTGTAAATGTAATTCCTACTAAAATATAAGTCCAATTTTGAACTCCGAACGACTCAACGATAAAAAGACTATTCATCATACCCATATTTTTTATCAAGTTTATTCATTAATCGAACATACACAAATATGAGTATAACAAACACATACATAGACCCTTGTTGCGCAAACCAAAACCCTAATTTAAATCCTCCTAGTTTATAATGATTTAAGTAATCTTTAAATAATATCCCAGCTCCGTAAGAAACTATAAACCATATTACCAAAAGTAAAAGAACGTATCTTATATTTTCTTTCCAATAAGCCTTTGCGTTGTTATTTTTTTTCATAATCTATCGTAAATAAATTTTTATTGTTTGTGTTTAATATTCAAAATTAATAGAATTTATATAATTAAGGAGGTGTATATCCATCTAAAACAAGGTAGTATTAGGTCTAAAATTTCAAATTCGTTTTAAATATGCTCTAAATTCTTTTATAACTTTTGGTGCTAATATAATTGTGGATAACATGGTTGGAATAGCCATAAGTGCAAATACCCCATCAATTAAATTAAGCATCATACTGAATGGTGTGGTTGCTGCCAAAATAATGCTGATGATATAGATGTAATTGTAATAGTGTTTGTTATGGTCTCCTATTAAAAAAGAAAGACACTTGGTTCCATAATACGAATAAGAAAACAATGAAGAAATACTAAAAATAGCAACACAAACCATTAACAAGTATTTACCATATAAAGGCATCGTATGTGTAAATGCAGCAGCTGTTAAACTTACACCATTATCTGAAGTCGTTTCCCAAACGCCTGTAACTAAAATGGCTAAAGCAGTTAGTGTACAAACTACTAATGTATCAATAGCAGGTCCTAACATGGCTACTAAGCCTTCGCGAATAGGTTCGTTTGTTTTAGCTGCACCATGCGCCATGGGTGCTGTACCAATTCCTGCCTCGTTTGAAAAAGCACCTCTTCGGATACCTAATAAAATTAAAGCTCCCAAAATACCTCCGTAAAAAGAATCGCCTTTATAGTTTTCAGCAGAAAAAGCATCCGTAAAAATCATCATGAAATATTTTGGAACTACTTCATAATTTGATATCAAAATAAAGACTACCAAAGCAAAATATAGTATTACCATACTCGGCACCATTTTAGAAGCTGTATGACTTATTCGTTTTAAGCCTCCCAAAATAATTGAAGCCGTTAAAATAACCAATATAAATGCAAAAATAAGATTCGATTTAAAACCTACTTCTACACCATTAGGGATTAAGATAATGTCGTTTATGGCCTGTGTTAGTTGATTAACATTAACAACTGGTAAAGCACCTAGCATGCCAAATAAACAAAACATAGCTGCCAATGGTTTCCAAGATTTACCTAAACCTTCCATTATAAAATACATGGGTCCGCCTTGCAAATAACCAGCACTATCTTTACCACGATACATAATGGCTAGTGTGCAAGTAAAAAATTTAGTGGACATACCAACTATGGCACTTACCCACATCCAAAACATGGCTCCTGGTCCGCCAACAGAAATAGCTACTGCTACACCTGCAATATTTCCCATACCAATAGTGGAAGATAATGCGGTAGTTAAGGCTTTAAAATGACTAATCTCTCCTGCATCGTATACATTATCATACTTACCGCGTAACACTTGAATAGCATGCCCCAAATACCTGAAAGGTAAAAATCTAGATAGTATTAAAAGATATAAACCGCCTCCTATTAACAAAATTACTAATGGTATCCCCCAAGCTAAATCTGAAAAGGTTTTAATAAGCTCATTCATCAATAGTGTCGTTTTAAGTTTTAATTTTATAAATATATCATATAACCAACATAAACTTTTAATATTTAAAACTATATTTATACTTAATAAACTAACTAATCTTGCAAACTAATCGTTTATACTTCATAGATGCTGTTAGAGCATTTGCTATTTTAATGATGCTTCAAGGGCATTTTATAGATACCCTTTTAAATCCCGTTTACAGAAATCCTAACTACACAATTTATAATATTTGGAGTTACTTTAGAGGTATTACGGCTCCTGTTTTTTTTACTATTTCGGGGTTAGTTTTTGCTTATTTATTATTGCGTGCTTATGCTAAAGGTGCTGATAAAGAAAGAATGAAAAAAGGCATTTTTAGAGGTTTGTTGCTCCTTGTTATTGGGTATAGTTTGCGCATCAATCTTTTAAGCTGGTTAGATGGTTATTTTAGTTCGTACTTTTTGGTGGTTGATGTTTTGCAATGTATTGGCTTGTCCCTTTTATTGCTGGTACTATTACATAGTCTATTTAAAAAACACAGTTATATTTTCTCAATAGTACTTTTTACCATTGGATGCTTATGTTTTGTAACTGAACCACTTTATAGAGCTTTAGTTATAGAAGATGTGCCTTCATTTTTTGCTAATTACATATCCAAAGCCAATGGGTCTGTTTTTACAATTTTACCATGGTTTGGTTACTCTGCCTTTGGCGCTTTTTTATCAACTATATTTTTTAGGCACTCAAATAAATACCATTTTAAAAACATAACAGTCACCACATTTTTTGTAGTTGGTTTGCTTTTAATTTATGTATCAACTCCATTATTAATTTTTCTTTCAAAAATTACAAATATTGAATTATTTCAGTTAAGCGCAGATTTTAATTATTTGTTTATCAGACTTGGTAATGTGTTTATTTTGTTTGGTATATTTTATGGCTTAGAACGCTTTTTAAAACAATCATTAATAACAAAAATTGGAGAAAAAACACTTTCTATCTATGTAATTCATTTTGTTTTACTTTACGGAAGCTATACTGGATATGGCCTTAAACGTTATTTTAATAAATCATTAGAACCTTTGGAAGCTGTTTTAGGTGCATTAATTTTCATGATTGTTGTTTGCTTTATATCTTTCCATTATGCAAAAACCAATCATTTTGTATATAGCCTAATTAGTAAAATGGTTCGTAAATTTAAAAAGCGTCGACGTAAAAGAAGTTACTAGAGTTAAAAATTAAAATTATTAAAAAATCAATTTTAACCTGTAGCCATATTTCAGGACAAGACATTTTGAATGACCTTTAACCAATCTTAAAACAAGTAAATTAACGCAACGTTATTTTCATTAATAATTTTTTGTAAATTTCGTTATGAAAATTTCACTGTCAAAAATTATCAAATTCGCTTTAATCATTATTGTAACTTTATGTCTTGCAGCTTTGGTCTCAAAAAGCTTTATAATTAGTGAAATTGAAGCAACGCTGTCTGAAAAACTACCCCAACAAATACATTTAAAATACAAAGACATTAGCCTAAACACCTTTGCACGATCTTTTACCATCAATGAGCCTAACTTACAATTAACGGACACTACTGGACATATTATTGTAGGGGCTATTACAATAAAAGAAATCGCTATCAAGAATTTTGGTCTTATTGATTATATTTTTAATAAGAATATTTCTTTCAACACTATTTTACTAAACACACCAAAAGGTTTTATTCATAATAATTTCAATCTAAGAGATGATAAAAACACGACTATTTCAAATGATGATAAGATCATTGAAGCTATTACATTAAACCATTTTATTATTGAAAATGCTAACTTAAAACTAATTGATGACACCAAAGATTCGCTAAAACTTTCTGCAACTAATTTCAACCTAAAAGTAGATGACATTAGCATATCTGACATCAGTACGAACCCAGGACTTATATATAAAAGCTATACGATAAACTCTGATTCTATTTTAATGAAGTTAGGTCCTTTTGAGAACCTAAAAATTAAACAAATTAAAGGAACACATTTAAATACCATATTAAGTGAGGTTGAATTAAAGACAAAATATAAGCCACAAGAATTACACCACCATATTTCAACTGAGCGCGATCATTATGACCTCGGAATTGACACCATTAGTCTAGCGCATATTGCATTAGATTTGAATTTAGATCAGCCAACTATAAATCTTCATGTTTTAGATCTAATTAATCCAAATTTAAAAATTTACAGAGATAAACTAGTTTCTGATGATTTAACTAATAAACCCATGATTAGTGAAATGATTAGGAATATTCCTTTAAGATTCAAAATTGACAGTTTTAATATTAAAAATGCGGGAGTACGTTATAAAGAACGTGTACACTCTTATAACTCAGGCGGTGAATTGATTTTTACAAATAGTAATATCAATATTCAAAACTTAACCAATATAGATAGTATTAGTCCTTTAAAAATAAATATTCACTCTAACTTTTATGGTAAATTTCCCGTTACGGCAGAATGGAACTTTGACCTCTACAACCAAAATGACAACTTCACTTTTAAATCAGAGATAGATGCTTTAGATTTAAACGAGATAAATACCTTCTGTACTCCTAATCTTAATACGGTGATGTCTGGGGAGTTTAAAAAATTATACTATACAATTTCTGGCAATAAAAATAACTCCACAATTGATTTAAAAGTGGATTATACAGATATTAAAATAAGCATCCTTAATAAAACGCACAAACAACGAAATAAATTTTATTCTACGCTAGCAAATCTAGTAGTTTCTCACAGTTCTGAAACTAAAAAGTCACAATACAAAGAAGCTCAAACTGAAGTAAAAAGGGACAAATCAAAATCTAATATTAACTTTATTGTCTTGAATATTAAAAATGGATTGGCCAAAATTCTACTTTAGCAATTCGTCCTATAATGACTTTACCAAACTTTTGTATTTCAGATGAACTTATAACAAGTATTCAAAAAACACTGAGCAAATATTAAGGAATTAAAAATAACGAAAGGCTAACACCGTATATAATTTATTGCTAGTTCTAGCCTACTTACGAAAATCCTCGCGGATTTTCTATTCGGTTTTTATTTGCTAAATTAGGTGCTTAACCACGCAACAAACCATATACATCAACGTTATAGCCAATTATGACCCGTCCTGAATAAAGGCTACATAATTTTAAACATTATGTACAGAAATGACAAAGTAATTAGACGGTATTCAGAACCTTTTAAATTAAAAATTTTAGCCGAACTTACAACCGGAAAGCACACAAAGAGCGAACTTTGTAAACTCTACTCTATCGCACCTACAACTGTAAATGAGTGGATTAAAAAGTACAATCGTAAAGACTTAATGAACACCAGAGTAAAAGTGGAAACAAAAGACGAAATATCTAGAATTAAAGCGCTTCAAAAAGAGATTGAACAGCTAAAAAAACTGTTACTTAAAAAGGATCTCGATGCTATGGTATTAGATTCATACCTGGAAGTAGCTGCTGAAGATCTTGGCTATAAATCTGTGGCTGAACTAAAAAAAAAGTTAAGTATAAAGCCTTAATTAAAGCTAAAGAAAAATCTAAGGGATTTGCTTCTTTACAGACTATAACTCATTGTTTTGGACTTAAACGTGATGCGTATTATAAATACAAATCTAGAGCTGATAAGTGTTTAAAACTAGAACAACAGATTATAAACATAGTCGGTAAAAAACGTAAATCCCTTCCTAGAGAAGGGGTTCGTAAACTTGTAAAATCATTGGATAATGAATTTACTAAAGCCAATCTTAAAGTTGGTAGAGACACCTTGTTTAACGTGCTTAGAAAATACAATATGCTTACACTTAGAAAGAAAACTAGTGCTAGAACAACCAATTCACATCATCGTTTTTATAAGTATAATAACCTCATAAAAGACATGGAAGTTACTGGACCAAACCAAGTTTGGGTATCTGATATTACCTATATCCGAACCATAAAAGGGTTTTGCTATCTCGCGCTTATTACAGACATGTATTCTCGTAAAATCGTAGGATACGACCTAAGTGATAGCCTAGAACTTAATGGATGTGTCAGAGCACTTAATAAGGCTATTTATCAAGCTAAAGACATTAAACATCTTATCCATCATTCGGATAGAGGTATACAATATTGTAGCAATGTATACACACAAACATTAAAAAGAAATAAGATAGATATTAGCATGACTGAAGAAAATCATTGTTATGAAAATGCCATGGCCGAACGTGTAAACGGCATCTTAAAAGATGAGTTCTATCTCGACCAAACCTTTGATAACGTAGCACACGCTCAGAGAGCTGCAAAAAATGCAATTAATTTATACAACGAAATAAGATTACATTTATCTTTAGACTATAAAACACCTAATATGGTATATAAATTATCAGCTTAAAAATCAATTTTAACCTGTAGCCATATTTCAGGACAAGACATTTGGAAAAGATGCGTATTTGGTGTATATTTACATCAAATAATTAAATTATGGCAAGACAAAGCATATCATTCACAAAACCAAACGATGAATGGCTAAAAACTCAAGTGGACAAAAAAGAATATTCTAGCAAGAGTGAACTCGTAAATGACTTAATCAGACAAGCCCGAAAACAACAAGTTGAAATTAATTGGGTTCGTGCTAAATTGGAAAAAGCTGAAAACAGTGGATTTACAAGCGATAGGAAAAATGAAATTCTAGCTCAATCAAAGTCTTTACTTAATGACTAAATACAAATTAAGTAACGAAGCGAAAAATGACTTGATAAGAATTCATCATTACGGAGTAAGAAAGTTTGGGATGACTCAAGCGGATAAATACTTTGAATCATTTTTTGAATATTTTGACATTATTGCTCAAAGACCCTATTCTTTCGAATCCGTTGATTATATAAAAAAAGATTATAGACGCTGTGTTTGCGGGATTGATAGTATTTACTTCAAAGTAAATGAGAATGTTATTGAAATTATGGCGATTGTTGGTAGGCAAGATTTGAATGAAAAATTATAGAAAAATAAAAACTGTTGCCAACACCGTGTGTAATTAATGGCTAGTTTTGGCTTGCTTACGAAAATCCTAGCGGATTTTCTATTCTGTTTTTATTTGCTAAATTAGGTGCTTAAACACGCCACTAATCATACACATCAACGTTAGGCAAAATATATCAGACTTAATAGAATATGAATTTATTAAATAAACTTTA